>WJMF01000099.1 GCA_014728085.1 Candidatus Zhuqueibacterota bacterium
ATAACAGCGTCCCAGCAGGAACATGCTTTCTTCTGCAATTTCACTGTTGGGAGCGATTGCCAAAATAGCCGTTAACGGTTCCAAAGCATCTTTATAGCGCTGTAGTTTGACCAGGCTCCAACCGGCGGCAATTAATGCCTGGGAATATTGTTCATGATTTGTGGAAACCTGTTTGAATTGTTCAAGCGCTTCGCCAAAATAACCCAGCTCATAATAGATATAGCCCAGTGTCAGATGTGTTTCATCAACCACTTTTCGACGGCTTTGGGTTGTGATATTCAGCGATGTGATTTTATGAAACGTATCCAGGGCTTGCCTGACCTGGCGCTGACGCATATAACACGTTGCAAGAGTGTATAAACCATAGTCATAATAAAGGCCGTTTTCACTCATCTGATTTAACAACTCAACAGCGCTCTCATAATTATTCATTTTGCTATAACTCAATCCGGCATAATAGCGCGCTATGTCCAGAATTTCCGAAGAGGCATGCGCACGCCGGATGACCTTGTAGAATTCTATGCATTTCAGATAATTGTTTATATCGTATTCAATCCTTTGCAGACCCAATAGAGCATTGGGCAGATGAGGGCTATTGATATATTTCTTGACCAAATGTTTATATATTTTACTTGCCGCTTTTTTCAGATCGATCTCATAGAGGCAATCGCCCAAAATATAGATCACCTGATCGAGTTTTGAATAACCGGAGTAAAAGTCCAGCAGGATCACCAGGTCGCGGGCACATTCCCAGTATTTTGCTTCGTTATAGAGGCTTTTTGCCTCATAGAACAACTGGTCTGAAGTTTTTTCGAGACGGTGCTCGGATTCCCGGTCAAAACTCTGGGAAAAGCTGGAAATCCAAAAGAGACAGAGTATAAGTGTTGTTATGTTGATTGTTTTTTTCACAAGCCTTATTATCTATGGATCGTTCTAATTTTTATACTATTGCGGTTCTTTTTGTTCCTTTTTTTCAAGATTTTTTCGCATCTCTTCCAGTTCTTTTGCCACCTGTTTGCGCTTTTTTCGAATCTCTTCCAGTTTGCGTTTTTCCTCTTCTTCCGTTTGTTTTTGAACTTTTTCTGCCGGTGTCAGGTATTTAAAAAGCGTTGTGCTGTAGGTTACACCCACGATTGCCTTCCATTCTGCATAGTCTTTTATCAGGGGGGTGTGTGTTTTCACTTTTTTGTCGGCTTTTTTATGCAAGCCGACATCCACTGCAAGATCAACTATTAAATTCGCCGGTCCCATGAAGCGAAACCCCTGTGTGTATCTCAGCGAGTTGTACTCGAAGGCAATCGACGGATTGTTGAAAAAGACCTCACCGCTCAATTCAGAATATAGCAAGGAGGAGCGTATCGGGAATTTCAGGGCAATGCCACCGATAAATTGATCGATTTCAGCGTGAAAATATCTGTCATTCCAATTGTGATCCCGGTAACCGGCGTTAAAGGAAAATTTGAGGGGAAATGCTGCGGAAGAATTTTTAAAATCAAGATTAAAGAGCAGCAGCGTTCCCCAGCCGTTTTCACCGGAGTTATAGGGTTCAAACCGTATGTTGGCGGTCGGCGCGGTTGCAAAACTGGCAAACGCCAGTACACCCAGCTGAAAAACGGATGCTGATCCGGAAATTTGATATTTCAACCCGACCTTTGTATCTCCCAGGGGGCCCCAAACATGATTTTGATCGTCCTGATAAGGAACGAATTGGGTAAAGAGTTCCAGGTTTTTAAATACGCCAAGCGTCAGTCCCAGGCTCAGCGTATGGTCTTCATATGAATTTTGTTTTTCTTCTTCCAGTGTGCCGGCGGCGTCCTCTGTGGTGATATAGCCCAGGTAAACAGGATTTATTAACAGATTGCCTGTAAATACGGTTTGCGCATCGTATATTCGCAGCAATCCTTTGCCGCCGGTTATCCCAACCTGGCTCGAGACCGGAACCGCCGACAGAAAGCTGCTGATTATAATTATCCTGACGACCCAGGAGTGCGTTGAGATTGCTTTTCTATTCAATTTAAATCCTCGTTTTTACATGAATGAATATCAATAAATTAACTTTCAATTTAATTGAAACAGGATAAACATTCAATACATTTTTACTATACGCAAATCAGGGAGTTTGCAGACAAAAAATTAAACCATACCCGCTCTTTTGCGGATAAACCATTCCAAGGCAAGCAGGAATATGATGAGGAAGAGAATGATGGGTTGATTCCAGAGACTCTGTTCTTTTTCGATAATATCATTTTTTACGTTGCCCTGAATCAGTAGAGATAGCTTGTTAAGGGAATCGGGTTCGATATATTGTCCTCCGCTGTTCAGGGCCAGGCTTTTCAGGGTGGTGCGCGCCTGCCGGGTGACGGAGAGCTCTTTGCTGTATTCACCTACTGAAAATCTAAACTCTGTGTTTCCCAATTCCCGGTTATGAAGAGATGCCCGGGCCCGGATCGTATAATCACCCGGGTATTGTGGAGAAATTTCAGCTCTGTATATACCCGTTTCCACTGCGGTGGGGATATATTCTTTTTTGTACAGAGGGTGCTCCAAACGCAACAGGATGTCGGCGGAATCAACGGGCTCGAGTTTTTGATCGAAGACCTGAACCTCTATAAAGGCTTTTTCGCCGAAACGGTAGCGGGTATTGGCTTTAATCTGTACAAGATTATCCGATTTTTTGGTTTCCAGCCATCTGATTGTGTTGTTGATCAAGTGGTGATAGATTTGGTTCTGCGGATCCATGCCTTTTACCATTAAATCCCATTGCCAAAGGCCATCCGCTAAAAACGCTGCGGATTTATTCGTCGTGCTTTTTCGGATCACAAATAAAGGATTTTTTGCCGTGTCTTGTTTTTGCAAAATATTCCGAACGCCATATAATAATACGGTGCTGTTCGGCCAGAGGGTTATGTTTTTCAGGTTCATATATACCGGTGGAAGTTGATCCCATATTAAGGATCCGGGGGCTGTTTGTTCATCAAATGCAGTAACCGGGTGTTGTTTTCCCTGTGCGGAGCGCAGGGGAAATACCTTTTCCGCCTGAGCAGGCGTGCTATTTGCAAGTACCGGAATAAAAGGTTCCAGTTCCCCCAGTTTTCGCATGTCGACAGACTGATCTGCGAAGAGCAGGATGGATTGCTGGTTTTGGTTTATGGATTTGATTAATTTCTGTAACAGGGCGTCAGATGTGTGGCGACCGGGAAAATCGACCAGGATAAAAATATCCACGTCCTGCAGCCGGGAGAGTATGTCGCTTTTGGGGGCGACATTAAGGAAAGCGTTTCGCTCTTTCTGAACCTCGGTGAAAATTTGATATCGTTGGTTTTGGCTCAGATGTCGCCGTAAAAAAGAAATTTCCGGCGTCACTCGGCCGGCCAATATGAGAATGGTGAGTTTTGCTTTTAATACATCTATGTAAACGGTTTGACGGTTGTTTTCGAGCATTTTCTCGTCGCTTTTGCGTCCTATATCCACGATGAGTTTATGCTGTCCCGGTGTTTGCGGTAAATAATCAAGCGTGATCGTTTTCTCTGAAGGTGACGGCGGTAGTTGTACGGTTTGCCGGGCATGTACGGAATCCTCCTTGATCAAACGGATGGTTGTCTGTGTTCGGGAAAAGCCGTTATTCTGTATCTTGATCTTAACCGGTGTCGTTTCTCCCGTATAGGCAAAGGCGCTGGTGGACAGGTCGTCTATTTTAAGGTCCGGTATTTCTTTATCAGAACCGATGCCGATGCTGTAAATGGGCACAGTGCTTTTTTCAGCGCTGCGAACGGGATTCCCCCCTCTGTTATAATTTCCATCGCTAACAACCAGCATGGCGCTGAGGTTTTCGGATTGCATTTCTTCCCGCACATGCCTGATGGCCAGCGAAATATCCGTAACATCGCCAATAAACATCAATGAATCTATTCCCGGGGCGGAAAAAGCTTTTGGGTGTGATGAGAATCGGTACCATTTAAAGCCATAGTCCGGAAACAATCCGGCGAGTTGGTGGAGAACGGATTTAACGATTTGCGGCCGGTTGCCGCGGGCGTCTTCCACATTCATACTTGCGGATACATCCGTCAGCACGGCCAGCCGGGGGGGGTGGGATTTTTTATAGCGATGGCCGACTGTGGCCTGGAACAGAACCAACAGACAGAGAGTCAGGGCGAGGGAGCGAAGCGTGATGAGAAGAACTTTTTTTGATTTTGAAATGACCGGGTTGGTTTTTCTATAGATATAGATCGTAAAGAGCACGGCCGACAGCAATGAGAGGATAACCCAGAGCGGATGTTGTGAAAAGAAGAGCCAGTATTGATTCAGGAACAGTGTCAAGATTTCCCGCCTTTTCGTTTCGGTTTGGTGTCGAGGCTCAGATTGGGAATAACATCAAGGTCAAAACCGGACTTTTCGCCGTTTTGCAGGCGAATCGTTCCTGCCTGCGCGATCATTGCCGCATTATCGGTGCACAGTTGCGGTGAAGGAATAAATAGTTCCAGATTGTTTTTCTCGCAGGCATTCTGAAACCGGTTTCGCAGGGCCTGGTTACGAACAACTCCTCCGGCAAGTACGATTTGCCGGCAGTTGTGTATTTCTAAAGCCATCAATGTTTTATTGAGCAAAGCGTCGATAACCGCTCTTTGAAAACCGGCAGCAATGTCTGCGTTTTGCGCTTGCAACTCCCGGGGGGATAGCGATTGAACGTGATAGAGAACAGCTGTTTTCAAACCGCTGAAACTAAAATCAAGATTATTCTTTTTATCCAATCCAATCGGAAAATTTATTGCCCTGCTATCTCCGGCGGTTGCCGCTTTTTCGATCGCCGGGCCACCCGGATAGCCTAGATTTAAAATTTTAGAAACCTTGTCAAAGGCCTCACCGGCAGCATCGTCAATGGTCTGGCCGACAATTTTATAGCACAGTGGTTTTTCCACATGGACCAGCAGGGTATGGCCGCCCGAAACCACCAATGCCAAACAGGGATAATCGGGCTGGCGGCTTTCCGCGGTTGTCGCCAGAATATGTCCTTCCAGGTGGTTTATACCGATAAAGGGCAGATCCAGAGAGAACGCCAACGCTTTGCACATGCTCAATCCTACGAGAAGAGAGCCTGCCAGGCCGGGGCCATACGTCACAGCAAGACCCTGCAGATTGGAGAAATCAATATTCGCTTCCGACAGGGCGCTCTGAATGATCACGGGCAGCTGGCGCAAGTGTGCTCTGGAGGCGAATTCCGGCACCACGCCTCCGAAGCGTTGGTGGATTTCCTGAGTTGCCACCACGTTGGAAAGAATGTTGTCCTGTGCAACGACAGCAGCGCTGGTTTCGTCGCAAGATGTTTCAATTCCCAATACCATCATGTTCAAATCGCTTTTATGGGTTCCGGATTTCAACAGACAATAATAATATTTACAAATAATGTACGACTTTTAAACGCCTTGGCGTTATGCTTGAAAAGCGCATAGCAGATGGAGATATACGACGGTAGAATACGACATGCTAACGCCTTTCAGATTCATTTCGTTCCAGGATAATTTTAAATTGCCTGGGTTCTATATCGCGAAACCGCACTTTGGGGATCGGTTTGATCTCCGGGGTAAAACTTTTTTCATTTTGACGTTTTTGCCTGGCATAGTTTATTGTGGCCACAATGTCATCTTTGGTGATACCGGATACCACCTGGACTCCGCCTTCGACGACCAGGGACAGGGTTGAGGGAAAAATAATGGCATTGCTGCGAGGCGGCAGGTTTATGGCTTTGACGGGAATACCTTGCAAATGTTTCTCCATCAATTTCTGTATATCTGCGGAGACCTCTACTTTGTTCACGAGCAATCGGCTTTTGGGAATATTGGGATCGATGAGATCGATGCGTTTTCGCAGGGGGAATTTTAAATTTTCCCAATTTGCTTTTTGCGTGCGGATAAAAGTACAACTGTCGAGAAAGGTTTCGGGTCCCCGAATGGTGACCTGTGCCGGCTGAATGGAGATATCTCCAACCAGAGTGTACCCGGCTTTTGGCTTGATGATGAATTCAGGTTTAACGGGTACGGTTTTTTCCACCACCTTTTTCATTTCCAGTCTGATCTGTTTGGGGGTGAGCAGATCGATGACGTTCAGGGATTTAGCCGTGCCGGTGAGGACAATGTCTTCCTGAGACAGGTTTACCGTTACGGTACCGCTTTTCCAGGTGATGTCATTGAGCCAGAGTTTCCCTTCCCGGAAGATGAGAAAGGCAAGCAGGTTAACGCCCTGTCCCCGTATTCTGACTTTGGCTTTTTGCGGAATTTCATTGGTGATGACAAAATTTTGTTCATTTTCAGGAATGGCGATGGGAATGGTGGTCACATGTTCGAAAATACCACCGGTTACGATCAGGAACCAAATGATAATAGCAAAGAGGGTGGAAGCGATTTTAGGTTTGTGACGGTTCCAAAAGTTTGATTCCTTGTTTTTATATAGAATTTTCAAATTTGCCATGAATAAGCTTATTTTTTGGTATTGGAGATTTTCCGTCCCAAACTAATATCACCGTTATCAATGCGGAGATGGAACCCGCACGCGGGATTTGTACAGACCCAGGCTTTATAAAGAATTGAAGCGCCATCACGACCATAATCGGACAATGGAAGCAGGACACCCTGATTACATTCCATACAGGAGGGGAATTTCGGTTCCATGCTGATTCCTTTATTTGTTTACCTGCGGTTCAATTTTTCGTAATGTATTATGAAAAATCGTTGAAATCAACGCTTTTTTATCCTGAATACGACAAAACTCCAAACATGAAAAAAAGCCAAAATTGGCAGATTCAATTTTGGCTTTTTGATAGATCGCTTGATGGATTCGATTATTCCCTGACCACCCATACTTTGACGGTCGCTTCAACATCCGTGTGTAATTTTACGGGAACATCATAAACGCCCAGGGCTTTGATCGGATCTTCGATCAAGATTTTTCTTTTATCAATATCATATCCCTGATCGCGCAATTGATTGGCTATTTCCTGGGAGGTCACGGATCCAAAAACTTTATTTTCCTCACCAACCTGAACCGCTGTGGTGATAGAAACCCTGGATAGCTTGTCGGCCAATTCCTGTGCTTCTTTTTTGCCCTTTTCCTGACGGACTTTTTCCATTTTTCGTTCTTCCTCGAAAGATTTCAGGTTGGCTTTTGTGGCCATGATCGCCTGTCCGGTTGGAACCAAATAATTTCGGGCAAAACCATCCTTTACTTCAACAATATCGCCGGCACTGCCCAGTTTGTCCACGTCTTGTTTTAATATGATTTTCATGGTTTTATCCTGTAATTATTTTGTCATTTCCGATATATAGGGAATTAATGCCAGCTCCCGGGCAATTTTGATTGCTCGGGTCAATTGTCGTTGATGTTTGGCACAGCTTCCCGATGTACGCCGGGGAATGATTTTACCTTGTTCGGTGGTAAAGCGGTTTAACCGCTTTTCTGATTTGAAATCTATATATTCAATCCCCTCTTCGCAGAATCGGCAGATTCTTTTCTTCTTTAGCATGGTTGCTCCTTATATTTTAAAATTTTGATATCCAAAATCAAACGGTGTGGTGGGAACCTGAACAGTTTTTGTCTTTTCCTCATTTGGTTTTGTTGCTGTTTCCACCTTTTTTACCGGCAGGGCATCACTGCTTTGAGCGGCTTTGACATCTAATGCCTGGATTCGCCGTGCCCGGATTTCAACAATACTCCGTCCGGTCAAGCCGTCCTCACCGCTTTGCGGTTGATTTTGCAGCTCTCCGTCGATGAGAACGGCGTGATCTTTTTGCAATTCTTGACAGAGATCAGCCAGTTTGTGCCATGCTGAAATATTTACATGACAAGCGTTCTCCCGTAAAATACCGGCATTATCGCGGTATTTGCGGTTGGTCTCCATTATAAACGTCGCAACGCTGCTACCGTTCGGCGTTTGGCGAAAAACCGGATCGCTGGTTAAGATGCCGGCGATTTGTATAGTGTTTACATCTGGAATTTTTAATTCAGCCATCGTACTTGTTTTTTTATTGGCTCGGCTTAACCGGATCAAGACTCGGTTTCTTTATCGGGTTCAGCTTTGGCCGTTTCTTTTTCTTCTTCTTTAACGTCTTCTTTAACTTTTTCTTTTTCTTTTTCTTCTTTTACTTCTTCTTTTACTTCTTCTTTTACTTCTTTTACTTCTTTTTCTTCAGAACTTTTAGATGCGGGTGGTTGTGTTTTTTCGCTTTCTCTGGGGGTTTTCGGCAATGATTTCTTTTCGAGTGTTTTTTGCCCCAGCTTGGTCATTTTGAGTGTCAAATGTCGCAAAATGGATTCGTTGAGGCGAAATTCACGGTCGAGTTGTTTGATCATCGTTGCCGGTCCGGTGAAACGGACCAAAACATAATAGCCGTATTGGCGCTTTTTAATTTCATAAGCCAATCTTTTTTTGCCCCACTCTTCAACTGTTTCGATTTGACCGCCATTGGCCGAAATAAATCGTTCGTATTTGCTGACAATGCTCTGTATCTCTTCGGTTTTTAACAGTGAATCGATGATGAAAATCGTTTCGTATTTGTCCAAGTTTAATCCTCCTTAAATGTATGGATTGTTAGAGTTCATTTGGCAAAGGCGGACGTTATTCATTTTTAGGTGTATTGAAAATATTCATTGATTTATTCAGACCATCGACGACAAATATATTGACGGCAGTTATCGCTTCTGCGATGGTTTCTTCCATGTTTTTTCTTTCCTGTCTGGAAAATGGCGACAGGACAAATTGAACAACATCCTTTACAGGATGATCCGGTTTGATACCGATGCGAACTCGTGTGAATTCGTTACTGCCCAGATGATTGATTATCGATGCAACGCCTTTATGACCTCCCGATCCTCCCTGACCGCGTATTCGCAAGCGGCCAAAGGGCAGATCAATGTCATCATAAACAACCACCACGTTTTCGGGTGTAATGTTATAATAATCCCTGATGGATCTGACTGCCAAGCCGCTTTCATTCATATAGGTCATCGGTTTGACCAGGTAAGCGGTGTTACCGTTTATCTGAACGCCGGCAATATCTGCCAGTTTTTGCGATTTAAATCCGGTATTAGAGCTTTCGGCCATCTCATCGATGACCATAAATCCAATATTATGCCGGGTTTTTCTATATTTACGGCCGGGATTACCAAGGCCGGCTATGAGAAACGGCGACGGCACATCAGTCCCTTGTTGTCAAATCCGATTATTCTTCTTCCTGCTCAGTTCCCTGTTTGATCACTTCGGGCTCTTCCTGCTCTGCTTCCAACTCGCCTTCAAGGAGTTCTTCTTCTTCCTCCTCTTCCTCGAGTATCTTCGGCGGTGTTACTGTGGCAATGGTTTTATCAAGATCTCCGATGATCCTGACGTTTTCGAGTTCGAGCTCTGTCAGGCCGATAGAATCGCCGATTTCCAGCTCGCTGACATCGACCTGGATAATGTCCGGTATATCGGTCGGTAAACACTCGATTTCGAGTTCACGGATAAAGTGATTGAGGATACCGCCTTCTTTAACACCGGCCGGTGTACCGGTAACATGTACCGGAACCGTAATATGAATTTTTTCAGTGAGCTTGATTCCCATCAAGTCCAGATGTATTGGTGCCAGGGTGACGGGATTCACCTGAAGCTCGCGCATGATACATTTTTTCTTGTCCTTGCCATCAATAACGATATCAATCAGGGTAGCTTCCTGTTGAAGAACTGCGGTGAGGTTTTTTTTGTCAACTGAAAACGGTATTGACTGTTGGCCGTGGTAATAATAGACGCCGGGAACTTTACCGTCGCGTCTTACCGCTTTGGCGGATTGTTTGCCGATTTCTTTACGAGTTTGCAATAAAAGTTCTGCCATTCCTGTACTCCATGGATTAAAGAATTGGACCTTTTTCGGGAAAAAGGTCGGATATCGATCGTTCTTCATGTATACGAATAATCGCCTCAGCGAGTAGATTGGCAACACTGAGAATATCTATTTTGTCGCACAATTTATTCTCGTCTGTTTTGACTGAATCCGTAAGAAACATTTTTTTGATTTTAGAATTTTTTATGTTTTCAATTGCATTACCGGAAAGAATCGCATGCGTACAGGCGACATAAATATCTTTGGCTCCGTTTTTTTTCAGAACCTTTATGCCTCCCGCAAGCGTTCCTCCCGTATCAATGAGATCATCGACAACCAGAATGTTTTTGCCTTTGACGTCGCCGATCAATCTCGTCACTTCACATACATTGTGTTTCAATCTGCGTTTGTCCAGCATGACCAGATCGGTGTCCAGACGGCGTGCATAGGATCTGCACAGGTTCATTCCGCCGATATCGGGTGATGCGATAGAGAGATCGGGTATATTCAGCGAATTTATATGGTCAATAAAGACAGTGGCTGCATACAGGTGATCGAGCGGGATATCGAAAAATCCCTGAATTTGTGGTGCATGCAAATCCATAGTCAAGACCCGATGCGCACCAGCGGTGACGATAAGATTCGCTGCCAGCTTTGACGTAACCGCAACACGCGGCTGATCCTTACGGTCCTGCCTGGCATAGGAAAAATAGGGAATAACAGCCGTAATCCGGTAAGCAGAAGCACGGCGGGCTGCGTCTATGAGAATCAGCAGTTCCAGCAAGTTTTCTGCCGGTGCATTGGTAGACTGAATAATGAAAACATCCTGACCGCGGATATTCTCTTCATATTTGGCCCAGATTTCTCCGTCGGAAAAATTTTTAATACTGACATTGCCCAGATCTTTATCGAGTATCCGGGATATCTTTGTGGCCAGCGGACGATTCGAACGTCCGGAAAAAATCTTCAAATCTCTGTTGACAGAAATCGGCATATGCAAATTTTTCTAAGGTTATCCCTTGGATGATTTGAATAAAAAATGACGAAAACCATAAGACTTTCGTCATCTTAATTTTTGCTGGGGCGGGAGGATTCGAACCTCCGTATGCGGGTACCAAAAACCCGTGTCTTACCACTTGACGACGCCCCAGTATAATCTCATCCGGCGCCAGCTTTATAAACAGGTCTAAATATAAAGGTTGTAAAATCCTTGCAAAGATGCTCTCTGGCACTTTTAGCAACCATCGGATCAAAGAACAAACCAAAGATACTCGATCCGCTACCGGACATTCGCGAATAGAATGCCCCCTCCTTGAGCAGTGCCCCGTGAATTGTTGACAGCACCGGAAAGCGTTTATACACTGCTGGTTCCAAATCGTTGCAAAATATTGTGGGCCAGAGTGCAGGATCGTTGATATCTTTATAGTCAATAAATTTAGTATTTTTTGTTGACTTTGTCAAGTCAAAAGTATTGTTTTCATATGCCCATGCTGTTGATACGCCGAAATTGGGATAAACCAGGACCCCCGTATAATCCGGACGACAAGAGAGCCGGGTGAGCTCTTCACCGCGGCCATAGGCAATAGCTGTTCCTCCCAGAAGGAAAAAGGGGACATCCGAGCCCAGTTGTAACGCCATATGCGAGAGGTCTTTTTGGCTCAAATTCAGGTTCCAGAGGTTATTGAGTTGCTTCAGGGTTGCGGCGGCGTTTGAGCTGCCGCCACCCAGGCCTGCCCCGATGGGTATTTTCTTGTCGAGATGAATACGGCAGCCCGGCAGTTTGCGTTTTTTGCGGGACAGCAACACTGCTGCTTTATAGACGAGATTGTCTTCTTCAGATGGGAGGGTTTGGGCATCGCCGTTGACGGAAATCGATCCCGGCCTGACATCGAAATGCAGCTGATCGCAGAGATCAATTTCCTGAAAAATGGTTTCCAGATCGTGAAAGCCGTCCTTTCGTTTCCTCAGGAGGCGCAGATGTAAATTAATTTTTGCACAGGAAGGGACGGTAATCATTTCTTTTTGCTGCTGAGCAAATCAAGGTCTGCCTGGGGGCGGGGAATCACGTGAACGGAAATCACTTCCCCGACCTTTTCAGCGGCAGCGGCGCCGGCGTCGACAGCTGCCTTGACAGCGCCTACCGTACCCTCAATTTTCACGGAAACCAATCCACTGCCGGGATATTCCGTACCCAGCAATTTGACATCCGCTGACTTTACCATGGCGTCTGCTGCTTCAATCGCGGCTACTAATCCTCTGGTCTCAATCAGTCCAAGAGCTTGCATGTTGTTCTGCCTCCAGTAAAAAGATATCTATAAATCATCCCCATTTTATTGATTCTTTTCTCTAATGTCAATATTTTTTTCAATGCAGTGGTGCGATTTTTTGTAAACGTTTTTGCT
The DNA here is from genome assembly GCA_014728085.1 of Candidatus Zhuqueibacterota bacterium. Taxonomy (GTDB): domain Bacteria; phylum Zhuqueibacterota; class Zhuqueibacteria; order Residuimicrobiales; family Oceaniaggregativiventaceae; genus Oceaniaggregativivens_A. Next base: position 12,245 of record WJMF01000099.1, read on the forward strand.
TTAACCCGGGGAACGATACAGTGTTCGGGTTGCCTCATAAAATGTGTCAGCGGATCTATCGGGATGATTCTACGTTGTCAAGAAAATAGAATTGCTTGCCTTTGAACGCTATTTTTGATATTTTTCAGTTTAAAAGAAGGCTCTGTCATGTCTGTTCTCTATTTGGTTGGTGACGCCCATCTCGGTTGTGAGAGGGCGGAAAAGGAAAACAACAAGGTTCGGTCACTACTGGATTTTTTCAGCTATATACAACAGCCGGGAAATCGTCTGGTGATTATGGGGGACCTGTTTGATTTTTGGTTCGAGTACCGTTACGCGATTTCCAAACAGCACTTTGAGGTTCTGGCAGGATTAAGGGATCTGGTACAAAGCGGTGTGCAAATCGATTATTTGGCAGGGAACCATGACTTTTGGCTCGATTCGTTTATCGAGTATAACATCGGCGTCAATGTACATGTTGACGGTCTGCAACTCCATTGGGCGGATTTTAATTTATACCTGAGACACGGCGATGGTTTGTTGCAGTCGGATCACTTTTATCGGATCCTGAAAAAAGTATTAAGGAACCGGTTTAATGTCTTTTTATACCGGCTATTGCATCCCGATGCCGGTATTCCACTGGCGCATTTTTTTTCCAGGCTCAGCCGCAATTCCTCTTCACAAATGAGGGCGTATTCTGATGCTGATTACCGCGCCTTTGCCCGCAACAAGCTAAAAGAAAATATTGATATGGTCGTTCTCGGTCATACACACTGGGCGGCTTGTAAAGCGTATCAGGACGGCTGGTATCTAAATCCGGGTGCATGGATGTTGACGCGAACGTTTATTCAAGTCGATAAAAGTGGGCCGCAGCTTTTTCAATGGAACCCCAAAGGTATTACCGGGTTTAACACATCTATTCCTCCCGGCAATGAAGGAAAAGAGTAAACAATCGCTTTATGTTTTTTAAACGGCAAAATTTAATAGATTATTCTGTTCTGTTTTTTTTCGTCCTCATTTCTTTGACGATGATATTCGGCCTGAACGACAGAACCAAAGTCTCCGGTTTATACGCCATCGCTCTGGATATTCGCGGTACACTCAACCGACCGCTGTGGTACGGTCGTCAGCTGATAAGCATGAACAAAGAGGTACGTCAGTTACAACACGAAAATGCGCTGTTGAGGATCGAAAACAGCGAATATAAAGAAGCCTATTATGAAAACATCAGGCTTCGAAAGCTTTTATCCTTTGATCTGCGGAAAAAATTCAAGGGTATTCCGGCAAAGGTTCTCGGCAAGAACGATATTGGCATCCACACGCTCGTCATCGGTGTCGGTAAAGATCACGGCGTCGAAGCAAATATGCCGGTTGTTTCTGCCGACGGTCTTGTCGGCAAAATCCTGCATTCGGGAAGGCATACGAGTTCAGTACATTTGATCTCCGACCGTAATTTTCGGGTGGCTGTGCGCGACCAGCAGAGCAGGGTGGAGGGTGTGTTCGAGTGGACAGTGGGCCGACAGGGGAAAATGAGTGCTGTACATCATTCTGTAGATATACAAACCGGTCACAACCTCGTTACATCGGGAATGAGCGCGCTTTTCCCGGCCGGCTTGAATGTCGGCAGAGTAGATAACGTCGATACAACCGCTTCGGCGCTGTTTCGCAAAGTAGAGGTCGAGCTTTATGTCGATTTTGATAGACTGGAAGAAGTGTTTGTGATTACAAGTCATACACCGGCTGAACAATGATTTATTTTATTTATTTACTTTTAATATTCGCCGCGCTGTTTTTTGAACTGACTCTGGCCGGATTGCTTGCTTTGAAAGGCATAAAGCCCGATGTCATGATCATTGTCATCGGCTTTATCGGTATCCGGGATGGCCGCCGCCTCGCAACCGCTTATGGATTCCTGGGGGGGATCGTATTCGACGTGTTCAGCGCCGGATTGCTGGGGGTGAATGCCCTGGCCAAAACCATTGCGGCCTTTACCAGCAGATCTATTCCTGTTTTCCAGAATCATCCCGCGCTCTATGTCGTTGTTCAGATCGGATTTATTGATTTGATATATAATCTGGTTTTATTCCTGGTTTCCAGAGGAACTGTTTTAAGGGCTGAACCGTATCTTTTGGCCGGTTCTTTTGTTTATACACTCTTTTTTACATTTGTTGTTTTATTATTGCTGCCATCGCATTATTTGAAACAGCTTTCAACCGAAAAAAGTTATTACTGATTTGATCGATTATTCGTCGAAAAAAATTGCTTTTTATGCCGGGCTTTGTGTTCTTTTTCTGTTTTTAACAGCCAAGCTTTTTTATCTGCAGGTTTACAAAAGCAAACGCTATTTGTCCTATTCTGAAAAGAACAGGGTGCGCCGGTATGTTCTGCAACCGCATCGCGGCTTGATTTTTGACAGACAGGGGAAAATACTGGTTGACAATTATCCCGCCTATTCACTCTCCGTCATTCCTTTCGAGTGCACGCAAAGCGATTCCTGTTTGTCTGTTCTCGCCGGAATACTGCAAGGCAGCGAAGATTCGCTTAAAACACGAATGCAAAGCGCAGAAAATCCATTTGTACCCATTCGTTTGTACAGAGATCTCGATTATAACCGTTTGGTTCAAATTGAAGAACGCAAGCTGGAACTTCCGGGAGTGGTATATGATATTGAACCGCGCCGCGATTATCCCGGTATGATTCGGGCGCCTCACATTTTGGGTTACATCGGTGAAGCCACCCAAACCGAACTGGTTACCCGCAAGCAGGAAGGGTTGCGCCTGGGTGACCTGGTCGGCAAGACGGGCATTGAAAAGGTATACGATGAATTGCTTCGCGGTAAGGTGGGTTATGATTTTGTCGAGGTCGATGCCTTTGGTCGTGAGGTAAGGGATATCAAAGTAGCCGGTGAAAAACCGGCCCAGCGGGGAGCGGATATTTATTTAAGCATCGACCACCGCCTGCAGCGGCAAACGGAAGCGCTTTTTAAAAATACGACGGGTGGGGCCGCCCTCGTGGACGTCACAAACGGAGAAGTTCTTGTATTGTGCAGTAAACCGGATTATGATCCCAATTTGTTCTCCAAAATTGTAACCCATGAGGCCTGGCAAAAAATCATCAACAATGAAGAAAAGCCGCTGTATGACAGAATGATTAAGAGTATATATCCGCCGGGTTCAACATTCAAACTCATCCTGGCTGCAGCCGCCCTCGAGACCAAAGCCATCACCCCCTCTTATTCGGTTTACTGTCCCGGATTTTATCGTCTGGGCAGGCGCTATTTTGATTGCTGGAACCCGGAAGGTCACGGTACGATGGATATTTCAAGTGCCATACAGCATTCGTGTAACACTTATTTTTATGATATCAGCTTAAAGGTGGATGTGGATGTATGGGCGGATATGGCAAAAAAATTTGGATTTGGCAGAAAAACCGGAATCGATTTGGTCGGTGAAAATAGCGGTCTTGTTCCTGATCGCCATTATATGAATAAAGTGTATGGCGAGAACAAATGGACAAAAGGCATGCTTTTAAATCTTGGCATTGGTCAGGGCGATCTGTTGACAACACCGATCCAGATGGCTCAGCTCGCCATGATCCTGGCCAACAAAGGCACCTGGTATCAGTTGCATTTGTTGCATAAAGTTTTTAACTCGGGCAATGGCAGAACCGTTCATTCTCAACCTGTCGTGAAAACACTTTCCGGCGTTTCGGAAAGAACATTTGATATTATTCGGCGAGGCATGTATAAAGCGGTAAATGAAGAGGGGGGAACGGGGCTGGCGAGCAATTGTGCCTTTGTTCGTGTTGCCGGCAAGACCGGTACGGCACAGAATCCGCATGGCGATTCGCATGCATGGTTTATCGGTTTTGCACCTTACGAGGCGCCGCAAATTGCAATTTGTGTTTTTGTCGAAAACGGAGGAAGCGGCGGCGCAATAGCTGCTCCTGTCGCCCGCAGAATGATAAAGCACTATTTTGAACTTTATTCGGACAACTGATGGCTATAAAAAAGAAAAATAAAGGGCTGGACTGGGTAACGCTGGCCGCCGTCTTTATACTGATCGTGAGCAGTTTGGTTGCGGTTTACAGCACGAGCTATAGCAGCGAGGTCCCGTATATTCAGGATAATTTCAGCAAGCAAATATTATGGATTTTCTTCGGCCTTGCGATTCTTTTTGTTGTTGCTTATATGCCCAGAGAATGGCTTTATTCCACAGCCTGGTTTTGGTATATTTTTTTGATGGTTTTATTGATCCTTTTGTTTGCCGGTTTTGGTTCCGGTTCGACAAGCCGTTGGTTTCAGCTCGGTTCGATACGCTTTCAGCCTTCTGAATTTGTAAAGCCCGTCCTGATACTGGCTTTGTCTCATTATCTTAGTGATGATCAAAGACAATTGACAGCGCGAACGCTGGCGGTTGTGTTTGCCATTGTTTTTCTGCCCTTTGTATTGGTTATACGGCAACCCGATCTCGGCACCTCTTTAACCTTTTTGGTCATTGTCTTGCCCATGCTTTACTGGCGTGGATTGAGCCCGTTTATTATCTTTGTCATCTGTGCGCCTTTTCTGACGTTTATTGCGTCATTTAATTACTGGACGTTCTTTTTCTCTGTTTTGGTTATCACAATTATTTTGTATATTTCACAACGCGGCTGGTTGATCTACTGGTCTGTCTTTCTCGTCAATATACTCGTCGGCATAGCAGCCCCCCAGATCTGGAATCATCTGCACGATTATCAAAAGAAGCGGATTTTTACATTTTTGGGGCTGGTCTCTGATCCGCGGGGAGCGGGATATCAGATTATTCAATCCAAAGTCGCGGTCGGTAGCGGCGGCTTTTTAGGCAAGGGATTTACCCAGGGAAGTCAAACCCAGCTGCGGTTTTTACCGGCTCAACATACGGATTTTATCTTTTCGGTTATTGCTGAAGAATGGGGTTTTGTCGGTGCAATGGTCGTTTTACTGGCGTTTTTTGTGTTGCTGATGAGGGCTGTTTTTATTGCCTCTGTTTCCAAGAGCATGTTCAGCAGTCTGGCCGTTATTGGAGTGACCTCTGTTCTTGCTTTTCAGATCGTTGTAAATATTGGAATGGCCGTGGGAATCATGCCGGTGACAGGACTTCCCCTGCCTTTTGTGAGTTATGGCGGATCATCCATGATATCGAGTTTTATCATGTTGGGAATATTATTAAATTCATATCGAACACGATTTAATCAGTGGAGGTAAAATTGCATCCGGTATTATTCAAAATTGGTGCCTTTGAGCTCAGGGCGTATGGTTTTATGCTGGCGCTTTCTTTTCTGGCTGGAATCTGGCTGGCTACAAAGCGGGCCAAAAAGCGCGGTATTGATCCTAACAATATCATGGACGTATCCGTGGTCATTATCATTAGCTCTATCGTTGGTTCCCGGTTGCTATACGTTATTTTTCATCTGGATGAATTTCGGGGACGCTGGCTCGACACCATCAATCCGTTTCAGAGTGATGGTCAGATTGGCATTGCCGGTCTGACGTTATTGGGCGGAGTCGTGCTATCCTTTATCAGCTGTATGCTCTATTTGTATATTAAAAAATTGTCTTTTTTGAAATTTGCCGATATCATTGTTCCCAGTGTTGCCCTGGGCATCTTTTTAACCCGCATCGGCTGTTATTTGAATGGGTGTTGCTTTGGTCTTCCATGCGAGGGGGCGGTTTGTGTAGAGTTTCCGCATCACAGCGCGGCCGGAAGCGTTTTTCCGAATCAAAGTTTGATACCGACTCAACTCTATTCCTCTCTTTATGGATTGTTTATGCTTGTGGCATTGTTGTACCTGGAAAGGCATCAGCGTTTTACGGGATTTTTGTTTTACTGGTTTCTTGTCCTTTACGGAATATCCCGATTTACCATTGATTTTTTTCGATTCTATGAATCCAGTATGGTCGTATTTAAAATCAGCGGTACGGCAATAAGTGTGAATCAAACGATCTCGCTTGTTTTTGTTCTTGCCGGCGTGGTTGCTCTGGTTTACAACCGCACCAGGCTAAACGGGTTTCAGTCCGCTAAAGAGACATAAGTAGTTAATCTTACAGGCGTTTAGAGCATGGAATTTTTAAAAATTTCTTGACTTTTTGTAACAACATGGATATATTGGCAGTATAAAACTCTGTCTCTGCATCTGTCGGGTCAGCAACCAGGAATCTAGCGTCCCCAAATAAATTTTATCTTTCCAATAAAGTGGAGTAAGAGATGAAAAATTACAAATCTTTAAAGTTATGGATTGTATTCGCTGTTGCGCTTCTGGTTGCCTGCGCGGGTTCTCAAAAAAGCGTTGATGATGATTTTACCGCAGAGTCTGTGGAAGACTATACATCGGAGAGTGGTGAGGATAGCGCTGTCACGGATGAAAATGAGGTATTGCGGCTTTTGGGTTTGGATGAAGAACCCACTTCCGGCGAGTCTGAAGAACCGACTGCAGAGCCCACTAAAGAAGATTTGCAAAAACGAATTGTAGAACTCGAAGCAGATGTAAATGAAAAGAATGTACAGGTGGCGAATTTAAAGGCGGAATTGGCTGAAAAGGAAAAAAAGATTCAACAGATCATCCCTGAACCGGGAGAGGCGCTTCCGGAATCGGAATCCGCGAGAACAGTCGCGACCAGTGGAACATTTAAAGAACGCTATGATCTGGCTCTTTCTTATTATAATAACAAGCAGTACCGCCAGGCGTTAAGAATTTTTGATGAACTTCTTAGATCCGGTCAGGGGAACTCTTTATTGGATAATTGTCAATACTGGAAAGGCGAGTGCTATTACGGGGTGGGTAACCATAACCAGGCAATTATTGAATTCGAACGGGTATTTGAATACAAGAATTCAAACAAGCTCGATGACAGCCAGTTGAAACTGGGTTTATGCCACTTGAAGCTGGGTAATGTCGAAAAAGCGAGGAGTGAATTCAGAAAGCTTATCGAGAATTATCCGGATAGCGAATATGTGTCCAATGCCGAATACTACTTGACGCGTTTTTAAGTCGGGCCAGAGAAATCAAAAAGGGTGAAAGTTCTATCCCCCTTTTTTTATTGCTTTTCTACCCTTTTTTCATTAATTTATATAAATTAATCGCAGTTCATATTCGGGTTCTTTGTTTCTATGAAAAACAAGTTACGTATTCTTTTCCTCTCTTCGGAAGTAGAGCCGTTTGCCAAAACCGGAGGGCTGGCAGATGTCGCCAGTGCACTCCCCCGTGCGCTTTATGAAGAGGGACACGATGTACGGGTTATGATGCCAAAGTACGGCGTAATCAGCGATCGCAAGTATATTTTGCGCGACGTCATTCGTCTGAAAAAAATAGCCGTCAAAATGGGCAACAAAGAGTATATTACCTCGGCGAAATCAGCATTTTTGCCGGATTCCAAAGTACAAATTTATTTTCTCAATTATAAATCGCTGTATGACAAAAAAGGGCTTTATCTCGATCCAAAGACGGGCAAGGATTTTGCAAACAACGCAGAGCGCTTTGCTCTGTTTTGCCGTGCCGTACTGGAGACGATTAAGATCCTTCACTGGGAACCGAACGTTATTCACTGCAATGACTGGCAAACCGCTTTGGTCCCCTGGTTGTTAAAAAACGATTACGGGAAAGATTCTTTTTTCGCCAACACGGCAACGTTGCTTTCCATTCACAATATGGCCTATCAGGGAAATTTTCCGCCGACCGTCTTGCCAAAAATTGGACTTGCAAAGGAGCTTGGCGAGTCGGGAAGCGATATGGAATTCTATGGCAATATCAATTTTCTGAAACTCGGTATTTTGCATGCTGATTCCATAAACACGGTGAGCCCAACCTATGCAGATGAGATTCAGTCGAACGAGGAGCTGGGCGCGGGGTTGAATGAATTTCTAAAAGCGAGGAAAAAAGACCTTCATGGTATATTGAACGGCGTAGATGAAACCATATGGAATCCTGAAAAGGATAGTTTTCTGCCCGCTTTTTATTCATCCTCCGACCTGGAGGGTAAATCAGAATGTAAAAAAACTCTTTTGCAGGAAAGCAAACTGGAATACAAGGCCGATATTCCGGTAGCCGGCATGATCACACGCCTGGACTCTCAAAAGGGATTTGATTTGATTGAAGAGATCAAGGAAGCGCTTTTTAAGCTCGATATTCAATTCGTTGTTCTCGGTATAGGGGACCCCCGTTATCATAAAATGTTACAAGCCCTGCAAAAGAAATATCCGAATAAAGTTTCCATACATTTGCGGTTTGATGATCGTATGGCCCATCTCATCGAAGCCGGAAGTGATGTTTTTTTCATGCCTTCCCGCTTTGAGCCCTGTGGCTTGAATCAAATGTATAGTTTGAAATATGGAACGATTCCGGTTGTGCACCACGTCGGTGGTTTGGCAGACACTATTACCGACTATACAGAAAACAGAAATCAGGGGAACGGCTTTATTTTCACAGAATATACCGGCAAGGCCTTTTTACAAGCGATTCAGCGCGCTTTGGAAGAATTCTCGGACAAAAAAAACTGGCAGAAACTCGTAAAACGTGCGATGAAACAAAATTTTTCGTGGAAAGCCTCGGCAGACAAATATGTGAAATTGTACCAAAAAATGATCTAAATCTTTTTGTTTTACTGTGCAACATCTTGTTTCGTTATTGCACAGGTGGCATGATTCTCCGGTCATCCGCTATAAGAGGGTTGAACCTTTTTTTGGCTTTAAATTCAACAAAAACAAAACTTTTATTTTTTTTATCCCCATTGCACCGTTCAAAAAGATCCCTCATCTTTTTGGCACTGACTTTGCTTTATTCCATACCTATAGCCTGCCTCGGGCAATGCATCTTGGACCGGGCTTGAGACCAGGGTGATGTCTGAGTCATCTGAATGATTATGATGGAATATTTTTTACTATGGAAGGTATTGAGATTTCCTATAATAAAGTCGGTGCCATGCGTGATATCGTATTACTCGGTATTCGCGGCTATGTGGACACCCAAACCTCACCGGAGCTGCAACAACGAATCTTTGATTTGATGAAGCAGGGGATGACGCAATTTGTCATCGATCTGAGAGCGGTCCAGTATGTCAGCAGTGCGGGCTGGGGTGTTTTTGTCAGCGAAATTCGCGGCTTGCGTGAAAAGGGCGGTGATTTGATCATTATTCATATGTTGCCCGAAGTAACCGAAGTTTTTGAAATGCTCGAGTTTAATAAAATTCTCACCTGTTCCGATTCTTTGGAGGAGGCCATTCATGATTTTGATCTCAGCAGAGGTCTGGATTTAACAGCAACTCTTTCGCCTCAGAGTGACTCGGATACGGTTCCCTCTTCAGATGTGGTAAACCGCGTTCTTGAAGAAAGAAGCCGGGAGCAGAAATCCAGACCTGTTGCTAAAGAGCCGCATCGTTCTCATCGATTATCCCCCCTGGCGGCCGGTATGTCGGATGCGGAATTGCCATTGAGCGAAAAGATAAAAAAACTGGTCGTAGAGAATCCGAACAATGGCGCCTGGGCAATTAAACGCTCTTTACATTCACCGCGTTTCGGATATGTAAAAATCTCTTTATTCGCACTTTCCTCTCTTATGAAAAGATTGGGGCTCGGCAGCAAAGCAAAACGATATCGGTACTATAGATCTCGTTAACATCGAAAAAATATGGAGTTGCAGATGAGAAGGTTTGTACAAGACATCGGTCGTATACTATTATTCCGGGCCCTGCTTTTCCTTTTCAGTGCAGGGCTTTTTAGCACCATCCAGGCACAAACCGTATTTAAAGCGGACACGACTCAACGCGAAACCCAACTTACCGCCGGGGATGCTTTACATCTTTATGTTTACGACGGCTTTTTCCCTGCCGGTGAGGATAAATTTATCGGAACTTTTCACGATCAGGAGTATATTATCGATGGTTTTGGCGATATAAATCTCTTTTCCATCGGCAGAGTACATGTGGTGGGGCTCACTGCAGACGAAATCGCGCGGGTTCTGGAAACAAAGCTTAAACCTTTTGCAAAAGATCCGCATGTGGTGGTTGAGCCTTTGGTTAAACTCTATTTACGCGGTGGATTTAATGAATCGGGGTTACACAGATTTAATTTGCGCATATCTTTTTGGGAAATGCTGGAAGAGGTGGGCGGTCTGAATGGGATCACCCGAATTGAAGATATTTATATTATTCGCGATGACCGCATACTATACAAGGACTTTTGGAATGCTTTTTACCGCGCCAGTTCACTGGCTGAACTTGGCATAGAGTCCGGTGATGAAATTATTGCACCGCGAGTCAACCGTTTGACCATGGATACGATTCTGCGTTACTTTCAATTCGGAATGTCAATCATAACCTTTTACATTACATTTCTAAATTATCGTAATACCCAGTAATCATGGAAGATTATAATGTATTACATCCTGCTTTTGAGCAAGAAGAAGCGGTAAATTTTGATTATGGCAAGTATCTGCGCGGCTTGTGGAAGCGTAAATGGCTTTTGGCTTTTTTGACCCTGATGTTTGCTGCTTTTTTTTACTCACAAATCAGAAATCAGATTCCTATCTATCAGGCAGAGGTATTTCTTAAAACAAAGGAATTTGACAACCAGAGCGGTCAGATTCTGAGTCGCAGCCGTCAGATCGAGATGGCAACGGAAAATTTCACCAAACGGGTGGTGGCGCGGCTGGGATTGGCGCTGGACATAAAACAGAGCTCTCTCGGAAGCGAACGGGATAATATTTTTCAGGAATTTCATACCAATGAAAATCCCGTTCCCGGTGATTACAAAATCCAATCTACCGAAAGAGGCCATTATATCCTTGAACAAAAAGTAAACCAGGAATATATCATTCTGGACAGCACTCATGTTTGGGATGCAGTACAAAAACTGCGCACTGCCAACGGCTTTTCCTTTCGGCTCCATCCTCATTTCGTTACCCGTGCCAATTATGTCGAGTTTGAAATAAAACCGTTTACAAGAGCGATGCACGGGATTCGAAATCTCGATGTCATTGTGAACCGAAAAACAGGTCGTACCATGCGGTTGATTAAAACCGGGCGCGATCCACAAAAATTGGCTGATGACCTGAATCGCATTGCCGAAGCCTATGTCACCGAAACCCTGAAACTGCTAAATCGCGATGAAATCGCCAGGTTGCGCGCTTTGCAGGTGCAGCTCGAAGCGGCTGAAGCCAATTTGCGGCAAACGGAAGTCGAGTTACGCACCTTTCATTACCGCTACCCCATCTCTATCGAGGCTGAAAAAAGCGCCCTGGCCACCAAACTTTTGGATATTGAAACCGAGCTGACCCGCTTGCCCAGAATACGGTCAAAGCTGGCCGACCTGCTCGATCGTCTCGAACGCGAAGAAGAGGTGGAAGACTCTTTTCAGTACCGCCGTTATATTGTCAACCAGTTGGCGAATTTTCAGGCCATACGGGATGATCCCAACCTCGGCATCTATCGCGAACGCCTTCGCGATCTCCTCATTCAATATGATGATATGATCGAAAAATACTCTTCCGATTATCCCGCTGTGGTTGAGACCAAAACGGAAATCCACAAGACCCAGAATGAAATTATTACGTTTGCCACCACTTTTCTCAACACCCTGACCAAAAATGAAAGCGAATACAGGGCTCAAAAAAAGCAAATCGAAGCAAAACTGCAAAAATTCCCGGAAGAAGAATCACGCTTACAGGAACTGCAAAACCGTAAAGCGATTAATCAACGGCTTTATAACGATTATCTGGCAGAAATCCAAAAACTTAAAGTCGCTGATGCAGCCGAAAGCGGAGATATTGAAATCCTCGATCCGGCGGTACCGCCTAAAAATCCGATAAATCCCAGTAAAAAGCAAAAAGTTCTGATGGGCGGAGCCCTGGGATTTTTTCTGGGGGCGATTATATCTATCGCTCTTGATTATCTCGATAAACGATTTCGATCGATTCAAGAGGTCGAACGGGAACTCGATCTCAAGGTGATCGGGAATATTCCCAGGATCAATTTCGAAAATATACAGGACTATCAGGATTTTGAAAAGGTTAAACAAATTGACCGGCAACTGGTGACCCATGATTATTCGCCGACGCCTATCGGCGAAGCTTATCGTGCTCTGAGAACTCAGTTGCTGTTTTCAAAAAAATCCGAGCGGATTCATAATCTCGTCATCAACAGTATCGGTCCCGAGGAGGGTAAATCCTTTACGGTATGTAACCTGGGTATTATTCTGGCACAGCAAAAATCAAATACGCTGATCGTGGATTCGGATCTGAGACGGGGTGTTCTGCACAATACCTTTAAAGTATCCAAACAACCGGGATTGACCAATTATCTTACCAACAATGCTATTCTGGCGGATATCGTTCAAAAAACAACGGTTCCGAATCTCTCTATTGTAAGCTGTGGCGCCATGATGCCGAATCCTTCGGAACTTTTGGGTTCCCTGCAGATGCGCCGGTTTATTGAGGAGACCAAACGCAAATTTGATTTTATTATCTTCGACACCCCGCCACTGGAAGCAGCCACAGATGCCGCTGTACTGAGCACCCAGGTTGACGCTATTGCTATGGTGATTATGGCCGATATAACCAATAAAAAAATGGCCAAAGAAAAGCTCGAAATGATGAATTCCATTCCAGCCAAGTTGGTTGGTGTTATTTATAACGGCTCTGATTCCACACTGATTAGAAATCAATACAGCTATTATCATTATTAAACTGCTGAGGACACAATGAATGTACTGGTGACCGGTGGGGCTGGTTTTATCGGGTCTCATCTGATCGAGGCGCTGCTCAAGAAAGGATATCGTGTCGACTGCTTCGATAATTTTAATAACTATTACGATCCAACCATCAAACGGAGCAATATAGAATCGTTTTTGCATCACTCTGCTTTTATGTTGTATGAAGGGGATATTCTGGATTTTACCCTTTTGCAGGAACTATTTTCACAGCGATCATATCATATGATTGTACATCTGGCGGCCCGGGCCGGTGTACGGCCATCCATTCAACAACCATTTCTCTATCAAAAAGTCAACGTCGAAGGCACATTAAATCTTTTGGAATGCTGCCGTCGCTTTGACGTCGATAAATTTATCTGTGCCTCCTCTTCTTCTGTGTATGGCGCCAATAAAAAGGTCCCTTTTTCCGAAGATGATTTCGTTGATAATCCGATTTCTCCCTATGCGGCAACCAAAAAAGCAGCCGAGTTGTTGTGTTATACCTATACCCATCTCTATCAAATATCGACGACCAATTTACGCTTTTTTACCGTTTATGGTCCCCGACAGCGTCCGGACATGGCCATACACAAGTTTACCAAACTCATCGATGAAGGAAAACCCATCCCCGTATATGGGATGGGAAAAAGTAAACGCGACTATACCTATATCGACGATATCATTCAGGGCATAGAAGCTTCCATGGCGCATTGCAATGGGTATCGACTCTATAATTTGGGCGAATCAAAAACCATAGATTTGTTATCTCTGATAAAATTGATTGAAAAGGCTCTGGGTAAAAATGCGATTCTGGATTATCAGCCACATCAGCCCGGCGATGTCCCCATTACCTATGCCGATATCAGTAAAGCCCAAAAAGAGATAAATTATAATCCGCAAACCCTCATTAAAGACGGTATTGAAAAGTTTGTAAATTGGTACAAAAGCAGACGATAATAGACGGTTACTCTATATATTATGTTATCTGAACGAGAAAAATTTCTAGGCCATATTATGAAAGGCCTTGACTGGGCTACCGGTCTTGTTGCCTTTCCCTGTGCCTATTATATCGATGAAATTATCCGTACGGTAGCCTCCCTCAATGTCAAGGCGTATGCGATTGGCCCGACAATCGGAGGATTCGTCTATTTTGCCTCTAATTACTGGCCCATGTTAATCGGGTTTCCCCTGATTTGGATCATGATGATGTCGGTAAACGGCATTTATATCGGTTATCGAACACTTTCTTTTCGCAAAATGGCCTGGCTGCTCTTTGTTTCCAGCGTTTGGGCTGCGATCGCATCGGGAAGTCTGGTCTTTTTAATGAAACTGGAACTCGCGAGTCGATTGTTTTTCTCGGTGTATACCATCACAGCCTTTTTACTGCTGCTGCTGCAAAAACGTATCGTTCTGATCCTGCTTGATCTTATTCATTCAAAGGGATATAATCAGGAAAATCTCCTTATTGTCGGAACCGGAGCGAGAGCGCGCGAGTTTATTCAGGCAGTGCGACTGCACTCCAACTGGGGGTTGCGAATTGCCGGTTTGATCGATGATGAGCACGGGATGTATGGTAAAAAAGTGGAAGGATACCCGGTAATCGGACGCATTCAGGATATCCGTTTTTTAGTGAACCACCTGGTCATCGACCGGGTTATCTTTGTGGTTCCGAGATTGTGGCTGGAAAGAATCGAAGAAGCGATACTGTCGTGCGAAGAGGTGGGAATCCCGACCGCCTTGTCGCTTGATTTGTATAACTTGCATATCGCTCATACGTACCAGACCGATTTTAACGGTTTTCCGTTGCTGGAATTCGAAACCTTTCATGCCAAACCCTGGCAATTGTTTATCAAAAGATTTATTGATATCGTTATATCACTGGTGGCCCTGATTCTTTTTGCGCCGCTTATGCTTTTGGTGGCTATTTTGATCAAATTGACTTCCAATGGGCCGGTTTTCTTTAAACAGACAAGAGTTGGTCTCAAGGGAAGAAAATTTACCTTGTATAAATTTCGTTCCATGGTTACCGGAGCAGAGCAGAGAAAAGATGAATTGCTGGAAAACAATGAAATGGATGGCCCGGTTTTCAAGATGAAAAGAGATCCCCGCATTACGCCGTTGGGACATTTCCTGCGCAGAACCAGTATTGACGAGTTGCCGCAATTCTTCAATACCTTCAACGGAGATATGAGTATCGTAGGACCCCGCCCCCCTCTGCCTTCCGAGGTCGAAAACTATGAAATCTGGCAACGAAGACGTCTTAGCCTAAAACCCGGAATCACCTGCATTTGGCAAGTCAGCGGAAGAAACAAAATCAGCTTCACTCAGTGGATGAAGATGGATATGGAATATATTGACAATTGGTCTTTAGGCTTGGATTTTAAAATTCTTCTTCGTACCTTTCTCGTCGTTTTGTCCGGCTATGGGGCTGAATAACCAGGCCACGAAACCAATAAGCCGATTAGTTTTTCCGATCACTGATTTTCAACGCAAAAGAAAGCGGATGATGGATCAACAATTTTCAATTCCCGACGTGAATAAACGACTTTCAATTTTGATGGTGGCCCCACAACCTTTTTTCTCTCCGCGCGGCACGCCCTTTAGCGTTCTACACCGGATAAAGGCATTGTCTCTGCTCGGACATTCTGTCGACCTGCTGACCTACCATATCGGACAAAATATTGATATCGAAAATTTAAAAATATATCGCATCGGCAAGATACCGTTTGTTAAAAAGATAAAAATCGGCCCGTCTAAAACAAAATTGTTGCTCGATTTTTATCTTTACCTCCTGACCCGCAAAATGCTGAAACAGAAGCAATATGATTTGCTGCACACGCATGAAGAGGCCTGTTTCTGGGGGGTGCCTCTGGCAAAGAAATACGGATTGCCGCACCTTTATGATATGCACTCCAGCCTGCCGCAACAGCTGAAAAATTTCAAATATACTCAGCTTGGATTTTTATTGCGCCTTTTCAACAAGCTGGAACAACATACCATTCACAACTCCCGGGCCGTTATTACGATTTGTCCTGAACTGCAGCGATACGTGGAATCCGGATTTCCCGATAAAACCAGTGTTTTGATAGAGAATGTAGCAGATAACCGCCTGGTCTTCAAGAGCAGCAGGGATATTGCTGCGGAGTTGCGGCAGCGCTATAATATTCCCTTCCGGCACCTCGTTCTCTACTATGGCACCCTGGAACCCTACCAGGGGATAGACCTGCTGCTGCAAAGCCTCTCCGTGATGCAAAAAAAAGGCCGGGACGATGTGCATTTTCTCCTGGTGGGAGGGAGTCGCGAACAGGTTAATAACTACCGGCAAAAGGCAAAATCGTTAAACATCGATCACAAGATAACATTTACCGGTTTTATGGCACCGGAATCGATACCTTCGGTTGTGGATATGGCTGATTTGCTGGTATCTCCGCGTTTGAGCGGAACCAATTCTCCTTTAAAAATTTATTCCTATCTGCGCTCTGAAAAACCAATCGTGGCCACCAACCACATTACCCACACCCAGATTTTTGATGAAACGGTAGCGGTGTTGAGCGACATCGAGCCAATCTCTTTTGCGCGGGCTATTGAATGGGTTTTGGATCACCCCGAAAAAGCGAATCAGTTGGCGCAGCGGGCGAAAACCCTCGCCCGGGAAAGGTATGGTTACGAAGACTATTTGCAAAAGTTGAATTGGATTGTTGAACAATCTGTCATGGGGAAGAACTGAATGTGCGGCATTTGCGGAATAGTCAATAAAGAGCGCGGTAAACCGGTTGAAAAAGACCTTTTGCATCGAATGTGTGAGGTGATTCAGCACCGGGGACCGGATGACCGCGGTATATTTTCCAGGCAACAGGCCGGATTGGGAATGCAACGATTGGCTATCATCGATTTGTTGACAGGTGCCCAGCCCATTTACAATGAAGATAAAAGCTGCGTAATTGTTTTCAATGGTGAGATTTACAATCACCAACAGCTCGGCAGAGAATTACAGGCAAAAGGGCATCGGTTTAAAAGCCAAACCGATACCGAAGTGATCATCCATGCCTATGAGGAGTATGGACTCGACTGCGCCGCAAAGCTCAATGGAATGTTTGCCTTTGCCGTTTGGGATGAACCCAAACAGCGATTGTTGCTGGTCAGGGATCGCATCGGCATCAAGCCGTTGTATTATTCGTTGCAACCGGATGGTATTATTTTCGCTTCTGAAATAAAATCAATTCTGCAGAACCCCGGTGTTTCGCGTCAGATTGACAGAAAAGCACTTGATAATTTTCTTACATTTGAGTACATTCCAAGTCATCGCACAATTTTTACGGAAATTCAAAAGCTGCCACCGGCTCATTATCTCGTTTACGAAAAGGGACATAGCCAAATCCGGTCCTATTGGTCATTTCAATACAGCGCCTCGAGTGATAACCGGGAGGATCTGGCGGAAGAGATGGTGGCGTTGTTGCAGGATGCTGTTAAAATTCGATTGATGAGTGATGTGCCGCTGGGCGCATTTTTGAGTGGCGGATTGGATTCGAGTACGATTGTTGCCCTGATGTGTCGGGCGAGTCAGTCCGTCAAGACATTTTCTATTGGCTTTGGTGATCCCACATATAATGAGTTGCCCTATGCACGCACGATTGCCAATCATTTTAATACCGAGCATTATGAAGAATTTATAACACCGGATATTTTATCTCTTACCGAAAGACTGGTGCGGATTTTGGATGAACCGTTCGGAGATTTTTCGGTATTTCCGACTTTTCTTGTCTCTCAAATGGCAAGAAAACACGTGACGGTGGTGCTTTCCGGTGACGGCGGCGATGAGCTATTAGCGGGTTATGATACTTATGTTGCCGCCAGGATGGCAGGTACCTATAACAAGCTGCCGCGATGGTTGCGAAAAAAAATGATCGAACCAGCGATTCGCCGGCTGCCGCCTACGGACAAGAAAAAAGGCCTGATCAACCGGTCACGACGATTCGTTGAGGGCTTGATGTTACCCGATCATTTACAACATGTCCGCTGGATGATCTTTTTACAGCAAGCAGA
This sequence comes from Candidatus Zhuqueibacterota bacterium, assembly GCA_014728085.1. GTDB lineage: Bacteria > Zhuqueibacterota > Zhuqueibacteria > Residuimicrobiales > Oceaniaggregativiventaceae > Oceaniaggregativivens_A. The sequence goes on from WJMF01000099.1 coordinate 29,965, forward strand.
AAAGGATCAGCTCTATTCAAAGGCGTTCCGGGAATCGATCCGTAACGAAAACCCGTATGATTTTATTGAAGAAAAATTTACCAGATCAACATCCCGGATTCCGCTGGATCAACAAGAGTTTGTTGATACACACACGTATTTGGTGGATGATATTTTGGTTAAGGTGGACCGCATGAGCATGGCCAATTCGCTCGAAGCGCGCGTCCCATTCCTCGACCACCGCTTCGTTGAATTCGCAGCAACAATCCCGGCTCACTTACGGTTGGGTAAAACCAGCAAATACCTTTTAAAATATGCATTTCGCGATGTTTTACCTGCGTCGATTTTAAATCGGGGCAAAGAAGGATTCAGTACGCCTATAAAACATTGGATGAAAAGCGAATTGCGTCCGCTTATGCAGGATATGTTGTCGCCCTCGATGATACAAAAAACCGGCTTTTTTGATTACCAAACCGTAGAACAGTTGATGACGGAACATATCGAGGGTATAGAAAATCACAGTCATCGCCTTTGGGCTCTCATGATTTTTCAGATGTGGTATCGGGAATATGTCGAACAATGAGAAACAAAATAAAATGATCAGAACTGTTGAAAATTTAGAAAACAAAAATTATGACCTTTTAATAATAGGCGGCGGCATTTATGGCGCCACGGCTGCCTGGGATGCATCTCTTCGGGGTCTTTCCGTCGCACTCGTTGAGAAAAATGATTATGCATCGGGCACCTCATTCAATAGTTTAAAAATCGTGCACGGCGGCTTGCGCTATCTGCAGCATTTTGATTTCAAGCGAATGCGCGAGTCTATTCAGGAACGGCGTATTTTGAGCAAAATCGCACCGCATCTGGTTTTTCCGCTGCCGTGTGCCATGCCCACCAAAGGGCATCTGGCCAAAGGCCCGGAAGCCATGAGAATCGGGTTGTTGATGAACGACCTGATCAGTTTTGACCGAAATCGGGATGTCGATAAGGAGAAACGCATACCCGCGGGCAGGATGTTGAGTCGCGAACAGCTTTTCGAGATCATTCCTTTTATCGAAAAAGACGGATACAATGGCGGCATTCTCTGGCACGACGCACAAATGTATAGTTCCGAGCGTCTTGTTCTCTCTTTTTTGCATTCAGCTGCAAGGCGGGGGGCAGACCTTGCCAACCATGTTGAAGTGCTGGACTTTATGATCGAAAAGGGCCGGGTCAAAGCTGTTCGCGCCGTAGACAAGTTGAGCGGTAAAACGCTGCAAATTAACGCCAAAATGACACTCAATTGTGCCGGCCCGGGATTGACACCCCTGCTGGAACAAACCGCGGGGGGAATCAAATCTCCAGCCTGGTCTACAGCCTTGAATCTGGTATTGAATCGCAGCCTGAGCAAAGAGTATGCCTTTGGTGTGTTTAGCACCAAAACCTTCAGGGATAAAGATGCGTTGATCAGCAGGGGCTCCCGTTTGCTGTTCGTTGTTCCCTGGCAGGGAATAACATTGATCGGAACCGATCATAAGCCTTATTATGGAGACCCCGGTGATTATCGCGTAACGCAAAAAGATATAGATGATTTTTTAGGCGACGTACAGAGCGCGATGCCAAAGGCGAACATCCGCAAGAGCGATATTGCGTTTTATTATGGCGGCTTGTTACCCATGACCGGCGTAAACGAAGAAAGCGGCGATATTCAATTGTTGAAACATTTTCGACTGATTGATCATGAAAAAGCGGATCGTTTACCCGGTTTGATCTCGCTGCAAAGCGTAAAATATACCACGGCAAGAGGCGTGGCTGAGAAGGCGATTGATTTGGTGCAGACAAAACTGGGCGATTCCGTGACCTCCTCGAAAACAGCAGATATTCCGGTTTGGGGGGGTGACATTGACGATTATCATCGCTTTGTCACGACGCAACTTGAAAATTATCAGGCGCGGTTTAATCGCTCACTCTTGTTACACCTCATACGCAGCTATGGTTCGGAATTCGAGAATGTTCTTTCTTTGATCGACCCCGGTGCTTCTCCGGCAACGCCGGTTGCCGGGGATCAATCGATGCTTAAGGCACAAGTCTTGTATGCCGTTCGCAACGAAATGGCGAAAACAGTATCGGATGTGGTTCTGAGACGGACAGAGCTCGGCAGCAAAGGAGCTCCGGGTTCAAAGTCCTTGTCGCTATGCGCGGATGTAATGGCAGCGGAACTTGGATGGAGTGATACAAAAAGACAGCAAGAGGTCGAAGCGACGAAACGTATTTACGATATAATCGAACAGTAAGTAAGGCATATTATATAAATCGGAGGAAATAAATGACAGATTCCATTGGAAGCTACCTGTGGAAAGGAAGCGATAAAAGGACTTTAGAGGAAGTCCAGCGATATTGGACTGAAAATGTCAATACCACCCAATTCTGGACCGGTGATCCGTCGGAAATCGGCACGGCAGAATTTTTCGATCAGGTTAGCAAGTATATACGCAAAAACTATGCGCATCGGTACCGCCTCATCGAGTCGGAATCGGCAAAATATCCGGGTGGTCATCTTTTGGAAATCGGTTGTGGTGCAGGCTGGGAATCGGTCGCCTGGGCAAAAGCGGGTATGAAGGTTAATTCCATTGATCTTTCAGAAAATGCTTTGAAACTGGCCAAAAAGAATGTGGAACACAATCAGGTGGATGTTGATTTGCGCCATGCAAATGCGGAAGACCTGCCATTTGAGGATAATACTTTTGACATTGTGGTTTCTTTTGGTGTTTTACACCAGACACAAAGTACACAGCGGGCGATCAGTGAGGCTAAACGGGTCCTGAAACCGGGTGGTGAAATGATCGTTACCCTTTACTACAAGTATTCCTGGAAAATTATTCTGACCAAACTCGGTCATGTAAATTTCGAGTTTAGTCATGAAGATTCGCCGATCACCCGGCTTTATACCAAAAAGCAATTAAAAGAGCTATTTTCCAATTTTAATGAAACCAAGGTCTTTTTGGATTATATCGATGCCACCAGAACGCCGAGGAAGGGATTTTTGTCCTGGATATTTAATCATATCTTTGTGCCCGCGTATAACGTTCTTCCTGATTTTATTCGCAGGCAATTCGGACATGCGGCTGTTGTGATTGCGGTTAAATAGAACCGGTTATTCAAGCCCGGCCGGCAGGAAAACCACGGCGTATAGGGCCTGAATGGCGGGCCAATTTCGGCTTTGCATCTGTGTGAAGGTGTTTATTTTTAGTTTATTTCTGATATCTGGTTCCCTGAAGGAGCCTGCAAGCGTATAACAACGAAAAGGGTTCATGATGAAAGCTTTGGTCACTGGCGCCTCGGGCTTTACCGGTGGTTATCTCGTTGATAATTTGTTAAAAAATGGTTACTCGGTGCGCGCATTTGTACGCCCCAGCAGTCAAATTAAGCGCTTTCAGAATTTACCTGTCGAGCTGGTGTTTGGTGATTTGCTCGACGCCGACCAGGTCAACGCGGCTGTAAAAGGTGTTGACGTTGTCTACCATCTCGCTGCCCTCTATCGGCAAGCCGGTTTTCCGGATTCAGTTTATTACGATGTCAATGTAAACGGCACCGAAAACCTTCTCAAAGCCTCCTTAACTCATCATATTAAACGTTTTCTGCATTGCAGTACCGGCGGGGTACACGGACATGTTACCGATCCTCCGGGTGATGAATTTTCTCCCTTTAATCCGGGCGATATTTATCAAAAAAGCAAGCTGGAGGGAGAACAACTGGCTCTGCATTACTTTACAGAATACGGTTTACCGGTTACCATTGTTCGTCCCATCGGAATTTACGGTCCGGGCGATACCAGAATGCTGAAAATGTACAAAATGGTTCAAAAGGGAAGATTTATTCTTTTCGGTGGGGGCGATGTTCTTTACCATCTCACCTATGTTACCGATACGGTGGAAGGATTTCGCCTGGCTGCGGAAAACCCAAACAGCATCGGCGAGGCTTATATTCTCGGCGGAAAAGATTATACCACCCTGGCCGGATTTGCGGCCACGATTGCCGAGGTGCTCGATGTTCCCCCGCCACGGTTTAAACCGCCGGTATGGCCTTTGTACGGCGCCGCATGGATTTGTGAAAAAGTATGTATTCCATTGCGAATACAGCCGCCTATATTCAGAAGACGGGTGGATATTTTTACAAAAGACCGGGCTTTTAGCATCAAAAAAGCCGAAGAAGAATTGGGTTTCGAACCCAGAGTGAGCATGAAAGAGGGAATTACCAAAACAGCACAGTGGTATAAAGAGAATGGTTTGTTAAATGAATGAATCAAATGAAATTAAGAGAATTAATGTTCTTGGTAATTTTAGCGGCCGTAACGCCGGGGACGCTGCGATTTTAGGCGGACTATTGGAAGACGTTGCTGCCCTTTTTCCCGGGGCGGTATTTACGATTCCTACCATCAATACCGCTTTTGTCAAACGGGAATATTCCGGCTTTAAGGTCAAGCCGATATCCTTGCTGCCATGGAATCTGAGCTTGAAAATATTGGGATTGCCGGTAATAACCTCTTGTCTAAAAGCGGATTTAATCCTGGTCACGGACGCAATTCTTTTTGATCGCAAATTGTACAATCCTCTGTTTAACTATCTGTGGACGCTTTCCTATGTTCTGCCTATGGCCAAAAAGCGTAATATTCCGGTCATTCTCTATAATTGTAGCCTGGGACCGGTTAAGAGCAAAAACGGACAAAATTGTCTCCGGCGTGTTATTCAAAATTCCGATGTTGTTATTCTGCGCGACAAGGAATCCAGAGAGCTTTTGCAATCCTTGAAAATCGACCATCCTCAGATCCATCAGGGAGCGGATTGTGCTTTGAATGCCGAGCCCGTATCCGATCAGCGGTTTGAGGAGATTCGTCGAAAAGAAAATCTCGATTTCCTTGATCATTCCACGATAGGATTTAATGTCAACAGTTATATCGATGCTTTTGTGCGGGAGAGCGGAGAAAAATACGGTAGAGAAAGATTGATCGATGTTTTTGCTCAAACGGTTGATAAAATTATCGATGACCTTGATGTTAACGTTATTTTTGTCGAAACTCAACATATGGACATGTCCATAGCAACACAAGTCGTGAACAAAATCAGAAATCAGGGCCGGATTCGCATGATTTCCAATATGCGATATTCTTATCGGGAAATATGTTCTCTTTTAAAACGCCTCGACCTCTTTGTTGGCATGCGAACCCATTCGCTTATTCTCTCCTCCGGCATGGGTGTTGTTCCGGTCGGCATTGTGACCTATCCCAAAAACCGGGGTTATATGCGTACCCTGAATCTCGAAACGAATCTGATCGAGTTCAAGGATTTAACGGTTGAAACCTTTGCCTCTAAAATTATTCAGATATATGGTCAACGTCGGGAAATCCGGCAGCAGATGTTACCCGCTGTAGCAGGCGAAAAGGCAAAAGCAAAGGCCAGCGCTCAGTATCTGAATCAGTTTAAAATCATATAAAAAGCCGATCCTCAATGGATGAGATGAAGCAAAAAAAACGTGGCCCGCTGTTTTATCTTCGTTGTTTAATCAGCATTGCCTTAATCGCGCTGGTCCTCCATCGCGTTGGAATTGAAGCTCTGTTCAATAATTTACTTCAGGCCAAATGGGAATTTGTCCTTCTGTCGATATCCTTCACCCCGCTGTTGATTGCTGTCAGTGCCTGGAAATGGCAGATCATTTTGAAAGCACAGGATATTCATGTTTCTCTATTGCGTTTATTCTGGTTGTATGTGGTGGGTTATTTTTATAATACGGTATTACCGACAAACGTCGGCGGCGATGTTGTCCGGGCTTATGCTCTGGGCAAACAGACCGGAAAGAATGCACAGTCGTTCAGTTCGGTTTTTATTGAACGATTTACCGGATTAACGGCATTGCTTCTTATGGCTCTGCTCGCTTTTGCCTTTGCAATTTATCGGTTGTGGGATGTGCGTCTAACCGTGCTCCTGGTGATCAGCGTTGCAGGCTATTTTGTTCTTCTACTATTCTTTTTTAACAAGAAACTGATCGATAAGATCAGCACGATAAAATTACCGTTATTGAATAAAATTATTCGAAAACTGAATGCCTTTCAAACGGCAACCATGGCATTTCGCTCTAAAAGACGGACCCTGATTTTCGCCATGGCCAATTCCTTATTGTTTTATGTTTTGGCTGTTTTAAATGTATTTGTCAGCTCACTCGCCTTTAACGCGGATATTACTTTACTCGAGGCTCTGACAATTACTCCTATCGTGCTGGTGATTACCATGATACCGATATCTATCGGCGGCATTGGGCTGGCTGAGGGCGCCTATGTTTTTACTTTTCAGCGATTCGGCATGACCGGTGCCATGGGATTATCGGTGGCTCTGCTGATGCGCGCAAAAGCCTTACTGGCCGGTATTTTTGGTGGAGTCTATTACGCATCCAGGGGAATGGACGAAAAGTTGAAAAGTGAAGAAAAGAGCCGACAGGTCGATGAGGGGGACGTCGAGGGTATAGTCAATTATTATAGCGGTTTTGAAGATGTCATGCGCAGAAAAAAATCACCGCTTCAAAAATATCAGGACATTGTTATCGGCAATTACAAGTTCCGGCATTTGATCAAATATGAAGTGTTTGTTCTCTTTTTTGGTGTTCTGCCGGGCATTACGGGGCATTTTTTTCGCAAGGTTTTTTATCCGTCGCTTTTCGGCGGCGTCGGCAAGGGCACAATATTCGATCGTGCAATAACCATACGTCATGGTCATAAAATAAAAATTGGCCGGAGATGCGTGATTTCCGAATATTGTGGTCTGACTGCACAGGGGGATGATGCGAGCGGGATTAAACTCGGCAATGAGGTACTCCTCGGGCGGGGTACCGTGCTCAACACGCGCAATGGCACGATTGAGCTGGGTGATTTTTGTAATGTCGGCGCCAATTGCCGTTTGGGAACCACAACAAAAATAAGATTCGGAAAACATGTTTTGCTGGCTGCGAATTGCTACATCGGCGGCATAAAGCATCGTTTCGACCGTACCGACATTCCCATTATGCGCCAGGGATACGAAAGCAAAGGGGGGGTTATAATCGAGGACGACGTCTGGCTCGGAGCCGGCGTTATGGTCCTGGATGGAGTAACCATCGGCACCGGTTGTGTGGTCGCTGCCGGGTCTATCGTTACCAGGGATCTTCCTGCCTACTCTATTGCCATGGGCTCGCCGGCAAAGGTGGCCTATTCGCGGCAAAATAATAATCCTGTCGTTTAGTATCCGTTGTCAGGAGGCAACGATAATCACCCCGCTCGGCCTGGCCGGCGGCGTCGTGTCTATCGCTTCAATAACGACGATGTACATGCTGCTGCTCGATGAGCCTTGATTCCCTCCCAGTTCTATGGTTCCGATTGGAAACTCTTTTTTGTATAACCGTAGAGCTTTACCCTCATCATTGGTTACCAAACTTGTTTGCGTATCGGTCCAGCCTTGCTGCAGCCAGGTGGGTAGCGGGTTGTCATCGTCATATGCCACATATACCCAAACATTTTTGTTGACATCAAAGCTGAGAAAGGGGTTTTGGGTGGATTGTTTGTCCGCATTGGCTGTTCGAATAAACGGCTTTTCCTCCAGACCCCGGGGAATGGAAATTATCTCATAACTCCTGTCGATATAGTATTCCTTACCGATTTGCAGCGTATCGAGCTGATAGCTGGTTTTGCTCAGATTGCTGATAATGAGCTCATGAATGTACTGATAGGTTACCACCGTGTTTGTTGCAATGGTATTGGGATTTTTCGCCTGATCCTTAACGTTGTTGACCGTGCATTCGTAGCTGATATCAGTCTGATGCAGTGCCGTAGACAAGATCACTTTGGAATAGCCATTGTAAACGGAGATGCTGTTGATATCTCTTTGAGGAGAAATAGCGTAATTGTTTATGTTTGTCGCTGACAGAGAATCAAGGGGCTCATTGAATTGAAGAACCAGACGGTCTGCACTCTCCATGTATGCCTGGGTGATGACCGGTGGTTCCGTGTCGGCTCTAGTGGTAAACACCGCCTCAGCGGAATCAATACTTGTATTTTGCCGATCATCTACAGCAAAAAGAGTATAGGTATAGGATTGGTCGGACTTTAACTGTTCATCCGTAAATTGCGTTTCGGTAATTTCGGCGAGCAGCTGGTTATCCCGAAAGAGGAGATAGGACGCGGCGGTGTCACCATCCTCAGCCGGAAGCGGTGCTTCCCAGCTCATGCTGATTGAGGTCATGGTGTTGCCTGTCATAGACAGGTTTCTTGGCGAGTTGGGCGGCAGAGAATCCGGGTTTGCGCCTTCACCGATGTGAAGAACCCAGTCGCCTGAAATGGGAGGAGAAAGATTTACCCAACTACCGCCCTCTACATCAACCGGATCGGAATAGGTGCCATCACGGGGGTTGAGCCATTGCATCGGCAGAGAGCCGCTGACATCGGTTAAATTAATCGACGTCGCACCGCCATGCTGGGCATAAATAACGTATTCTTCGCCCAATTTGGTAAAACAGTGACCGTTGGTTACCATGTCATCGCGCGGGGACATTTCCCACCATTTGGTCCTCTCTATAAAATTAAAAAGAATTTGCAGTTCAAGCTGCTGTTGGTAATTTCCGAAAAGATCCCAACCGCCTTTATCCGGCGCATAGGTGGTGAAAAAGCCTGCTGTAAAAAATCCTCCGGCGGTGAAAATATCCCAGGCGCCGATTCGGACCCAATCGTCTTCCACTTTGCCTGCATAACCGTATTCACCGTTAACAACCGGTTTAGTAAACACCCTGTCTCCTAAAAGAGCGTTATGCCATGCCGGTTTGATTTGCTGCATGATGACGTCGAGCCAATTGCTGTGGCCGAATTCTCTGGAGCTGGATTGACCGGTGGCATGTAAGGTCACGATATGGTCATAGGGGTCACTTGATTTCAGCGTTTGACCGTAAGAGATCCAGTCCGAAGACGTTAATCCCAGTTGATAGGCTTCGTCATATTCACCCGAGAGGGACCAAATGACATTATACGCAGCATATCGGGCGACGAGGTATTCGAGATATCGTTCGAATTGATACGGCTGATATTTGGCAATTTCCTGTGCCCAGGTGAAAAAGGGAACAGGTATAACTCCTTTTGAGAGGGCATATTCGATTCTGCGGTCAATCCATTGGTAATAATAGGGATTCAGAAGATCATAATTTTTGCTGCCATTGGTTAGGCCAAAAGCAAGCCCGCCTTCATTGCGCCAAAAGTTGTCTCCGCGTATATAACTCACAACCTGGAATTGTACGGCATTGAATCCATGCGCTGCTCTGAAATCGATATAATCCTTCCATCTGGTTTCATAGGGAATGGTCAGCAGCATGCCGCGCCAAGAGGTATCACCCTTCCAAAGCCAGGGGGTGCCATCTTCCCGCATAAGAGTGTATGGATGATCCGGGTTTTGCACAATAAATCCCTTGTGGTCCGATGCGGTGCAGAGAAACGATCCCGACGTTTCCAGAGCGGCTCGATTTGAGGTGATGGTATAGCTCCAATTGCCCTCTTCCACAGGTGCCATGCGCACTTTCCAGCGGTTTCCTCCGTCCCAAAACCCATCGATTTCTATGGTCCGGGTCGGACCCTGAAACGTACCTCGAAGCCAGACATCGGTATACTTGTTTCCCGCGACGCTGGGATCAACAAGGGTGATTTCAAAGAGGTCATATTCTGCAACCTGCGCGGGAATCAATTCGGAACGGGTCTGGAATGAAAATTGAACCGCTGGATCGAGTCCATTCCCGGCATAGTCCTGGATCGTGCTGCTGAGGCTGACCTGATAGGTTGTATTGGTCTCGAAATGGGCATTCGGATAAAAATAGAGGCGGTATCCGCTCCAGGCAATTTGGCCGTCCACATGGGGTGAAATGGTCATTCCTGCGGACAGGGTAGACCTGTCGATCGGTTCGCTGAATTCCACGTATATATCACCAACCGGATCTACTTCCGTCTCATTATGCACAGGGCTGTGGCTGATCACCCGGGGTGGCGTATTATCGATATATTCGACAAGGCGAAAATTGGAATAGGTAATATTTTTCGGTGTGTGAAACCACGAAAAGGATGGATAGTAATCGGATGCCCGGCCGAGGTAGACGACCGGCGATTGCGGAAAATACTCTTTTCCGGTGGTGCTGTAATCAATTTCCACGATGAGGTCACCATTCAGAAACCACTGCATGCTGCCATTGCCCCAAATAATTTCATTATGATAGGTGGTATTGGGATCCCATTGATGTGGTTCTCCGGATTCTACCTGCCATGCATTTGGATCTTCGACTGTTCCCAGGACGGTGGCTTCGACATTCAGGCGCAGTGCTGAATGAAGGCTCATCGGTCTGCTGCTCTCCGGGCGGGCAAACCATAATTGACAGAGATAGGGATTGTTTTTGGAGGATGTACCATTCTCTTCCCAGTCCGAGTCCCACATACCGAAAATGGTGTGCCATATGTGATCCTGGGCATAATCCCAATCCGTTGTAGACGGGTCCAGTCCCTTGACATCAAACGTTATTTTGCCCGCAGCCACGGGATGATCGAGCTGATAGGCGATTCGGTTCAGATAATATGTGGTTTTCCAGCCGCTGCTGGTAAATGTGCCTCCTCTTTGATCCCCGACTGTGGAATAGTTGGTCAGCGGATCATCCACCAGTACAACACTTTCCTGTGCATGGACATTTTGTATGCTTATTAACAAAATCGACATGACGAACAGATATCTGCCGCCCAATCTTCCTAAACCCAGGCTCATACGTTCCTCCTGTTTATCCCCGTTAATACTTCCGTCCTTGCAGAGTAGAATCAAAAACCAATCATCATGGTTTGAATTGTTATTCATATTTTCTATATTTGTTTTATTCTTTGCAAAATAAGTGCCATTGCTTTCGGCGGAACGATTTTTATGTCACCTTGCAGCAACGAAACGTATCCCGCCGGAGAATAATTTTACAAACCTATTAAGAACAAGTGCTTACAGCACATAAAAAGCTGTTGCTGAAGTTTTTATCTGGCTGTGTTTATTTTTTTACAGGTGTAATACTTTTTTGCCCATAAAAGAGTGTCCTGTCCAGTCAACACTTTTTTCGTCTATAATGGCATGCATGTCCATTTTATATTTTTTTGATTAACGGAGAGATAATCTTATATTCAGGCCAAAGCGGAAAGATTTTTTCGCCAAATCGTTACATTTGTAGCTAGGTACATAAATCATGCCATCACCGATTGGACATATGTTATCCGGCCTGGCGATAGTGGCCGCACACAAGAAAGGAGTATTGCGGGGCGATAGAGAAACGCTACTTGTTTTGGTGTGCGTGGTTTTGCCGGATATCGATTTTATTTTCGGTTTTATCGAGGGCAATCCCAATGCGTATCACCATCAGTTCACTCACAGCTTTTTTTTCGCTGTTGCGGCCGGCTTTTTACTTGGTGTTGTGTCGATGCGTTCCTGTCGACATTTTTTGCGGCCGGCACTGCTGTTCACGTTTGCTATTGCATTGCATATCGTGCTCGATCTGTTTGCCGTGGACAAGTCTGCTCCTTACGGAGCGCAAATTTTTTGGCCCTTTAGCGATGACTATTTTATCGCACCGATTCAGATTTTTTCAGATGTTGTCCGTTCATCAGACTCTGCAACGTTTATATTCAGTCTTTTCAATCGGCACAATCTCGGAACCATAATAATAGAAACGGTAATCATGCTTTTGGTTATTTTGTTCATAAAACGCCTGGAACGAAAATGAACAGGACAAAACTTTCTGCGCCATATTTATCCATTGTCGTACCGTTTTATAACGAGGAGGAAAACGTGCACCGGTTATGGCAACGTTTGCGGGATGTTGTAAAGGCCTACGGAAAGTCGTATCAGGTCATTTTTGTCGATGACGGCAGCAGCGACAAGACGCGGCAATTTGTGATTGATCTCGCAAATCAAGAGAAAGCCGTTTCTGCCATCTTGTTTCGCGCAAATTTCGGTCAATCGGCGGCAATGGCGGCGGGGTTTGCCCACACACGGGGTCAGGTTGTGATTGCTATGGACGGAGATTTACAGAATGATCCTGCCGATATCCCTGTGCTGGTCGAAAAACTGGAACAGGGTTATGATGTTGTTGCCGGATGGAGAAAAAATCGCAAGGATAAATTGCTCGTTCGAAAAATTCCCTCAAAAATCGCAAACAGAATCATATGTTCAACGACAGGTGTCTTTTTGCATGATACCGGCTGTTCATTAAAGGCTTTTAGGGGTGAGATGCTTCGCAATATTTCACTTTATGGAGAGTTGCACCGGTTCATTCCGGCTTTGATGCGCATGGAGGGAGCCAATATCACTGAACTGGCGGTACATCATCATGCCCGCAAATACGGCAAATCAAAATATAATCTGACCAGAACGTTTCGGGTTATTCTGGATTTGACAACCATTCGATTGTTGATGCGGCATTTAAAAAATCCTCTATCGTTCTTTGCTGCCTTCAGCTTTTTTTTCCTTTTTTCCGGATTGGTGGCGTTTTCCTACGGTTTTTACAAGGTCATGATACTCGATGTACCATTTGAACAGGTAAACATTTTGCTCACGATTACCGTTCTTCTGATTGCCAGCGGTCTTCAGTTCTTGTTTCTCGGTTTGATCGGCAGAATGGTGGTGGAAAGCGGCTCCAGACGCTCTTTATATTGACATGTTTTTGTGACAGTTTGGTTGAAATTTAAGAAATGGTTTTGTAAATTCTAAATTTTATGGACATAAAAAATGGAAAATTTTCGGGATTCTATGTTTTTTGCAGATCAAATTTCTCAAAATTTCGATAAAAACAATCTGGATGTTTCGGTCCTGATTTCGCTTCAGAATCAAGCCGGAAAGCTGATCAAATTACACAGCATGTTGCAGAATATGCTGCGGGATTATGGCGAAACATTTGAAATCATCTATATCGATGATGGGAGTCGCGATTCCACTTTTCAGGATTTGCATCAAATCTGTGAAAAAACCACAAACGTCAAGGCCATCAAGATGCGGACAACATTCGGCGAGGCCTCTGTTTTGGAAGCAGGGTTGCAGGTAGCACGCGGTAAAAAGATCGTATTTTTTACCAGTCGTGTTCATGTTAATCCTCTGGAATTGATAAAACTTTTGTACAAGCTCGATCAGGGATTCGATGTGGTCATGGGCAGGCGCCATCCCCGCAGGGATTCGCTTTTAAACCGGATGGTATCTAAAATTTTTAATGGAATTACCAACAAATTTACGGGAATTCATCTTCATGATATCAACAGTGGTGTCATGGCGATGCGTAAGGTGGTTCTGGAAAGCGTACCCTTTTACGGCAGTCTGAATGCATTTATGCCGGTTTTGGCACGTCGGCAGGGCTTTAAGGTTACGGAAGAAAAAATAGAACAATTAAAGGGAGAATTCGCCCAATCTCTCTCTCCCAAGGATTATATCAGAAGGCTTTTGGATTTGGTGAGTGTTCTGTTTCTGAGAAATTATACTAAAAAGCCATTGCACTTTTTAGGATTCCTGGGCGCTGTGTTTGCCATTATTGGAGCCGCTATTAATCTTTACTTGTTTGTCTACCGGATTCTGGGAATCGGCGGTATCGCCGGCAAACCGATGTTATTGCTCGGTGCCATGTTGTTTATTATCGGTATTCAGATGATTTCAATTGGATTGTTGGGAGAAATGATTATTTTTACCCATGCAAAGAATATCAAGGATTATAATATTGAGAGGATAGTTGAATAGACGTGAAACTCATTATTCAAATACCCTGTTTTAATGAAGCTGAGTCACTTCCCTTTACTCTGTCCGAACTACCCAAACAGATTGCCGGTATCGATACGATCGAAACCCTTGTCATCGATGACGGCAGTTCGGATCAGACCATGGCAGTAGCGCGTCAGCATGGTGTTCATCATATCGTGCAACTGACCAAAAACCAGGGATTGGCAAAAGCTTTTATGGTCGGCCTGGACGCCTGTTTGCGTTTAGAGGCGGATATTATCGTCAATACAGATGCCGACAATCAATACAACGCCGGCTTTATCGAAAAACTCGTCGAGCCGATTCTAAAAAAAGAGGCTGATGTCGTCATCGGCGATCGCAATACTGCCGGTATCGAGCATTTTTCCTGGAGTAAAAAACGATTACAGGGTCTGGGAAGTTGGGTTGTGCGGCAAATCTCGGGTACAGCCGTAACCGATGCCACCAGCGGATTCCGCGCCTTTTCCCGCGATGCCGCTTTGCAAATGAATGTGCTTTCCAAATTCACCTATACGCTGGAAACCATCATTCAGGCCGGTAAAAAAAATCTTGCCATCGTCGATATACCGGTCCAAACCAACGAAAAACTGCGCGAGTCGCGTTTGTTTTCCAGCAACTGGCGCTATATCAAACAATCAATGGCAACGATGACGCGGATTTATACCCTCTATGAACCCCTGAAAGCCTTTTCCTATATCGGCGGATTTTTATTTTTCTGCGGTGTCCTGGTTGGTTTGCGATTTCTTTACTTTTTTATCACAGAAGGGGGCGGAGGGCACATCCAATCCCTGATTTTGACCGCAATTTTGCTGATGCTGGGTTTCCAGATATTCGTTATGGGACTCATTGCCGATATTATCGGATTTAATCGACAATTGGTGGAAAATATACTATATCGTGTCCGCAAAATGGAATTGGATAAATCATGAAAGTGCTTTATGTTGCCGGACGCGAAAACACATATTCCAGAACTCATAATGTTCTTAAAGCATTAACCGGACAGGGATTCGAGGTCATCGGCTGTTTCCCGCCTGATCGTTCTTTTCGTCATTATCCGAAACTTATTTTTAAGGCTATTTTCCATGCCCGTCGCTGTGATGTGATCATCGTGGGGTTTTACGGCCAGTTGATCCTTCCGTTTATGCGGCTCTACCTTTTCAAGCCGATCATTTTCGACATGTATGTGGCCACTTATGATACGATGGTCCAGGACCGCGCTGTCGCCAAACCCGAATCCATTAAAGCGTGGCTATATAAAGCCAGCGACATTATCGCCTGCCGGTTATCGACGATAATCATACTCGAGACACAGGATCATATCCGCGACTTTGCCCGAAAATTCAAAGTGCCGGAGAAAAAATTTGAACGTATTTTCCTGGCAGTGGATAGCAATAAAATTTTTCCCGGGGCAGAGAATGAAAATGGTAATTTTTTGGTGCACTTTCATGGTGAATATGCCCCCTTTCATGGTGTTGAGTATATTATCCGGGCGGCACATTTTTTACGAAACGAAAATATTAATTTCCAGATTGTCGGACGAGGAATTACCTTTGAACGGGATTTTGCTCTGGCAAGGAAACTGGGCCTGCGAAACATCCGGTTTATCGACCCGGTTCCCTATGAAGAATTGAGAACATTGATGGCAAAAGCGGATATTTGTCTCGGTATATTCGGCGGTAATGAACGCATGCTGCGGGTGACCACGAACAAAGTTGTCGAATCGATTGCTATGAAAAAACCCCTGATCACCGGTCGAAACGAACCGGTTCAGGAGCTTTTAAAACATGAGGAAAGCGTTTATCTCGTTGAACGGGCCAATGCCGAAGCTTTGGCTGATGCTATTCTGCACCTTAAGAACAACATCGGTTTGCGAGAACGGATTGCTGCAAATGGCTATAACGTCTTTCGCCAACATTGTACCATCGACCAATTGGGAGAATCTCTTAAACGGCTTATTCAAAACCGGGAGGATTAAATTGAACGACCGGACTGGTTTAAAAAACAGGGATATTTTGATCACAGGGGGACTCGGGTTTATCGGCAGTAACCTGGCTCATCAGCTGGTTCAGCAAGATGCGCGGGTGACGCTGTTCGATGCCAGACTTGAACCCTATGGATGGAATGATGCAAACATTCGGAAAATCAAAGATGATGTCAGAATCGTAACCGCAGATGTGCGCGACAGGGACATGGTAGAAAAGCATGTAAAAGGAAAAGATATTGTTTTCCATCTTGCCGCTCAGGTCGGACGCGAGATTTCCATGCAAAGTCCGGAACTCGATACTCAGATTAATTGTTTTGGAACCCTGAATATTTGCCATGCCTGTGCCAAACATGGCGCAAAAGTTGTTTATGCCGGCAGCCGGGGCCAAATCGGAGAACCGCAATATCTGCCGGTGGATGAAAAACATCCGACCCTGCCGACAGATGTCTATGGTATCAACAAACTCGCTGCAGAAAAATATTTGTTATTATTCAGTCATATTTATAAATTTGGAGCGGTTTCTTTGCGACTAAATAATGTTTATGGACCGCGCTGTCAAATGCATCATGGTTTTTATGGCATTCTTAACTGGTTTATCGGCAACGCCATGCAGGAGAAACCGATTACCGTATATGGCGATGGACAACAAACCCGGGATTACGTCTACATCAATGATGTGGTGGATGCCTTTATCAGGGTCGCAGTGAATGAAAAGGCAAATCAACAGATTTTTTTCGTCGGTTCCGGGGTTGAAACCGTATTTCTCGATATGGTTAAAACAGTAATCAATGCGGTGGGTAGAGGATCCTATGTTCATGTTCCTTTTCCCAGTGAACGAGAGTCGATAGATATCAAAAAATTTGTGGTTTCGTGTGAAAAACTGTTCAGATACACCGGTTGGCGCGCTCAAATCGACCTGAAAACCGGCGTGAATAAAACCGTTGAATTTTACAGACAGCGTTATTCCGACTATATAAAGAATGGATGAGTTGTTTTTATGACCATAGGCAAGAAACGAATAGCTTTTATCATGAATGCTTTTCCGACCCTTTCGGAAACGTTTATAGTAAACGAAGTAATCGGTTTACGAAAACGTGGGTTGGATATCCACATATGGTCTCTTTTTGTCCCCACCGAAGACAAGGAAAATCCGGAGCTGAAAGAAATAAGCAGAACAACAAAATATCTAACCGACGCTTTTCGCATTGCTCCTGTGATCAGGGCTCATTCGTTTTTTTTGTTTACCTATCCGCGTCGTTACCTAAAAATCCTCTTGTTTTGTCTAAAACATCGGCAAACAACCGGTCGTTTTGTTTTCTGGCCGAAATTCAGGACCACCGAAGACCGGCAGGATCTGTTGTTGCATTTCATTCTCGCCTTGCCGGTTGCGCATCGGATGAGGGGGCAAAGCTATGACCTTTTGCATGCTCATTTTGCCGACGCCGCCGCCAGCTTGACCATGCTGGTTTCGCGTTTGCTGAATATACCTTACAGTATGACCATGCATGCGTTTGATGTTTTTATTCCCCAGGTAAATTTTAAGGAAAAATTCCAAAACGCTGAATTTATCATTACCTGTACGAAATACAACAAGACCTATCTGCAGGAACATTATAACTCCCTGGATACGGATAAAATTCATGTCGTCTATCACGGTATTGATCTGGACAAGTTTTCACGAAAACGACAAAGACGTCAGGAACCTCCTGTCATCCTGGCTGTTGGCCGTCTGATTCCCAAAAAAGGCCTGCCGGTACTGATTCAGGCGTGTAAATTATTAAAAGAGGCAGGCTATGAGTTTAAATGCCGAATCATCGGTGACGGTCCGCTGCGTCCGCGCCTGGAAATGATCATCAAGCTGGAAAAGCTCGTCGATTTTATAGAACTTGCCGGCGCGGTTATGCCATCGCAAATTATCGATGAATACGCGCGAGCAACTCTGTTCGCACTGCCTTGTATGGTGGAGGAGAGTGGTAACCGCGATGGTATTCCCAATGTCATCGCTGAAGCCCTGGCTATGAATTTGCCCGTTATCTCAACAAATGTTTCCGCAATCCCGGAACTGA
Organism: Candidatus Zhuqueibacterota bacterium; assembly: GCA_014728085.1. Taxonomy (GTDB): domain Bacteria; phylum Zhuqueibacterota; class Zhuqueibacteria; order Residuimicrobiales; family Oceaniaggregativiventaceae; genus Oceaniaggregativivens_A. Next base: position 47,781 of record WJMF01000099.1, read on the forward strand.
TAGAGCACCAAAAAACGGGATTTTTAATAGCTCCGGGTGATTATCAAGATCTTTTTGAAAACATGCGAATGCTCCTGGACGCTCCGTCGAAAAGACGAAGGATCGGCACACAGGGCCGGGCTAAAGTTGAGCAGGTCTTTGATGCCCGTGAAAAAATGGATCAACTTTTCAAACTGTATCAATCCAAAATCCAAGCGCTTTATGGTTTGAATGAAAACAGAAAATAAATATTTGATAATAAATGCCGATGACTTTGGCATGGCAAAATCTATTAATCAGGCGATCATAGAAGGGGTAGGTCGGGGTGTAATAACAAGTGTTTCGCTAATGGCGAACGGCCCTGAATTTGATTCTGTAGCTCCTTTTTGCCTGGGCAATGCTTCCGTGGGCCTGCATGCTGTCTTTACCTTCGGGAAGCCGGTTCTGCCCCGAAACAGCGTTGCATCACTGGTCGATGATGATGGGTGTTTTTATCACAAGTCCATTTTTCTTTTAAAATATTTAACCGGCCGGATCTCACTGGCAGAGATGGAAAACGAATTGCTGGCCCAGCTCGGAAAAGCCCTTGATTCGGGTTTTAATATCGACCATCTGAACAGTCATCATCATTTGCATTGCCTGCCGGCGGTTTATCAAATGTTCACCCGGGTCGCCGGTGCTCAGAATATCAGGTTCATACGAACCATTACGTTACCTGTGTGGAATCGAAAAGCGTTCTGGACCATGTTATTCTTTTCTTTTCTTCATAAAATCTTCAAAACCGGGTTTAAAGCCGGGAACGCCTTTTGGGGATTTGAATTTATGCGGGCAAAGAAAAAAAAACAGAGTCTGGAGTATATTTTGAATCATTTAAAACCCGGTATAAACGAACTTGTGTGTCATCCGGCAAAATCCGCAAAAGAGACTTTTGACAGTTATTATAAAACAGGCAGATATAGTGAATATCGATTGTTGATGGATCATCTTACCGTAAAGAGGATTCTCGACAGTGGTATTCAATTGGTCAGCTACAGGCATCTGGTGAACGACAACAGGAAATCAGGTCGTGATTGAATCTCAAAAAAAGAAAATAAATCTGCGATACCTCCTTTTCGGGTTGATGGTTGTTGCGCTCCTGGCTCGGTTGATCTTGATCTATCTTCGCTGGATAAATCCGGATGAGGGAGCGCATTTAATGGCGGCCCGGCTTTTTATTTTGGGCTATATGCCGATTGTCGATTATGGTGCGCGACAGCCGATCTATCTTTTTTCTCTTGTCGGGTTGCTAAAAGTATTCGGGAACAGTTATCTTTTTGCCCGTCTTTTACCCGTATTGGCTTCGGTGGCAACGGGATTTATATTGTATGTTTTGAGTAAAAGACTCTACGATCAAAAGATGGGTGTCATTGCAGCTGCTATATACTGGTTTGCTCCACTGCCCTTCATCTGGAGCGGTATTGTCAAAACAGAGCCGCTGGCCATCTTTTTTGTCTCTGTTGCGGTTTATCTGTTCAGCTATTCTTTTGGCGATCGGTTTTTGCGCTCAGGCGCCATGTTGCTTACCGGGATTTTTGCAGCTATGGCTTATTTTAGCCGCCAAACAACGCTTTATTTACCCTTTGCCATCTTGATCTTTCAGCTTTTACGGCGAGATATCAATAAAAGCGGTGCGCTTTGTCAGCTTTTTCTTTTCGTTTTGGGGTATGCCGGACTTTGTGTTTCTGTTGGTGCCTTTTTCCTGAAAAAATTACCCCTGGATAAAATGATTTTTACCCAGGTCAATCCGCTTAATTTGGTCTATAACCGGCTCGCCCATTTGTTTGGCTGGCTGCCGGATGAATACCGGGTTGTCGATACCGAGGGATTTCGAATATTAAATCAATCTATAGATTACACCATGGCGTCCTGGAAGGATGCGACTCTTTTTTCATTATTTCTTATTGCCGCTGCCCTGTTTACGATTGCCGGATGGTGGAGACGCAGGAATCAATTCCAGATTCAACAGCACAAGGGTGTCCTTTTCTTTACCCTGTGGTTTTTTTCTGTTCTTTTGTTTTATGTTTTCCAGTCCGTCAACCGCGGTTTTTATACTCAGTACATGGTAGAGGCTTATCCGCCTTTGCTTCTTTTGGCGGCCCGATATATGAAGAACGGCTTTGCCGATTTTAAAAAACCGGCGTTTTACAGCGCTGCCGTTCTGACTTGCTGCTTTTTCGCCTTGTACATGGGGCAGCGTTTGTTTTGGAGATTTTATCCGGGACTGTTTTTATATTTTGTATTTTCTTTTATTGTTACCGCTCTGCTTTTTTACTGGCTGAGACAGGAAAAGAAAAAACGCCTTTATTTTCTCACTACAGCTATTGTGATACTGTTTACAACGGCTATATATTATTTAATGTATACCCTGAACATGGGCATTATTGCCATCGTTGCGGTAATTCTTTTTTGTACCTACATCGCTTTGCGCTATCTTTTGAAAAGACGCGTGCAAAAGCCGGGGTTGTTTGCCGCCAATTATGTGATTATCTCCGCATTTTTGGTTACTGCTTTGTATTGCGGTCACCTCATCGGACCGAGATATGAATCCGTCTGGTCACCCTATTCTGTCCGGCAGGCTGTGGAGTGTTTGCAATCCCGTGGGTCACCCTCTGATGATATACTGAGCGGGGGCATGATATGGACATTTGAATCAGGATTCGTTGCCTGGAAAAACGTAGCGCACCCTACTGAATTTTTAAAAAAGAATGATACCGATTTTCAGAATGATTTTAACAATGATCCACCTGTTTTTTTGATTTTTGATGGTTATACAGAACGTAAATTCAGTCGCTATATGGAATTCCTCCAACAACGGGCAATTGAACAGTATAACAAAGTTGCCATTGTTTCGGGTTCACGATATCCTGTGGAAATATATAAATTGAAAGAGAACCTGTTGCCCCTGCCGGCTGAGGGAACTGTACCTCCCGAGATGAGCTTATAATGGTATCATTGAAACAAAAAACCGTTTCCGGCGTCCTTTGGACCGGGGTTGCCAAAATGAGCATGCAGGGAATACTTTTTGGTGTTACCATTATCCTGGCGAGACTGTTATCCGCAGATGCTTTTGGAATTATCAGCATTGCTGCTATCGTCGGTATGGCTGTCACCATGGTAAATGATCGGGGCCTGGGAACCGCTATTGTTCAGCGGATAAGCCTGAAGGATTCTTATCTATCCTCTGTTTTCTGGGGAGGAATTGTTTTTGGTATATTGATTTTTTTTCTGTTTTACCTTGCTTCTTTTCCCATGGCATATTTTTTCAAGCGTGCTATTATTCAAAAAGTGGTAAGCGTGATGGCTTGCGGATTTGTTATAGGTGCGCTGGGAATCGTACAGAAATCGCTTCTGACCAAGGCAATGGACTTTAAAAAACTGGCCATCATCGAGATGATTGCCGTTCTGGTCAGTGCCATCGCCGCCGTTGTATTGGCCTTAATCGGAGCCGGTGTCTGGAGTCTGGTGGCCCTGATGCTTGGCCGTGATATTATGACGATACCGCTTTTGTGGATTTTTTGTCCCTGGAAGCCGGGATTACATTTTTCCTGGCGGGAATTTAAAGAGCTGTTCCGTTTTAGTGCCCAGGTGTTGGGAAATGACGTCGCCACTTATGTCATCAGCAATACGGATATTACCATCATTGGCCGTATTCTCGGCGTTACACTTCTTGGATATTATAGCTGGGCGATGTATATGATTAAAATTCCCATTACCCGACTTTCGGGAATCGTTTCCAAGGTGGTTTTTCCGGCATTCTCATCTCTGCAAGCTGATCTTGTTAAATTCAAGAAGGGATTTCTAAAGGCGACCACAATGATATCCATTATTACTTTTCCTCTGTTGGCCGGCATTGGATTATTCTCAAAAGAGATCATCCTTTTATTCGTCGGTGAAAAATGGATGCCGGCTCAGTTGCCCCTTGTTCTTCTGGTTCCTATGGGTATGCTCAAATCCGTTGGAACCATTAAAGGCTCCGTTTTAATGGCGTGCGGACGACCGGATATAGAGCTCAAATGGAATATATTCTATTTTGTTGTCCTTTTGGGAGCGGTTTTCCTGGGAACGCGTTTTGGCCTTACAGGCGTTGCTGCTGCTTTTACCATACTCTATTTGCTAACCTTCCCGGTTATTCAGACGATAACAAACAGGCAGGTCAGGGTTTCCGGCCGAGAATATGTGGATGCATTGATACCCGCGGCGACAGCTGTTTTGATCATGTCTGTTTTGGTCGCCGGTTTCAGAATTTTGTCCGCCTCTTTACACCTCTCTTCTTTATGGATTTTGATTTTGGGTGGTTTGCTGGCTATAGGCAGTTATTTTTTGGTTTTGATACTCTTTTTTTCACCTGTTTTGCAGGAATTTGTTAAAATCGTCAGAAAACCAAAGACGAAAATGGTAATGAATCAGGAAAAATCGAACACACTGAAAAACGGTCCAGAGTCTATATGAAAATTGCAATCATGGGTATCCGCGGTATCCCGGCAAATTATGGTGGATTTGAAACTTTTATCGAAGAGATGGCCCCGCGCCTTGTCAGGCACGGGCATGAGGTAACCGTGTATGGACGTTCCAATATCATTGAATATGACAACCCAATCTACAGAGATGTCCGTATCAAGTTGTTGCCGACGATCAGTCACAAATATCTGGATACGGTTGTGCATACGTTGATCTGTACCTTGTATAGTTTTTTTCAAAAATATGATATCGTCTTTATTTGTAACAGCGCAAACGCTCTTTTTTGTTTTATTCCGAGATTAACCGGCAAACCCGTGATCCTGAATGTGGACGGGCTCGAATGGAAACGCCAGAAATGGAATTGGGCCGGTAAGGCGTTCTATAAAGTGTCGGAAGTTTTGGCAACATTTTTACCAACCGCCATTGTTTCCGATGCAAGAGAAGTGCAGCGTTATTATAAAAAAAAATTCAACAAGAGATCCTTTTATATACCTTATGGAGCACCGGAAGAAAAAATCGCCAGCCGCAATATTCTGGACTGCCATGGATTAAAACCCGGTGATTATATACTGTATGTGAGTCGGCTGGAACCCGAGAACAACGCCCATCGCGTGATCAAGGCATTTGAAAAGGTCAACACGAACAAAAAACTGGTTATGGTCGGTGATGCACCGTATAGCAAGGCGTACATAGCAGATCTGAAACGGACCAGAGACCCCAGAATTATTTTTACCGGTTATGTTTTCGGTCAGGGTTATAAAGAGTTTCAGAGCCATGCCTATTTTTACATTCAGGCCACCGAGGTCGGGGGCACCCATCCGGCATTGCTGGAGGGAATGGGATATGGAAATTGTATTCTGGCAAATGATGTGCCTGAACATCGCGAAGTCCTGCAAGATGCCGGGATTTATTTTTCCAGGGTCAGCAATGATGATCTGAGAAAAAAGATACAAAAGCTGTGTGATGATCCTGGTCTCGTTAACCTTTTTGAGAATAAAGTCATTACACGGGTTCACCGGCGTTTTACCTGGGATCAGGTGACAAAAGATTATGAAAAATTGTTCATCAAGTTTGATAAAAACAGAGTACAGAAATGAAACAACAGAGCAAGCGAGTTGTTATTTTAATTCCATCATTTAATGAAGAAAAAAATCTTGCATCTGTTCTCGAGAGGATGGAAACGGTTGGCGATAGTATTGGCCGGTTTGGCTGGGAATCGGATGTATTGGTCATCAACGACGGGTCCGCTGATCAGACCGAAAAAGTCGCCCGCCATGCCGGGGTAAAGGTGCTGAGTTTGCCGGTCAATCTGGGATATGGCGCAGCATTGCAGGCTGGTTTTAAAGTGGCAAATAATTCAAACTATGCTGCTGCCATCAGCATCGATGCAGACGGACAACATCAACCCGAGGATATCGTTCAGTTGTTACAGGAATTCGATAAAAACGAAGCAGAGGTTGTCCTTGGCTCCAGATTTGTCGTCGATACAGGATATCAAACCAATATTTTTCGCAAGATCGGGATTACGCTTTTCAGTTTCGTGCTCTATATTCTCAGTGGCAAAAAAATCGCAGATGTTACCACCGGCTTTCAGGTCGTGAGCCGCAAGGTGGTTGCTCTTTTTGCTGACGAGTATCCACATGACTATCCCGACACTCAGGTATTGTTGCTGTTATCCCTGATGGGATTCAAAATCCGGGAAATTCCGGTTACCGTAAAGCAGCGCCTGCACGGCACGTCCATGCACTCTTCTATTAAATCGCTTGTTTACCCCGTTCGTATTTTTTTGGCGATATTGGTTACGCTTTTGCGAACAGCTCAGATCAAACAATCTTTACACGAAAAACGGGAAGAACTGAATTTTTCATGAAAAAACCAGATCTAAAACGGTTACAACCCCGAATCATTTTGATTGCCATTTTACTTGTTTCCGCAGCCTTGCGCCTTTATAATATTGATTTTGGCAAGCCACATACTTTTCATCCTGACGAAATGAAATTAATCGCCCAGGCCGGTCATTTACTCGACACTTTTTTTGTAGACAAGGACGCCTATTTTGTTTTTGGCGTTTATCCCGTTTTTTTTACGATTATTCTGGCTTTTGTTCTTGCTTTTTATATCCTTTTGGCTGTTGTCAGCGGACGCTTTGAATCGCTGCACTATGCTCAAATCGCTTATGAGAACAATCCCTTTACATTTTTTCTCGCGGGCCGTTTGTTTGTCGCTTTTCTCGGAGTCCTTTCTGTTTATATTCTTTACAAACTTTGCAAGCAGTCGTACAATCGACGCATGGCTCTTGTTGCCGCCGCCTTTTTGGGCATGAATTTTATTCATGTTCGCAATTCTCATTTTGCCACGGTGGATGTTCCGGCAACCCTGTTTGCCCTTCTGGCACTCTATTTCATGATACGCATTTACAACCGCGATGAACTCAAAGATTATCTCCTGGCCGCACTGTTTATGGCTTTTGCTGTCGCCGCTAAATTTAGTCTTTTGTTTATCGCTTTGCCTTTTTTCTATATCTGTGTGGTTCAATTTGCAAAGTCAAAAAAATCCGTGGTTGTTAAAAAAATAACCGCTGCGATAGTGACCGGCGTCATTTTCTTTTTTATTGCGTCGCCGATATTTTTGCTGGATTTTCACGAAACGATGGGAGGAATCGCAGGAACCACGGAATTTGAAAAAGTGGGGAAAATCGGCAGTGGCGGAGGATTTCTCTCCTACTGGACCGGCAAACAGGCCCCCGGTTTTGGAATGTTTTATCCCAATTCCATTCCCGATACCTTTGGGATTCCTCTGACTCTTCTTGTGGTCGCCGGGCTGGCTTATCAGATACATCGACACCGGCACCGGGATCTGTTGTTTTTATTGTTCGTGTTCTCGACCTACTTTATGTTTGATCATTTCGCTTATAAAGCAATGCGACATATCTTGCCCATCATTCCGTTGCTGCTGCTTTCGGCTGCATTGACACTGGACTCGATTGTTGATATGTTGCGAATCAAAAGATTTTATCAAAACATAATTCTCTCAATTCTGGTGGTCGTGTTTGTCTTTCCCGGAGTGAGCTATTCACTCTATTATTTTTCGGTTTTAAACGAAAAAGGTCCCCGCAGCCGGGCTGCGGAATGGATTGAGCACAATATACCGGCCGGTAGCAGATTGGCCGTGGAATCCTTTGCACCCCCGGTTAAGCCCGACAGCAGCACCGGCCGATTTTATGAGTTTGTTTCGATTAGACTGACGCAACGGCAGGGTGGATTGGCGCCGGTATTTATCGATACGGTTGAAACCTGCGATTATTATATATCGGATGGTTTCTCCAGATCATTTTTTAACTGGGAGGAAACCTCGGAAAGATATCCCGAGATTGTTAAAGATCGCAGGAGATTTTTTGATTATATTGAAAATGAATTCCGATTGATAAAGCATTTTAAAGCAACAGATGAGCATCTGCAGCCCGAGATAGCTATTTATAAAAACGTCGACGAGAATCCGTAAAACATTAATAATTGTGCAAACGATGAAAAGAATCCTATACGCTTTTTTTAACCTTAATGAGCAAAAATTTTTAATGGCGTGTTTTTTTATCGCCTTTGCAATAAGACTATTTTATGTTGTAGAGCTTGAGGAGAGGTGGTATTTTGCCGACACGGCTCATTACGATCTGGCAGCGCAGCACCTCATAAAAGGCGAGGGATTCGGCCCAAGTTTGCACTTTTTTGACGACTATAGCTATTATTGCCTGGAACCGGTTTATCCACTCTATCTCGCTGCGTTATATCAGGTTTTTGGCCGTTCTTTTTTGGCGGTACGGATTTCGCAGGTTTTTCTTTCCATTTTGCAAATATACCTGTTGTTTCTTATTACGAGAAAATGGTTTTCTTCCCGAAGCGCCAGAATGGTGGCTCTGTTTTGTGCTGTTTATCCCTTTTTCATATTTATTGCCGGTCTGCTCTATGTTACGCAACTTTTTACCCTGCTGCTGATATCAGCGGTTTGGGGGTTTGTCCAATTCCTGGACAAACGCACATTCAGATGGCTGGTTTTTGCTTTTGCCTTTCTTACGCTTGCCGCATTGGCCAGGCCGATTATTCTTCCCAGTATTCCTTTTTTCTTGCTCTTTGTTATGCTGGAAAAAAACAGCAGCTGGCTTTTACGCCTGAAAAACATTGTCGTTGCTCTCGGCATCGTTGTTTTAGTATTGCTGCCGTGGAGTATACGAAATTATAAAGTATTTGGCATCCTCGCCCCGGGACGTGCCTGTTTGGCTGAGGCTAAAATTCTGGACATGGCTTATGCCCGTATTGAGCGTCCTAAAATTCTCGACCAGCCTTTTTTTCAGCATGATTCATTTTCGCTTTTGCTTGAGGAAAATGACGGGAATATGCAATGGCTCTGTTTCCTCGATGGCGAGCCGTTGATTCGATTAAACAGCAAAGAAAAGAATATCTTCAACTCCGATTCGCTTTATTGCGGTCTGATGTTCAAAGGCGGAATCAAGAATAAGATCAATCGTTTTGTCGCCGGACAAAAATATTCCGATTTTTTACCCGAAACCCAAATTCAATCGGACTCTTTTACGGGGGAAATCATTCACAGCGATTCGGTTGCTGTTCAAGAAGCTGCTCTGGTTTCTTATGGAAAAGCAGAAGATTGGCGTTATAAAGCTCTATTCAAACGCCCCGTACAGGCAAATTATTTCTATATTGATTATCCGGATTCGATAACACCACGGCAGGTACGCAATATCGCGATATGGATCGGTTTGGAAAAACCCGCTCTGTCGGCAAACGGGTATATGATTTGGCTGCATCCCTGGCTCGAAGCGGATCTCTGGAGCGTGCACAATGGCAAACCTTTTCAATCCGTTCCTGTTGAAAAGGATTTTCTGCAGAGAGAGCCTGCCACCCTCTCAAAAATTTTCAAAGATTATCCGGTTGAGTTTTTAACCCGGCACTTTTGGCGGGAATTTCGTAACTTTTGGTCGCCCTATGTGACGCGCATTTCGACCCGTTCCGAAAGACCGAACAGAACATTACAGATTTTTTCGTTTGTTTTCTTTTTGCCCGTACTGTTATTTTTTCCTGTCGGCATTTGGTTCAAGCGGAGGGAGTGGCGAAAACTCTTTTTATTGCTCATTCCTGTCATTTGTTCGAGTATCGGTTATTCCGTCTACTTTACCGAGATCCGTTACCGCATACCGGTGGAAGGGTTTGTGATTATTCTCGCCTTTTATGGCATTGAAAACATCTTTTTTAAAAAGAGGAGAACGTTGTGATACCGGAAATTGGTATATCCCTGAGGGGAAGAATAATATTAATCATTCTTGATATTGTTTTTATTCTATTTATTTTTTCCCTGCTAAAAAAACGCAAAATAAGTGAAACTCTGGCCTTGTTATGGCTGGCCGTATCAGTGGGTATGGTTATGATAATATCCCATCACGGCCTTTTGATGCAGTTTACCCACTGGCTGGGAGCACAGTATCCGGCATCGGCGCTGACCATGATTGGACTGCTCTTTATCACATCACTATTGTTGTATTTTACCATCAAAGTTTCGCAATTGAGTAATAAAGTCATGTCTCTTGTGCAGCAAATCGCCATACAGAACAGGGAGATGGAGGAAAGAGTGGAGGAGCTGGAAAAGACCATTAAAGCGTCGGCGAACCGGGAATAATTTAAATTTATTTGTTGTCCCGGGCAAGTCCGCATGCTTTGAGGAGATTCTCTAAAAGCGCTAACGACTGAGCGGAATAATGGCTGTAAAATTGAATTATATTTATTTAAGGCTTTTGGGAATCTGATTAAGCAACTCGCCCGCCGGCACCCCGCCCAGGCCCGCCTGAAAAATCGGCATGTAATTTGCTTCTTTTGGTTACTTGATCATCATTATGTACAAATACAATTTTTACCGGTATTTATAATCATTATATCTGTTTCAGCATAAGGCAATGTTTCAAACGTGAATAAAATTTATCGATATCTGTTTATTGCTTTTGGGTTTTTGCTCTCGATTAATCAGGGTGTGACCATTATCCTGGGTACATTACAAACAGGTGTGCAACGCGGTGCGGATATTATTATGCCGGTTGATATCCCTGTATACCTCCTTTTGATTTTAAAGAACGATCGTAGCAGGCGCTCGAAATACGGCAACAAGGTATCAACCATAAAGGTCTTACTGTTTTTGTTCCTGGTCTGGTCGCTGAGTGGCGAATTTGTATCGGTGGAACCTCCCGAGTTTCGGTTCGGCTTTGTTCACCTCGCCAGAGCGATTATTATCGCTTACTGCGTCCTGACCCGATTGACCCAAAAATCAGAGCTGTTGGCCTTTGTCAAGGGCATGATGTATGGTTTACTATTCCAGGCGTTTGTCGGTGTTTGGCAATGGCAAATCGGACCGCTTTATATACCGTTTTTCGAAATGTATCCGACCTGGCGCTCTACCGGAACCATCGCCGTGGCGAACGCCTATGGCGTTTACCTGATCAGTCTTTTGCCGCTGGCCATCCGCCTGGCTCTTTTTACCAATATCAAACCCAAGTTATTATGGTATACAATATCAGTGCTGGCTGCGGGGGCATTGTTTGCATCCTATACAAGAGGAGCCTGGCTGGCTTTTGTGGTGTCCATGGCGCTCTTTTTTGTATTGGATTTCAAGAATCAGAAACTCAATTCGAAACAACTTTCGCTCTTTATGTTTATGAGCGTTGTTGCCATGGTGTTTATTGGTGTCAAATATGGTACGGAGATCAGCAGCCGTATGTCGGATACCAGCGAATCCCTGATGGGAGAGAAAAAGCACAGCCGTATGGGAATGGCCAGGGATGCCATGAAGGTAATCGACAAGAATAAAATTTTCGGTGTCGGATTGAACAATTATCACTTTCATGCTGATGAAGAAATGCAGGGTACACGAATTGTGCATAATGCTTACTTGTTGATTATGGCACAACAAGGCGTGCCCGGCTTTTTATTGTTTGCCCTGATACATTTTCTGGCTTTTCGTTCCGGGTTCAAAATCAAGCATACCCGTGACAATCAATTGTATCACATCGGCATGGCGACGCTTTGCGGCCTTACAGCCGTGCTGATTTACCATAATGTCGCGCCGGATTACCGCACCATTCTGGTGCTGTGGCAACACTGGCGCCTGATGGCCATGGTGGTTGCCGTCTTGGTTGTTGAAGATATTACCCGTAAGACATTGATACAAAAACAGATCTATTTACAACAATTAAATCGTCGCAAAGGAAAAGATATACCCTCACTCATTCCAAATTCAACGACTTGAAAGGAGTGGTAAGACAGTCATGGCCCAGATTCATAAAAATATCGGATTTGCCGGAATCAGCCAGTTATTATATACTTTATTGGCTTTTATCCTTGTACCCTTTGCGGCGCGTTACCTGGGGAGAGAAGGATATGGTGTCTATGCTCTGGCAACCACACTCGGTTTTTTTGTTGCCCTGATAAGCGACCTGGGTATGTCTACTCTTTTAACCCGGGAAATTTCAAAACAAAAACGCATCACGGCAAAACTCTTTTCCTATTCACTGAGCATCAAAGCTTTGTTCTCGGTTGTCGCGCTACTCGTCCTGACCCTTTATCTGGCCATCGGGCGTCTGGATTATATCAGTATCCAGGTGATTTATCTTTTCGCGATTGCTTCAATTATTACATCTTTTTCACAAAGCGCTTTTTCTGTTTTTCGCGGCTTTGAGCAGATCCGTTTTGAGACTCTGGCGGTTTTCATTGACAAGTTTTTATCGGTTGCTATCGGAATATCGTTTCTTTTGGCAGGGCTGGGTATCCGGCCCTTTATCTCCTCCTTCTTGATCGCTGCCGTTATTAAGCTGTTGCTTTCATTTGCCATCCTGCGCAAGCATTTTATTCCGGTTCGAATACGGGTAAACGTCAAGCGATCCTTTGTGATGCTGAGTACATCGATTTCATTTGGATTGTCTATTTTCCTGGCCATGTGTTATAATTATCTGGACATACTCATGCTTTCCGTATTATCCAGCATGGTCCATGTCGGCTTGTACGCGGCAAGTTACAAGCTGCTGGCCTTAACCAGCATGATTCCAACGGTGTTATCTATTGCCTTTCTGCCACAGTTCTCGGTGGTACAAAGCAACCGCACCAGACTCACAGAGCTGTTTCTAAAAGGATGTAAATATCTTGTTCTGTTTGCATTCCCGATGCTGCCTTTTGTCTGGCTGATGTCGATACCGATTATTTACCTCGTCTTCGGAGCAACTTATCACGATTCTATCGCGTCTCTGAATATCCTGGTCGTTGCCGCCGTTGCGCAGATGTTCAATACTTTTTTTGTACCCCTCTATGCATCGGTGAATCATCAGAGAAAGATCGTCCATTTTCAGGTGTTTGGTCTTGCCGCCAATGTACTGCTCAATGCTGCCCTGATTCCTGTTTTTTCCTATATTGGTGCGGCCATTGCTACTGTTTTTACCGAATGGTTGATATTGATTTTAATTATTCGATGGGCCTTGAAACGCTTTCTGCAATTCAAACCTTTAAAGGCTGATTTTTTCAAATACACTGGCAGGTGTTTGGTGTCGACCCTGGCGATGACGATTTCGATGATTATTACGCAAAGTATCTTTTTTGAAGCTACTATAACGGTACCGGTTGCTGCTGTGGTATATGTGGCGTTTTTGCAGCTCACCGGTTGCTTGAATGTTTATCAGCTCGTTAAAAAAGTTGTGCGTTATATTTTTTCAAAACCGGTTGGAGAACGGGTTGGCATCTAAGGTAGAGCACATCCAGTCTTTTTATCAAAAAGAAAAAGCTTTGGTAACGTCTCCCTTTATCCATTTGGGGGGGGAGCTGGATGCAAAATTGCTGAGCGCTGTGTTTCGGCGTTTGAATATTTCACCAGGTGGCGGAACTGTGCTCGATATCGGTTGCGGATCCGGTGCGTTATCAACTTATTTTGGAGAAGAGACGCGTTATTTTGGAATCGACCTGGTATGTCAACCCGGGCTGAAACGTCGCGAGGGAAAAAACAAACATTTTACGCTTGGCAATGCCGAATCTTTGCCGCTAAAAGAACAATCAATTGATCTGTTGATCTGTCTGGACAGCTTTGAGCACTATATTGAACCGTATAAAGCAGCTGCAGAGTTCTTCAGAGTGCTCAAGCCGGGAGGAACGCTGTTTCTTTCCATTCCCAACTATGCCAATATCGCAGGTTTGGTAAAAAAGGGGTGTGAACGGTTTGGTTCCTATGCCCGGGATACCTGGGCGCCTTTTGATGGATGGAAACCGGAAGCACTGGAGCACTTTATAACACCGGCAAGGATCAAAAAAGTATTCAGCAAGGCGGGGTTTACCTCCTTTGCAAAAGCCGGCTATAAAGAAGAGGTTATCGTTGGCCTCTTTCCCTGGATTTGGCATCCGGCATTCCCGGAGCGATTAAAAGTTGCCCTCTGGCATCTGAACAGGTTATTGGCCAGGCCGATGGTTGTTTTATGGCCGTCATCGAGCTTGCATTTGTTCTGGAAAATTTTCAAATTGTAAATTCTCACATTTTACAGGAAATGACATGTTAAACAAAGCTACATTCTGCATTCTTGTCGTTATGGTTATTTTGACATCAGTGGTTTCAGCGCAGGACCGTCTCAATCCACCCTATCCCCGCCTGGCAATGTTTGACATGACCCACTTTGGCGTCTGGCCGAATTATTCTCCGGGGACACGGATCGACATGCTGGAAAAGTATGATATGTTGATCCTTTACGCTTTTTCCGATGCCAACGACCAGTTGATGGCACAGGAAATGCGGCGCCGTAATCCGGATCAAATTTTGCTCGGCTCGGGGATAAACGGCATTTGGGTGAATGATCCACCGGCTTTTATGCTTTATCGCAGCTACCGGGGTACCCTGCTGGAAGATATCGAACCCGGACAGCCGAGCTTTCGTGTCGATACCGTTGAAGGTGCGGATCTCGGTGTATATAGCGATGATCGCGTCTATTTATGGATCGGCGATGAAATTGTCCGGGTAACCATTATTGATGAAGCCGAAAATATTTTCCATGTGGTCAGCGATACCAGTTATCCCGGGGCTGTCAACGAGCAGCATTTTGCCGGCGATTCCGTTTTGAGCGCTATCCGGGACCAGGGGCCCGGTTTATATTGTACCTTCAGCGAATACGGCCCAACCTTGAACGGCCAGCGTTCCTGGGAGTATATGGCGGAAAAAAATATTGATCGTGAAATTCCCTATTACACCGGACTTTATGACGGTGTGTTTCATGATTTTTTTGCTTATAATCTCTATATCGGTCATTTCACCTTTGATCTCGATTATAACGGTGTCAGTGATCCGGAGGAGCATTCAAATAACTGGATCGGCAATACCTGGGGTTATGGCCGCGATCTTTTTGTCGAAACTGAACTGGCCGAGATGCAGGAGGCATATCCGGGGGGAGCCCATTTGCTCAATCTAAACACCGGCAGCGCTCTGACGGATTATTACAATCTCTGCAGCGGTCATATGTTCGAAGGTTTTCAGCGTTTTTCGGAATGGAGTTATGTAAAATACGATGCGACAACCTGGATCAACAATCATTCGGGTCCGAACACCAATTTTATCTTTGATTATTTTCCGGAAAATAAATTTTATAACGGCAAAAACCGTTTCACCGAAGTCCGGTTCGGACTCGCGACGGCTATGATTTTTGAGTGCTATTACGCCCGTACGGCCGGCGACACCTATTATCTGATGTTTTGGTACGATGAGTTTGAAACGGAGATGGGTTATCCGGTCGGCGATTATTATGAAATGAGCAATGGACTGGTTGCTCGAAATTTTACCAATGGCTGCGTTGTCTGCAATCCCACCGGCTCGCCGCAGATTCTCAGCGCAAGTGATCTTCAGGGCGGGCCTTATTACCGTTTTCTCGGCGGTCAGCAACCCGATTTTAACAATGGTGAATTGTTCAACGGAACCCTGGAGCTCAGTGGCGCCGATTATGGTCCCCGCAACCTCAGAGGCGATGGTATCTTGTTGTTTAACGAACCTACGGTCTGTGTCAATGATATTATAATCGATAATTATTTCAATAACGGCACCTCTCCCGGCCAGGATTCTTCGGCATTCCAGCTGGTCGGCAGCTGGCGGGATTTAACCGCCAGCGGCTTTGAGGATTTTTCACAATGCAATCCTTTTTATTCCCAGCTTGCCAATGAGATGAGACACAGCAATTTCAATGGCGCCTATGGCTATAATGCCTGTTACGCCGGAGAGGGTGAAAAACAAGCCCTCTACCGTCCCTTTATCGGCGTACCGGGTTGGTACAAAGTCAGTGAATGGCATGGCTGGCACGGAAATACACCGGGAGCCGTCGATGAAGCCACCAATGTTCCCTTTCAGGTGGTGGTCTCCGGGGAGATAAAACTACGCGGTATTATCAATCAACAACTGAATTATGGTCAATGGAACCGGTTGGGTTATGTTTACCTGCCACGGGGCACCGATGGCTATGTCAAGATCACGAACGCCGCCAACGGAACCGTGATCGCCGATGCCATGAATTTTCATTATATGGGTCCGGATTATGTGCCGGATACCACACCGCCGGCTAGTCCTCAAAATATTCAGGTCTATACTGTTGACTAGCACTGGCGTGTAATTTGTAGATTTTCTAAAGCATCAAATTATAGGAGAGCTCTGTTGGCAAGATTTCAGCGATGGGCTGTTTATCATAAAGGCGTGGAAGAAAAGGGAAAACTTGCCAAACTTTATGTTAAATGGATTGGGGGGTCGACATATACAGCTCATAATTTTTTAATTCATTTAAATAAAGTATTGCCCTCAAAACACTACCAATCGATACTGGATGCAGGCTGCGGAAAAGGGGATTTTACCTTCTATTTGGCAGACAATTATCCTGACAGCCATATAGAAGGGTGGGATAAATCCGATCCCGAACTGCATGAACTCGGCAACAATATCACGGTTTGCCGGCGTATCAAAGCAATCGGCAGCTATCAAAATGTCGATTTTTTCGAAAAAGATCTACACGATTTGAATGCGGAGAACGCCTTTGACCTTATTCTCTCTATTCATGTTCTTGAGCATATTCCGAATAACGAATTGATTCTGGAAAAATTTTACCGCGCTCTCAGGCCAGGCGGTATTCTGCATATACAGCTTCCGGGTAAAAACGATCACACGTTTTTCCTGCTTGAACACTTTACCGATTTTTATGAATGGGAAGAAAAGGAACATATCGGACGCGTTTACACCATGTCCGGTCTTGTCCTCCTGCTCGAACAGCTCGGTTTTCGAGTTTTGCAAAAACGCACGGACGGACATGTTCTATCCGGCTTTTTATTCGATTTGACCGAGACCTGTAAACAAAGATGCATGCCCTTATATGCCATATTGCTTCCTGCTGCCAGATTCATCAACCGGGTGCTAAGTGTTTTCGACAATAAGAAAGGCAACCTTGTTCTGGTGGCACAAAAGTGAAAAATCAGCGGATGCGAGAACCTGCGATCAATTTAGGGAGTCAAATTGCGCATCGTATATTTTAATTATATGGCAGACCTGTATGGAAGCTCGATTGGGTCAACAATAAAAGCTCAGGAATTGCTCGGTCATCTTCGCGAACGGGGTCATGAGGTAACCAGTTTTTGGCGATATGGAAAGACGTCGCCAAAAACGGAACGTTCAAGAGCGGACAAAAGATCTCCGCTCCGGCATCCGTTTTTACGCCGGATTCTCTATACACCTAAAGAAATCGTAAAAAACATCTTTGATCTCATTGCTGAATATCGCTTTATCGTTAAACACAAACCCGATATCATCATCAGCAGAGTGGATGCCTATCGATTTTCATCGTCCCTTTTGGCAAGATGGTGTGGTATCCCTTTGTTGCTGGAGGCAGATGGTGCGAATTCTTATGAGTGGCTGCAGTATAATAATCGCGATGGTATCATCTGGAAACGCTGTTTGCTTTTAATTGAAAAGTTAAATTTCCGCATTGCCAGCCAGGTGTTTGTACAATCAACCGTGACCAAAATCTATTACGATCAGCTATATGGATACGGCCACAAGATTGGTGTTATTACCAATGCAGCAACGCCCAGAACCAGTCCTGAACGCGCCGCTCTTCGGGCTGAATTTTCTATGCAACCTGCGTCTGTTGTATGCGGGTTTTTGGGATCGCTGCATTACTGGCATGGCACCAATGTATTACAGGAGCTGATTAGCCGGGTTGTGGAAAAATACGATCAACTTGTGTTTTTGATTGTTGGCGGAGGCGGTCCGAATGCTGAGGATTTTAAAGCATTCTGCTATGCCAAACCCTGGAGTAAGCGGGTGATTATACACGATTATCAGGACCATGCCGATGTCCATCACTATATCAATCTATTTGATATAGCCCTGGCGCCTTATACAGATCAGAATTTATTCTATTATTCCCCGGTCAAAATTTTTGAGTATATGGCGCTGGCAAAACCCGTCCTGACCGTTCCGGTGGGACAAATAGAAGAAATTATTCAACACGGTTATAACGGCTATTTTTTTAAACCAGGGTGCATGACTGATCTGGAAGAAAAACTCGCAGAGCTGATTCACAATAGCGATTTGCGCCAAATGCTTGGTCGGCATGCGCTTACAACCATCCGGCAGCACCATACCTGGACTCACAAAGCCAAAGAACTGGAACAGATGTGTCTAAAAGCAAAAAACTGAAATTCTAAAGGATGATTTTTTGTCAAGGATCGATTCACGCATTCAACTTGCTTTTGCAGCAGCACTACTTGTGCTTGTTATGTACCTGCACTTTTATGGCAATAGCCGTATTGTTTTGGGCAGCGATGAGCTTCATCCGGCACGCACGCTCATCAGTGACGATTGGAGCCTGACGGATTATCCCTGGCCCCGGGAAGCGGTTCGGGAATATTATAAAAATTGGCCCATCCAATTTCCCCCGCTATTTGGACTGTTAACGCGTTCGGCCGTGGTTTGTTTTGGTTCCAACGCATTTGCACTGCGCTTTTTCCCGGCCCTTTTCGCTGTTCTGGCTGTTTTGCTGGGCTATCGTCTGTTCAGGCTCTATTTTTCCGTCTCCTGGTCCCTGGTCGGGGTGTTGTTGATGGGCGCTGCCTCCAGGAATTTTATTATTTATGCCAAATCTCTAAAACATTATACCGCCGACGTATTGATGACCGTAATTCTTATTTATCTCGGTAAACAGCTCATTACCAAAGGCGGTAAAAAATACTGGCTGCTTTTTATCACCATCGCGATAGCAGGGCTGTATCTGGCATTCGCCTCTGTATTCGTCACGGTCTCCGTATTTGTGATCCTTTTGCTCGTTTTCAAAGCAAGGGAGAAACCGTTTCGCTACTATTTTGCGGCGGCAGCACTTTTATATGGATTGTTCGCTCTCTTTTTGTATATAACGTTTATCGCCGGCGCTGTAAGCAACCCGGTATTTTTGCGTGATTGGTCCGTACAGATATTGAACTGGAACAGGATATCGGAGATCGATTATCTGGCCCATTATACAGGGCACGTGGTTTTGCATATACTGCGCATGTCGCGATATTTTTTTAATGTTGCTTTACCGGTATGGATTGCCTTTAATGTTTTAATCGCCTTTTGGCTGCTTTATTTGCTCAGGCGAAAAAGATGGCAAGAGTTGCTGCTATACCTTTTGCCCTTATTCCTGGTTATTGTAGCATCGGTAACCGGTAAATATCCTTTTTCCGCCGGCAGATTGTCGCTTTTTCTCCTTCCTGTTTGGAGTGTTATGATTGTCGGCGGTGCATGGCTCAGTTCAAAATGGCTTGAAAAGCGATCGAAAATTTTATGGATTCTTTTTTTATTTGCTTTTGCCTGGGCGATCGCCAGACCGGTTTATATCAACATCCTCAAAGTAGATCATTACAAATATGGCGGCGGTAGACGGGTGGACCTAATGATGCAGACGTTAAAGCAAAATGCCCGGAAGGGGGATACGGTGTTCCTGCATTGGGGTGCGATTTTACCCTTTTATTTCTATTATACCGATCATCAACCGGGATACCGGAAACGCTATCCCGTTGCTAATGATTCAGGCTATATAGAGGTTATCTACGGAGAAGAACGCAGCTTTCATCCTGAAGCTTATGAAAAAATGTATCATAAGGTTGAATCCGTTCCCGGCCGGCTTTGGCTTGCATTTGCACACCGGTGGCCGGAACCGGATATGACCACCCTGTTGGAAAGAATCGATCGGCAGCGAACCAGAATACAGCGTTGGGAATTTGATGGTTGTAACCTGGTTCTGTTCGGACCTGCCGGCAACTCTTTCAAAGAGACATCTCCAGAGTAGGGAAAGGACAATAAACAGAATAATCATGAAAAAAGTTAATGTACTCCAGTTGGTGGATAGTTTTGGTATAGGCGGGGCGGAAAAAAAGCTCAAAGAGTTGATCGAACATATGGATTCCAGCCGCTTTGATACCACGATCTGTAACGTCGGCCATGGTGACAAGATTCTCGACTATTTTAAAGATGTGGGATACCCGGTTATTCCCATATACCGTAAATACCGCCTGGATCCCAGTCCGGTATGGAGATTGGCTCACCTGATTCGTCAGAACCGCATAGACGTTATCATGACCACGCTTTTTTATGCCGATTTTTTGGGTGCCCTGGTCGGAAAACGGGCCGGGGCTAAAGCTGTTTTTTCATGGGAAACCATATCATCGCCGGAGTGGCTCTATCCGCGGCGTCTCTATCCCTATCGGGCCGTGATCCGCAATATCGATAAAGTGATATCGGTTTCCAACGCTACCGCAAAATGGCTGGTGGATATACGCAGGGTGCCGGAAGAAATGGTTCAGGTCATTCCTTACGGTGTGAATCTGGAAACGTACCGCCGACGCCAGGATGACTTGCGCCGGCAATTGAACATTTCCCCTCACGACCCGGTCATCGGCATGGTTTGCCGTCTGCATCCACAGAAAGGCCACGTTTATTTAATCGAAGCAGCCGGCCGGATTATAGATAAATTCCCGAATGTGCATTTTGTCCTTGCCGGTACCGGGCCTTTGGAACAAGAGTTGAAAACACAGGTGAGGGCAAAAGGCCTGGAATCGTGTTTCCACTTTCTGGGATTTTGCAGCGATGTTGTTTCGGTTTATTCTATTTGTGATATCTTTACCTTGCCGTCTTTATATGAGGGATTACCCAATGTCGTTTTGGAAGCGATGGCTGTTTCCAATCCGGTTGTTGCCACGCCGGTAGATGGCACCAAAGAAGCGGTTGTTGACGGCGAGACGGGTATTTTGGTCCCTGTCCGGGATGCACAGAAACTGGCGGAGGCGTTGATCGATCTTTTATCCAACCCCGGTAAAGCCAAAAAGATGGGAGAAAAAAGCCGTGAGCGGGTGGAAAAACATTTTTCCTTAACGGCTCAGGTCAAACAATTTCAGAATTTGTACGAGTATTATGTTAATAAAAATAGATACCATAACCAGGATAACCATACCTCAAGTATGGAAGAACACATCTATACTGCTGTCCGGGATTAAGCGTAAATCGGGAGTAAAGAGCAACAATAGAACCGTTTAGGATAGAGTTCAAGAATGGGAGGAACTGAATGCACCAGAAGGAATACGAATGTTGCATACTCGGCGCCGGGCCGGCCGGGTTGGGAACCGCAATGGAATTGGTCAAACATAGAGTTCGCGATTGTGTTGTGATCGATCGCAATCATACAGTTGGTGGATTGTCCCGAACCGAAGTGTTTGACGGCACCCGTTTCGATGTTGGTCCCCATCGGTTTTTTACCAAAAACAGAGAGATCAATCAGCTGTGGCATGACACGCTCGGCGAAGAATTCGTTCCGGTTGAAAGATTGACCCGTATTTTTTATAATAAAAAGTTGTTCAATTATCCTCTCAAAGCTGGTGATGCGCTGACCAAAATGGGAATCACAGAATCGATGCATGCCATGTTTTCCTTTGCTTTGGCAAAATTTTACCGCTCTCGTGACGCGGTGAGCTTTGAGGACTGGATCGTCGCAAAGTTTGGACGCAAAATATATGAAACATTTTTCAAGACTTATACAGAAAAGGTTTGGGGGATTCCCTGCGATCAAATCGGAGCTGAATGGGCAGCTCAGCGCATAAAAGGACTCGATCTCTTTCAGGTGATGAAAAATACCTTGCGTTTGAACAAAAAGGACAACATTAAAACGCTTGTCGATCAGTTCGATTACCCTCTCCTTGGCGCCGGGTATATGTATGAGGCCATGGCGGACAAGGTTGCTGCCAGAGGGGTTCACGTCTTAACCGATACGACCATACAACAATTTCAGCGCAACGATCGGGAAATCACAGCGATTAAGGTGCGCGATAGAGACGGCAATTCATTTTTGATCAAGGCCGGACATTATTTCAACAGTATTCCGATAACAACCTTTTTTAAAATGCTTTCACCGGTTGAAGATGACCGGGTGCAAAAAGCCGCGGATTCGCTCTATTTCCGCGATCACATTACCGTTAATTTGCTGGTCGATAGCACGGATGTTTTTCCGGATCAATGGATTTATATCCACGCACCGGAGGTACTGATGGCGCGGGTGGCTAATTATCGTAATTTTTCTGCAAAAATGGTTCCGGCCGGCAAGTCTGCACTGAGTGTCGAATACTTTGTGTTTAAAGGCGATCAGGTCTGGAACAAATCCGATGAAGAGTTGATTCGGTTGGCTGTTGAAGAAATGCACCGGTCAACCCTGATCAAGAACGATCAGGTCGAAAAAGGTTGGGTCGTTCGCGAAACCGAGAGTTATCCCACTTATTACATCGGTTTTCAGGAACCCTATTCAGTATTAAAGCAGGTACTGAATCAGTATAAAAACCTCACTCCGATCGGACGAGGAGGGCTATACAAGTATAACAATCAGGACCATTCCATTTATAGCGGACTTTTGGCGGCAAGGAATTATGCCAAAAGTGAGCCCGTTCGTTATAACCTTTGGGATATAAATATCGACGCAGAATATCAGGAGAGTTTGGAACGGCAAGAATTGGATGAATTCTCAAAACACTAGATTTTAATGAATGAGTGAGGATGTTTTGCAAAACAAAGATACTTTTGCCGGCAGAATGGTACAAAATATTTATTTTGTTTTGACTATTTTGTTTTTGATCAATTTAATTACATCCCTAAAAGCGGGTATGGGGAACGATGAAGGCATCTGGAACTATATCGGCCAACTGTGGTCAAATTATTCAATTCCTCCCTATACAGGAGCTGTTGAGAACAAAACACCGGGGATCTTTTTCCTGTTTGGATTGTCCAACAGCTTGTTCGGCATGAATTACTGGTTCCCCCGGTTAATTGCCGTTGTTGCTATTGTTATTACCTCTTTTTTCCTCTACCTTGTCGGGCGTCGTCTTTACAGCCATACCACCGGTATTCTATGCGCCTATATTTTTGGTCTCTCTATGACCTGGCGTTTGATGGATGGCCTTTATACATCACAGACTGAAACCTTTATGGTGCTCTTTACTGTTATAGCAATCTACTATTTGATACTTGCTTTACAAAGCGATCGATTTTATAAACGGCACTTTTTACTGATCGGGTTTTTTCTCGGAGCTGCAATCAGCTTCAAGCAAATCGCTATTTTTAGCGGTCTTTTCGTGGTTATCGCTTGTGCCTGGATAAAGCCATTTCGCCTTCATATTATTAAAGTTTATCTATGGATCGCTTTAGGGACGATGGCCTCTGTACTGCTATCCTGTATGCCTCTGTGGTTTTCCAATGTCTCTTTTATGGATTATATCGACGGTGCCTGGCTCATCCTGCTCAAGTCCGGAAGCTCCCTGGGGCCGGAGAATCGTTTGATTTATTTTTTAGGTGCCTGGAAAAGGCTATCCATCGCGCTTTTCTATCCATTTTTATTTCTCTTTTTTGTCAATTGGCGTCTGTTACTTGAGAAAAATATTCCGGTTGTCTTGCTGACGATATGGCTGGGACTTGATTTTATCGCTATAAATTTGTCGGGATATTACTATGGTCATCAATTCAAACATATTCTTCCGGTTTTTTCACTGATCACAGCAATTACGCTTTCTGTATTGCTGGATAACCTCATAAAGGAAAATAAATTCAGATGGCGGCTGCAGTTGTTAATGGTTGTTCTGTTGCTTTGGGCACCCCATGGTGCTTTTATGGACAGGCTCAGACCATGGCTTGCCGAGTCACAAAAAGCGTACAGAGAGTTGGGACTGTGGTTGAAGGAGAATACAACACCTGATGACTATATTTATATTTGGGGAGCAAAAGGAAATACCATCCAGGCCTATAGCGAGCGCCGATCTGCATCTGAATACTTTAATTCAATTTTTGTTTATATCCCCGGTGCTTTGGAGGAACTGGTGAGGGATTTACACCTAAACTGTCCCAAATGGATTCTCATAGATAGAGATGGCCGCTATGATACACCCGAATTTTTTAAAGAGGTATTGGATGGTTATTCTCTGGTTTCCCACGAGTGCGGATATGATGTTTACAAGATTGCCTTGAGATAGTAATGTGCCGATGAAATCACCACTAGACGGATGACTGATGAAAATATTAATGGTTCACAAGTTTCACTATATCGAGGGGGGTGCCGAGAGATATGTTTTTAACCTCACGGATCTGTTGAAAGCAAAAGGTCATCAGGTTATTCCTTTTTCCATGCAGCATCCCCGAAATTTTGCTTCTGAATACAGTGATTATTTTGCCGACTATTTCAATCCCAATCAATTTCAAAGCAAGAGTCCCGTCACCATTCTCAAAAAAGCGGCACGGGTCATTTACAATCGCGCAGCTCAGAGACAACTCGAAGAGCTGATCAAAAAAACAAAACCCGATATTGCTCATGTGCACAGTGTTTATCATCATTTGTCTCCGGCTGTACTCGGTACATTAAAGGCTTACAACATACCGATCATTCTCACATTGCATGATTTCAAACTGGTGTGTCCCAACATCGTCCTGCTCGACAATAAAAATCGCGTCTGCCAGCTTTGCAAGGGCAGACATTTCTGGCATGTTTTCCTGAAGAAATGTTTTCGCAACTCTTATGCCGCGAGCCTGTTGGTTTGGTGGGAAGCCTCCATACATAAATATTTGAAAAGCTATATCCGCAATGTCGATCTTTTCCATTCCCCGAGTTTTTTCCTGGCGTCAAAAATCGTGGAATTGGGATTGCCCAAAAAAAGGGTGAAGGTGTTGCCTTATACGCTTGATGTCAGGCGCTTTTCCCCCGCGACCAGCCATTCGGACTATTTTGTCTATATCGGCAGATTGTCGGTGGAGAAGGGGGTATTGTTCCTGCTGGACGTCATGCAGCATGTCGGGAATGGCAAACTCTATATTATCGGTACAGGCCCGCTGGAAGAAGAATTGAGGACACTTGTTCATAAAAGAAATCTGCACAACGTCTCGCTGTTGGGATACAAATCCGGTGATGAATTAAAAAAGCTGTTGTCCGGTGCCCGGTTTATGGTTTTGCCTTCTCTCTGTCATGACAACTCTCCTTTGGCAATTTACGAAGCTTTATCCATGGGAAAGCCGGTCATTGGCTCCCGCATGGGCGGAATCCCCGAGCTTATTGAGGACGAAGAGAACGGATATATCTTCGAGCCGGGAGATGCAATTGATTGTGCGGACAAGATCAACCATTTACAGGAAAACCAACAACTCATCCCTCTTTTGGGTATGAACGCGCGCAAAAAAGCAGAACGTCAGTTCGGCTTTGATCATCATTATCAATCTATTCTCCGCTTGTATGAGGAAACAACAAGGCGGGCGAATCCAGCCTAGGAATTCTATTCTTCCCTGCATTATCTTCCATTCATATCAAATTACGGTTATTTCCGGATTCAAACTGGCACTGTGTTTGCATAAATTAATGGCAATTGACGCTCAGCTATTGTTTTTTAATAATTAAGGTCTGTTTTAGGGTGATGAAAAGTGTATCACGATGAATAGACAAAAAATATTTGTTTTGTTTTGAGACAAAATCACGTTGTGGAGGTTAATTGTCATGAGAGTTTTGTCCAGGTTCCCCTTTATTTTAATTCTTTGTATGACATTGTGTGCATCAACGCTTCTGGCACAATCAGAGAGCGACAAATTTGACGGAACCGGTGCACTGAGTGCCAGTTGGGATGCAGATCCAGCGATGGCGAGGTTAAATGGCAGCTTGCATTTGAGTGCAACCGATGGCAGCTGGCGTTTCGCCGTTTATAATTCTTCATTTGCGGCCAACCGGGTTTCGATGCAGTGGGCGGCAGCGCCGGCGGCTGATGCCGATGGAGCGGTGGCCAGCGGCTTGTTGCTGGTGGATGGGACGTCGCGCAACTCGAACGGTTACTTTGTCTATTACCATTCCAGCGGTAACTATTACCTCTATCGCCTGGAAGGCGGACAACTGCAAACCCCCTGGCTGGATTATTCTCCCAGCTCACCGGCACCAGCTCCTGCCGGCCATTTACAAATTGATTATTGGGATGGTAATATTAATGTATATCTGGATGGTAATTTAAAAGCAACCCTTACCGATCCCCAGGGTGAAAGGTATACTGTCCAATACGGCGGTATCGGACTCTATCCAAATCGCAATAATGACATCGATGGTTTCAAGGTCGAATACAGTACCGATATCGGTGGCGGCGGTGGTGGTGAGCCCGGCGGTGGTGGCGGTGGTACTGTCGTCGGTAACCTCATCGGTACCACAGATGATTTTTGTCAAACCGATACGGAAAAATGGGCCTATGATCCAAATGCAATGGTTGCAAATTGTGAATTGGGAATTGATGCGGCTTCTGATGATGGTTGGGATCATGTGTCAGTGAACAAGCGTGCTGGTGCAGCTGGTGCGAAAATCGTATACAGCCCGGACAACAGCCAGCAGATCAACGGCTATATTCCCGCCGGGTTTGCTATTCTGATGGATGCGGCCTCTCCTGATGCAAACGGTTATTTGATCACCAAAAGAAATAGCGTCGTTTTATATCAAATAAGCGGGGGTGTTGTTGGTGATGCTATTAAGAATGTTGCGGCTTCTCAGCCCAATCCGACCCCGGGAGGCTCGATCAAGGTTATCATTCAGCAAACCAGCGAAACCAGCAAATTCATACAGTTTTATGTGGACGATCAGCTGGATGTAGAATTTACATTTGACAATGCAACCCCGCTGGAGAATGCCTATGTCGGTGCGGTACAATATTCAACTTCTTCCAGTACCAACCTGGCCAATATTACGGAATATACAACCTATATCGAAGGCGGAGGGGATCCGGAAAATGTGGAAATGGTCAGCGGAGATGGTCAAAGCGGTCTTATCGAACAATGGTTACCTGATACGCTTAAGGTCAAAGTCACGGCGGAAGATGGCGAAACGCCGGTCAGTGATGTAGCTGTTGACTTTAATATTATCCAGCCGCTCAACACCGGCGGCGCAGAGCTTAGTGTAAATAATTTTCAATTTGACGGACGTTTATGGGCTGAGGCTGAAATCGGGACCATGTCTCCCGGTCTTGGTCAGGTGGTTGCCGATAATCAGGCATCCAATCAACAGGCGGTGTATGTCAACTATGTCGCCGGAAGTCGTGGTCAGGTCGCCTTTGAAGTGCCTTTTTATGTTCCGGAACAGCGAACATTTGAGGTTTATGCCCGATATAAAGCGCCTTCTCTGGATGAAAACCGTTATTATGTAGAAATAGATGGTGCCAACCGCACCGTACGGCGTGATTTTGTTGCTCCCATGACTGCATGGAACTGGAACCTGGTTTATCCGAGCATTACGCTGGACAAAGGAAACCATACGGTTGGATTTGTGGTCTATCATACCGGATGGTCAATCGATAAAATTCTTATCGTCGATCGCCAGTTGGGCTATACCCCTGGTGGTGAAGGCGGCTCCGGACCGATTTTTCCCAATTTAACGGATAACCGAGGTATTGCCGGTACATTGGTAAAATTCGGCACAAAAGCCGATTCCAATGTCGTGGTTCGCGCATCCGTCTCAAAGTCGGACGGTACCCTGTTGACTCCGGTTGATTTTGTATTAAATCCAAATCCCGGTCCCGCCACCACGATGATTCAGAATCCGAATACAAGCTATCCGGTTCCCGGCTATGCCGGTCAGTCCACCCCGGTTTCCGTTGTGGTCATGGATCAATATGATAACCGGGTGGGGGGATCAAACATTACCTGGCAGCTGGTCAAAGGTCAGGGCGCTACGGTGAATCCAAGCGTTTCCCAGTCGGATCAAAGCGGAATTGCATCGACTAATGTAACACTCGGTTTTTTGGATACGGAATACGAGGTGCAGGCGGTGAATGCTGCTTTATCGGGGTCACCACATACGATCCCCATTCTCATAGGAGAAACACCGGATCGTGTCGAACCCGTCAGCGGTGCCAATCAGACCGCTAACGCCGGTGAAACGTTGCCCTTGCCTTTGGTGGTCAAGGTTTCCAAGGATGACGGCAGCGGATTTGCCAATTATCCGGTCAAGTTTAATGTCACTCTGGGAGATGGAACGGTCAAGAATGTCAATGGAGCGGAAGAAGGCGATGTTATCACCATCAATACGGACGCAAACGGACTTGCTCAGGTTTATTGGACTTTGGATCCTCGAGTAGGTAATGATAACCAGGTTACGGTCGAGGCTCCGGCAGTAGCGGGAAGCGGATTTACCTTCACCGCCACAGGTACTCTTGGACCGCCGGAAAAATTCACCAAGGTCAGCGGCGACAATCAGCAGGGTCCCATTCTGATGGAATTACAGGATCCTTTTGTCGTGCGCGTTACCGACAAGCACGATAATCCGATAGCCGGACACAAAGTGACCTTTAACAAAACAGCCGGTTCGAATGCCAAATTGATAAATCCCCTTGATCCCATCGCTGCCCCGGATACGTTTCTGGTTGCCTATACCGACGTTAACGGAGAAGCAAAAGCAAAATTGATCATGGGAAATCAGATTGGTGAATTGCATCAAGTCACGGCTACAGCTCAAAACCTGACTCCTGTACATAGTTTTCAGGCCAGCCCCTCCGGCCGCAGTGCCAGTCAACTCGTTATGGTAAGTGGCGATGACCAAATTGCGCCGGTGACTCAGGATTTGCTTGAAGATTTTGTCGTTCAGATCCTTGCTCCGGATGATACCCCGATTGAAGGACATCCGGTAAGATTCGAGGTTATCAAGGGAGGCGGCAACATCAGCGGACAGGCCGCCAGAACCGTCAATACGGATGAAAACGGCTATGCCAGAATACGGCTCTCGCTGGGGACCACGGCCGGAGATACGACCCAGGCCGTCAGAGTGACTTCTTATCGGGAAGGCTCCACTGACTATCACCTCGATAATTCACCGATGAAATTCTATGCCTCGGCATCTCCGGGGCCGGCATCGATTTTAACAACCGATGGTCCGGATACCCTGAGAGCGCCTGCCGGCTCTACAGTCGAAGTACGCGCCAGGGTAACGGATATCTATAACAACCCGGTATCAGGACATCAAGTGACTTTTGAAGTTCAGGGAGGCGGTGGAGACCTTATTGATACCCAGGGCGAATCCTCTTCCAAGGTTGTTGATACCAATGATGCCGGAATTGCGGTGGTCTCCTGGCGCATGCCACAGGAAGTCGGATTCTATCAGGTGCTTGCCATCGCCATTAGGGAAGGCGGTCAGTTTCTCAGCGGTGCTCCTTTACCGTTTCCCGGTATTCGCGAGCCCGGATTGGCGCAAAATCTGACCAAACTGAATGCCGACACGCTGGTGGGTACCGTCAATCAGGAACTGGATGAAAAAATCAGGGTCAAAGTTACCGACCAGTATGGCAATCCGGTTCCCAATTTCCGCGTTGTCTTCCGGGTTACCGAAGGAGGCGGAAAGGTAAATGGAGCCACGCAGACCGAGGCGATTACATCAGCGGATTCCGGTATTGCTGAAACATCCTGGGTCCTTGGAAGAAACGCCGGCGTTGCCAACAACCTGGTCGAAGCGCGCGCAGCCATTAGTCAGGGTGGATTGATTGTTTTCAAGGCTACAGGACAGCCGGATACGCCGAAACGCATGAATGTCGATCAGGCTTCTACCGGTCAGGCGGGTAACGTGGGCGAAAAACTTTCCTATCCCATCAGAGTGCGAGTGGTCGATCAATTCGATAACGGCGTTCCGAATCATCAGGTTGTCTTTTTTGTCAGCGGTGAGGACAGCATCAAGGGCAATATTGACGGCATGCCTGAACAGCAGGTGATGACCGGAAATAATGGCTGGGCAGAGGTTGAATGGACATTGGGTAAGCGTCCGGGATCGCTCAACAACACGATGATCGTAAGTTCGAAATACAATCAGAACGATCTTATCAACTCTCCCTATACGTTCAGGGCCAGCTCTTCGGTCGGTAATCCCTATAAAGTGGTCAATATTACAGCCAATAAAGATAGCTTAAAGACAGCGACCAACAGCCAATTGCCTGAATTGCTTAAAGTTAAAGTCACGGATCAATTTGACAATCCCATTGCCAATCATAGCGTAACCTATCAGGTATTGAGCAGAGTCGATGCCGGAGGTGGTGGTATTGACGATACCCTGACGACAGAAAAAACAGTAAAAACGAATTCAGAAGGTGTGGCGGCTGTCAAGTTCTACACCGGTAAATTCGCCGGCAACAAGCGCAATCACGTGGTTGCCAGAGCGGAATTCAATGGCACCCAGTTGCTCTATTCTCCGGTGGATTTTTATATTTCCGCTTATAGTACCAATGCAGATCATATCGAAATATATGATGGCAACAATCAGGTGGCGGCTGTTGGTGAAGACTTGCCAAAGGAGTTGATGGTCATTGCCCGGGATCAATTCGATAATCCGGTTCGTCAGGCTCAACCTGTTACGTTCAGGGTCATTGCCGGTGATGGATTTTTTCTGCCGGATTCATTGCGGGAAAAGACCGTTACCACAGGAACAAATGGAATTGCTAAAATTCGCTGGCGTCTGGGGACAATTGCCGGGATCAACAACAATGTGGTTGAAGTTACGGCCAACAATGGTGTTAAAAATTTGGGAACCTTGCGTTTTACCGCCCGGGCCAACGCTGATATAACCAGCGCTGTAAAGTCGACAATTATCGCTTCTCCGGCGACGCCGATACAGGTTTCTCAGGGAAGCAACAAAGCCACGATCGTGGTAACACTGCGTGACAAGTTTGGCAATCCTGTTGTCAATAAGGCCGTTTTTCTCGAAGCCTCCGGACAAAACCCGATCATATCGCAACCGACGCAGGTATCCGATGTCAATGGTCAGGTAACCGGTGCAATAGCTTCGATGACTGCCGGGGTCAAATACGTCTGGGCCCGTGATATGAACAACAGTATCACTGTAGCCGATTCGGTGGAAGTCACGTTTGTACCACTTGAGGCTTACAGAATTGAGAAAGCGTCAGGACAGAACGGAGATCAGCAGACAAGAAATACGGGCACGGTTTTGCCTCACCCGCTTCGCGTCGTGGTTGTCGATATGTTCGATAATCCAATTCCGGATTATCAGGTTGAATATGCTGTGGTGAGCGGTGGCGGCATTTTTCTGGATGGCGTAACCGTACGCACAGATAGCAGTGGTGTTGGTTCAAACCGTTTTCAATTGGGTAATGAACAATTCAATTCAGTAGAGGTACGTGCACCGGGCCTGGTTGGATCGCCGCAGACCTTTATCGAACGAGGGATCAATTCACCTCCTTCAAATATTATGATCGTTGACGGTAATTCGCAGCAGGCCGGTCCCGGAAATGAATTGCCCAATCCGCTCAAAGTACGCGTGGTCGATCAGAGTCAATGGCCCCTGGCAGGTGTAAAGGTGCGGTTTGATGTCGTGATCAATAAAGGTACCATTCTGGGACAAAATGTTCAAGTTACCGATCAAAATGGCGAAGCAAAAGTTCGGGTAACCGTCGGAACCACGATCGGGGCAAACTTGTATGGCGTTTCTCTGCCCGACTATCAGGCCCTGACGCCGGTAACGTTCTCCGCAAAGACAACGGTAATTCTCGGGCAGGCGGAACGTTTACAGCTCAGCCATGGAAATCAACAGCATACCACGGTTGGTCAGCAATTTCCACAGCCTTTTATTGTTATTGCAAAAGATGATTTCGATAATCCGGTACCGGATGTGCCGGTGACCTTTTCAGTCCTGGACGACGGTTCTTATCCGGGAATCGGTACTTTTGTTGATGGAAGCAAGAGTTATCTGGCTAAAACCGATCAGCAAGGTCAGGCCAGAGTGTATTACCAGGCCGGGACGGTTGCCGGTATTAACAAGGTTACAGCCTGTCTGCCGAGCGTACAGGGATGTATTGACTTTGAAGTTGTCGGTGATCCGGATTATCCTTTTAGCATGCACTATCATTCCGGTAACGGAACCGATGGCCTCGGCCAGCATGGTGAAAAAGGCCAGCCATTGTTGAATCCTGTCTCTGTTATTATTCGGGATCAATATGGTAATCCGGCGCCCAATGGCAGCGTGCATTTTTCAGTGTTGTCTCCAACTCACGGACGGATTCAGGAAGCTCAGCCGGTTCTTTCCAATTCAAAAGGAATCGCCCAGGCCACCTGGATCATCGGAGACTCGCAGAAAAACCAGGCTGTTGCGCTGTCCTATCTGCCCGGCAACAATGAACCTTATCAGGTTAATTTTACCGCCTGGGGCGACGATAACAAGTATCCCAAGCTGCAAAACATGCCTGGTGATATGACCGTTAACGAAGGTCAGCCTGTCAGTTTTACCGTGCAGGCACGGGATGATGATGGCGATCAACTTTATTATACGGTTGAAAATTTACCCGATAGCGCGGAATTCAATCCGGTAACACATGGTTTTTACTGGAAACCTCTTTATTCACAAGGGTCTCCGGAGGGTAAAGTTTATTCACCGGTCTTTGTCGTCACTGATAGCCGGGGAGGAAAGGATATGTATAGGCTTAATATAAAGGTATATAATGTCAGCATTCCCCCGACTATAACATTTACCTCACCGAGTCAGCAACTGTCGATGACAAAAGATGTTACACAAAATTTTGTCGTCGATGCATATGATCCGGACGGTCAGCAGGTCTTTTATACCTGGTACGTTGATGGCGTTGCTGTCTACACCGGAAGTAATGCTTTTACGTTCTATCCCGGTTCTTATGTTTATGGTTCGCACAGCGTAAAGGTAATCGTTTCTGATATGGATAATGCCCGTACCTCGCATCAGTGGTACCTGCAACTAAAAACGTCTGTTGAACTGAACACGTTTAGCTGTTCGGCAGCGCCTTATCAGGGCGTTGAATTGTTCTGGGAAACGGCTTCCGAGGTCGATAATAGCGGCTTTAATGTCTATCGCAGTCTGTCAAAAGAGGGAACCTATAAAAAGATCAATACGGAATTGATTCTCTCCAACCCGGAACGGCGATATGAATTTATAGATGAACAGGTCCAGGCCGGTCGCGAATATTTTTACAAGATCGAGGATGTGAGTTTGTACGGATTCCAAACAAAGCATGGACCCGTTTCAATCCAGGCCGCAGTGCCCAGGGACTTTGAATTGTCTCAGAATTTTCCAAATCCGTTCAATCCGACGACGATGATTCGTTTTCAATTGCCCAAACCGGTTCGCGTGCGTCTGGATATCTATAATATCCAGGGGCAGCTTGTTAATACACTCGTTGATGCCATCAGGGAAACCGGCTATCATGAGCTTGTTTGGAATGGTCGTAATGATGCAGGTGAACTGGTTAGCTCCGGAGTGTATTACTATCGTCTGGTTGCTGATGATTTTACCATGACCAGGAAGATGGCTTTTCTAAAATAGCCCTTCGGTTGGTGGGCCTTGCCAGTGGTCAGGTGTAACTCAAAAAAATAGCCGGTATGGTGACAGCACTACCGGCTATTTTTTTTGTGCACATTTTAGTTCGATTTTTCATTTTTAGATATGATTTTGGTTTATCTTTTTGTTTCATAAAGGATATAAACAATTTTTGCATTGGATGTCTTATGAGCAGCGAAACGTTAAATGATAACATCTCCGGGGCGTCGGAAATTTTTAATCGGGCCGCTTTGTTTTTGATTGAGCAAATCAAAGACTTGACAGAATCTGAAAACGACAGCAATCGCATTTTACACATCGCCAAAAAGATTCTTTACGAGCAACCTCGTATGGCCCCCCTTTATCATCTTCTTAATCTGACGCTTGTTTTGTGGCAGGAATACGGAAGCAGTAATCAGGACAGGGGAAAATTAATTCGGCACATTGAAGAGGTTATCGATCATGAGAAAAAGGCCGGCAAGCGCATAATCCAACACCTTTTTCCTCTGACGGATCAAAAAACAATTGCTGTTTTTAGTCGCAGCAGCACCATTCTCGATGCGCTTTTATATGCACATGAGCAGGGAGCCGTTTTCAGGGTGTTTATCACAGAGGCACGGCCGAATTTGGAAGGACATAAAACGGCAATGGACCTGGCCAATGCGGGAATAGAGACCACGTTGGTGGTGGATGCAGCACTTTCTCACGTGGTTCGAAACAGTGATTTTATATGTGTCGGAGCGGATAGAATTTCTGAAACGTCGGTGATCAACAAAATCGGCACAAAAGCACTCGCCCTGCTCAGCCGGGAGGCAACCAAGCCCATTTATGTTATCAGTAGCGAAAATAAATTTCTTCCCGATCAGATCAAGATGCGCGACGAAGCCTTACATCCATCCTCAGAGATAGACTCTGAACAGAGGGAAAATTTACATTACTGGAATAAATATTTTGAAGATATTCCATTAACCCTGTTTACCGGCGTCATCAGCGAATCCGGAATGCTTACGACGGCAAATGTTCGCAAAAGGATTCAAGGGTTGAATTTGCAGGCGCTGCAAGCCTTATTGCAGAAACAGTGACCGGAAAGCCGTTTTACTTTAAATTACGGATCATAGCGATTTCATCGCAATCCGGAAAATGAGGGCAATTGATACAATCTTTCCATACCTTATGGGGTAATTCTTTTTTATCAACAATTTGAAATCCCAATTTTTCGAAAAATCCGGGTTTATACGTCAGCGTAAACACGGTCGGGAGTTCCAGGTCTCGGGCTTCCTGTAAAAAGTATTCGACAATCTCGCGGCCATAGCCTTTTCCGATCTGGTCCGGAGTAATTGCCAATGATCTGATCTCGGCTATATCTTCCCAAACGATATTCAGAGCACCACAACCAATGATGGTGTTATTCTCCTCGATGACCATAAAATCCCGCAAAGAATTATAGAGCTGAATCCGGGACCGCGCCAGCATTTCTCCGTTGGCGGCATATTGGTTGATCAGCTGTATAATGTTGGGTACATCCTTGATTTTTGCTTTTCGTAACATAATGAATTATCATCCTTTTAGAGAGCGTTGAAATATTCCCATAGCTTTATCGATGTGTTTCTTTTTTACCGTCAGCGGAGGCAAAAAACGAATCGTATTGTTACCGGCTTTGCAAAGTAGCAATCCGTTTGATACGCAGGTTTGTATGATTTTTTGTGGATCCTGGTCGAGTTCGACTCCTACAATTAATCCTTTCCCGCGTATGGCGGTTATCTTGTCTGATTTTATTTGAGAAAGTTGATCTTTCAGATATTGGCCGGTTTTTTTGACATGGGTCAAAAAGTCACCGTCTGCTATCGTTTTAATGACATGTTCGGCGACTCGACTTACCAGGGGGCCGCCTCCGAAAGTTGATCCGTGATTTCCCACTTTGGTATGTTCAGCGATATGATCCTTCATCAAAATGGTTCCCATCGGCAGTCCCCCTGCGATGGGTTTGGCCATCGTCATTATATCGGGTTCAATGCCGGAATGTTCATAAGCACAAAATGAGCCGGTGCGTCCAAGTCCACATTGAATTTCATCAAAAATGAGCAGACAATTATTTTCATCACAGAGGTTGCGCAAGCCCTGCAAAAAGGCTTTTTGCGCCGGGAAAATACCGCTTTCGCCCTGCACCGGTTCTGCAATAATGGCGCAGGTGTGAGGCGTGATATGTTTTTTTACTGATTCGAGATCGTTAAAGGTTGCATAGACAAAGCCGGGAACAAGGGGCTCAAAACCTTCCCAGAATTTCGGCTGTCCCGTTGCACTAAGCGCGCCAAAGGTGCGGCCATGAAACGCCTGGTGAAATGAGATGATTTGATGGGCGTTTTTGTCCTTGACCGCGTGCGCCCATTTGCGGGCTATTTTCAGCGCTCCCTCAATCGCCTCCGCTCCTGAATTGCAGAAAAACACCTTGTCGGCAAAGGTTATCCGTGTGAGTAATTCAGCAACCCGAATCTGTGGTTCCGAATAATAAAGATTTGAACAGTGCCATAATTTTTCAGCCTGTTTTTTCAATATTTTTACAGATGTTTTTTCACAGTGCCCAAGTGCGTTTACCGCAATACCGGCACAAAAGTCGAGATACTTTTTGTTCTCTTTATCATACACATATACACCCTTTCCGTGTGTGAGAACAAAATCAGGTCTGCTGTAGGTGTTTAAAATTACCTTTTTTTCAAGTTGTATACATTTTCCAGTGTTCATCTTATTTCCCGTAAAGGTTCAAAATTTTCTCTTGCCCGGTAGCAACCGGGTCATGGATAGGTTCACTAAAATATAAAAATCATTTATGAGGTCAAAACGAATTTTTTATTTAAAGCTGGATAACAGTTCCCGTTGTTTCGTTCTGGTCAAGCATCTGTTCCAGAGCTCTGGCGCCCTGCCATTTGGTTATATGTACGCGCTTTACTCCGTTTTCAAGTGCTGCAAAAGCAGAATCCATTTTCGCCACCATACCACCGTGAATTTTGCCCTTATCGATCAATGATTTTATTTCTGCAGCAGCCAGAGCGGATTGCACTCTGCCGTCTATCACCAATCCCTGAACGTCCGTGAAATAAATCAGATCCGAGCTGGTGGTTGCATACGCGAGGGCGGCTGCAGCGCTGTCCGCATTGACGTTGTAGGTTAGACCATTTTGATCTGCGGAAACAGGGGATATCACGGGGACCTGATTCTCTTCGAGAACCCGCAAGACCACGGAAGGATTTATGTTTTTGATTTTTCCGACTCTTCCGAGAGAGCGGCCATGGCGAAAATAGGGTTCAACATGCAACAGATTTTTGCTTTTACCGGAAAGCGATCGGCAGGTGATGCCGTATTTTTCGAGATGACTGCAAATCGACTTGTTGACCTCTCTTGAGAGGACGCGTTCCACGATTTTAATGTCCTGCTCGGTTGTAATTCTATAACCATCGACAAAAGCAGGTTCCCGTTTTGCTTCTTTTAGAGCCTGACTGATAGCGTTGCCACCGCCATGAACGATGATAAACCGCATATGATGAAGACGTTTAAATGCATCTGCGAGTTCCTGATAACAGCTTTGCCGGTCAAATGCGCGCCCGCCGATTTTTATCAAGATTTTTCTCGTCATGGCTGTAATCCTGTTTCTTCGTCCAGGCCCAGGAGTAGATTCATGTTTTGAATGGCTTGCCAGCTCGCTCCCTTGCCGAGATTGTCGATGGCGGAAAAAAGCTGAATGGTATCGTCGTAACGGTTGCCGACATGAATAAAACAATAGTTTGTATGGATGACCATATTCGTAGAGGGTATGATATCGACAGGCTTGACAAAAGGTTCATTTTTATAGAATTGTTCAAAGCTGGCGTGAACCGTTGCTCGGTCGACATCTTTTGCCAGGGGGACGTACAAAGTTGAAAACAAGCCCCGGTTCATCGGTATAAGGTGCGGGGTAAAAACAACTTTACAGCCTTTATTTTGCTGTTGCAAAATAGTTTCAATCTCTCCGACATGCCGGTGTGTGCGTCCGGGTTTATAGGCAGTGAGATTTTCGTTTGCCGAGCAGAAATGGCTTGTCGGCGTGGGCGTTTTACCGGCACCGGTGACTCCGGATTTAGAGTCGATAAAAAGCAGGCCGGTGCCCAGTAAATTTGACTTTATCAAGGGCAACAGGGCAAGCAAAATACTGGTCGGGTAACAGCCGGGATTACCGACAATGGCCGCAGCTCGGATTTGCTCGCGGTTCCATTCCGGCAATCCGTAAACCGATTTTTGCAGAAGGTCAGGGTGAGGATGTTTTGTCTGGTACCATTGTGCATAAAGATTCGCTGAACGAAAGCGAAAATCTGCTCCGAGATCGATGATTTTAATCCCTTTTTGCAAAAGGTCACTGGCCAGGGAGGCGGTCTCGCCTGCCGGCAGGCAGGTAAATACTATATCTGCATCTTTTTCCGCAATCTGATGTGAAGAGATCAATCGATGTTCGCCATATTGATTTAGCCAGGGATATATCTCTTCCAGCCTTTTGCCGGCACTGCTTTCCGAGGTGGCGTATGCCAACGTCACAGCCGGATGCTTGCAGACAAGTCTGATGAGTTCTTCACCCGTATAACCGGTAGCCCCTACGATTCCTATCCTGTGTTTTGTGGAGGTCATTTTCTCGCTTTTTGGTTTTTTAAATTTTCTTCCGTCAACAGTTGACTGAGTTGTTTTGATTTGTTGGTGGCGGTTTCAACAGCTCTGATCAGCATGGGGCGCAGGCCATGTGTTTCCAATTCTTTTATTGCTGAGATCGCGGTGCCCCCGGGTGTGGTGACCTGGTCTTTGAGTACGGCCGGATGGACGTTGGTTTCTCTCACCAGCTTGGCTGAACCGAGAACGGTCTGAGTCGCGAGCCGGGTGGCAACGTCGCGCGGCAACCCCATCATAACACCGCCATCGGTCAGCGCTTCGATCACCATATATATATAGGCGGGGCCGCTACCGCTCATGCCGGTTATGACATCCATAAGCGATTCCGGTACGACCTCGACCATGCCGACTGAACTGAATATCTGCATGGCCAATTCTTTATGAACCTTCTTTGCATGCTGACCCAGGCAAATACCGGTAGCCCCCTCGTCGACCACGGCCGGTATGTTCGGCATCGCCCGAATAACCGGATTGTGTTTATCCAGTACGGACTGGATGGTATAGGTGTTGATACCGGCCAATATGGATATGATCAGGTGTTCTTTTTTAACAGCGGGTTTTATTTGTTGTAGTACGGTTTGTATGGTTTGCGGCTTTACGCAGAGGACAATGATATCCGCTTTTTCAACCGCTTTGTTGTTTTTAAGGGTGGTTTGTACACCCCAGTTGTCTTTAAGGGTTTGCAATCGGCTCTCAAAGATATCGGTTGCGATGATATTTTCAGGCCTGGTTAGGTTTGCTTTAATCAAGCCACCCAGCAGAGCCTCTCCCATATTGCCGGAACCGATAATTGCAATTGTTTTTGACATTAACATTGTCGATCCTCTATAATGTTCAACTCAGGTATGGTATTCAGCATTGATTTCGATGTACTTGTGGGTCAGGTCACATGTATAGATGGTCGCTTTTTCTGTGCCTGTTCCCAAACTGGCATGAATTTTTATATCCTTCTTTTTTAATGCGGCTTTTAGTTTTTTTGTGTCGTATGGGACAGCCGCACCTTCCCGGGCAACCGGAATATCAGCGAACCAGATATCGAGTTTATCGGGTCTGATATCCACGCCGGTACTGCCAATGGCCGAAATAACTCTGCCCCAATTCGGATCTTCTCCATAGATCGCAGTCTTTACCAGCTGAGAATTGGCAACAGCTCTTGCCGCCTGTTCGGCTTGCCCGGTGGTTCGGGCGTTGGTCACGGTGACGCTGATCGACTTTGTGGCTCCTTCTCCATCGGCAGCTAATTTTCGAGTCTGATCGAGGCATATCGCGTTGAGAGCGTCGAGAAAAACATCATACGCTTGATTTTCTTTGTTGATGATTCGGTTTCCCGACAGTCCATTGGCCAGACAAAAAACACAATCATTGGTGCTCATTTCGCCGTCTATCGTGAGGCGGTTATAACTGACATTAACCGCCTGATAAAGCGCTTTCTGTAATAAATCTGCTGAAATCGCCACATCTGTCGTGAGAATAGATATCATTGTCGCCATATTGGGCTGTATCATACCACTTCCTTTGGAAATCGCGCCGATGGTACAGTTGTTTTCTTGCAGCCGGAACGCAACCGCTTTATGTTTGGGCTTTGTATCTGTGGTTAAGATCGCCTGCGCCGCCTTTGCTCCGTTTTCAGGCGAAAGATTCCGACAGGCCCGTTCTATTCCGCTTCGCAGCAACGGCATGGGAAGATATTCACCGATAACACCGGTGGAGGCGATCAGTACCTGGCCGGCATCAATATCCAGTCCTTTTGCCGTCAACGCAGCCATTTCTTCGCAATCGTTCAGGCCTTGCTGACCTGTGCAGGCATTGGCAACACCGCTATTGATTACGATTGCCTGGGCCTCTTTGTTTCGTATGATTTTTTGACTGAAAAGAATCGGTGCTGCTTTGAGGGTATTGGTGGTAAAAACGGCTGCCACTGTTGCGGGACAGTCGCTTTTTATCAAAGCAAGATCAGGAGTGCTCTCTTTAAGCCCTGCATGAATCCCCGCAGCGGCAAAACCCTTCGGGGTTGTTATCGAACCGGTTTTGATTTTGTACCTCCTTTTTTCGCTATTTTTTTCATTTCTTTTAACAATTTATATCGGATGCTGTCCACCAACGCCTGCCAGCTGGCTTGAATTATATTCTCTGAAACCCCTACCGTCCCCCAAATACTATCGTTGTCGGCTGATTCGATGAGTACCCGTACCTTGGATGCTGTTGCTGCTGAGCTATCCAGGACACGAACCTTATAATCGACAAGGTACAGTTGTTTTAATGACGGATAAAAAGGCTCCAGCGCTTTTCTTAAAGCTTTATCCAGTGCATCCACGGGTCCGTGCCCATCTGCCGCAGTGTGTTCAACAACACCATCCACCCGAACTTTACAGATCGCTTCCGAATAGGCACTGCTTTCTTCTCTTTTTTCAATAATGACCTTTGCCCCCTGGAGCTCGAAAAAGGGGTGGAATTCTCCTGTTGCTTTTCTGGCCAAAACCTCAAAGGATCCATCCGCTGCTTCATACTGATAACCGTAATGCTCCAGTTCCTTGAGGTGATCGACGATTTTTTTTACATTGTCGTTATCGCCCTTTATGTCGAGCCCCATCTTTTCAGCTTTGAAGACAACGTTGCTTCGCCCTGATTGGTCAGAAATCAGGATACGCTGGTGATTACCGATCAATGCCGGATCGATATGTTCATAGGTCTTTGGGTTCCGGCGTATCGCACTGACATGAATACCCCCCTTGTGTGCAAAGGCGCTGTTGCCGACAAATGGCAGTTCGTCACGTTGCGGTATATTGGCGATTTCGCTTATATAGCGGGATACCCTGGTCAGCTCTTTCAGGTCCAGGTTTTTACTTGTCGGGATTTTTAATTTCAACGCTGCGTTGGCAATAACCGAACAGAGATTGGCATTGCCGCAGCGTTCTCCATATCCGTTAATGGTGCCCTGTACATGATCAAATCCCTGCTGAATGGCCTGTAACGAATTGGCGACGGCAACATCGCTGTCATTATGGGCATGAATGCCATAGGAAGCAGAAATGTTTTGTGCCCGCGTATGCTCGATAATGGCTTCCAGTTGTTTTGGAATGGTGCCGCCATTTGTATCACAAAGAACCAAGCAATCGGCCCCGGCCTCAACCGCTACGTTTAATGTCTCCAGCGCATATTGCGGATTGGCTTTATGGCCGTCAAAATAATGTTCTGCATCGTATATCACTGTTTTATTTTTTTCTTTCAGATAGGCAATACTGTCGTAAATCATCTCCAGATTTTTCTCAAGAGTTGTCCTCAAGCCTTCGGTGACATGTAAATCCCAGGACTTTCCGAAAATGGCGATTGCCGGCGTTTTTGCCTTTAACAACAGCCCGATGTTTTTATCCTCGCTGACGGTACAATTCGCCCGCCGGGTACTGCCAAAGGCCGCGATTTTTGCGTTTTTCCATTCCAGATCATTCGCTTTTTCAAAAAAGCGAATATCTTTGGGGTTGGAACCCGGCCATCCCCCTTCGATATAATCAACACCGAACTGGTCCAGTTTCTTTGCGATTTTTATTTTATCTTCTGCGGTATAGGATATCCCCTCGCTTTGCCCTCCGTCGCGGAGGGTGGTGTCATATATGACTAGGGTTCTGTTCATATGAATATCCTCCGGTCTGTGACCAACAGCATCAAAAAAGCAACAGGGTATGCTGATGGTTCGGGAATTTCCCGAATAAACATCATTAACAATCGATCAGGAGACAATCGGCTAAAATTTTGACATGTTGGTTATAGACACTTTTCTGCTATAGCTGTTCCCATCTGCTCTGTCGATACCGCCGTCGTATTCGAGTCGGCAATATCCACAGTGCGCAATCCCTCTGTGAGAACTCTGTTGATGGCGTTCTCGATTCGAGTTGCACAATTTTTCATTTTAAACGAGTATCGAAACATCATCGCAACAGAAGCTATCATGGCGATAGGATTGGCTTTGTTCTGTCCGGCAATATCAGGCGCTGAACCGTGTACGGGTTCATACAGGGCTCTGGATTCACCGAGACTGGCGGAGGGCAGCATGCCCAGAGAGCCGGTTAACATGGAAGCTTCATCGCTGAGAATGTCGCCAAAGAGATTACCGGTCAGAATAACATCGAATTGCCCTGGATTGCGTACAAGCTGCATGGCGCAATTGTCGACATACATGTGGTTCATTGTAATGTTTGGATGGGTTTGAGAAATTTGTTTCACGCGGCGCCGCCAGAGCTGGGAGACCAGCAGCACATTTGCCTTATCCACAGAGGTGAGTTTTTGTCTTCGCATCGCAGCGGCGGCAAATGCAATATCTGCAATGCGGTCTACTTCCTTTTGCGTATATACCATGGTGTTGTATGCTTTGTCACCCTGGTCCTCTGCAGGGGTGCCGAAATAGAGGCCACCGGTTAATTCGCGAACAATCAGGATATCCACGCCGCTAATGATCTCCTTTTTCAATGTTGAGGCATTTTCCAGAGCAGAAAAGACCCGGGCCGGCCGTAAATTGGCGAATAATCCCAATTCTTTGCGCAAGCCCAGCAATCCCCTTTCCGGTCTCTTATCCGCCGGACCGCTGTCCCACTTTGGGTCTCCGATGGCGCCCAACAGTACGGCATCGCAAGAGGTGCAAAGTTGCAGAGTTTCCTTCGGAAGAGGAGTGTTGTGGCGATCAAGGGCTTTGCCGCCGATGTCGCCGTACTGATAATCAAACTCTATATCGGCAAAATCAGAGATTGCATCCAGGACCTTGATGGCCTGTTTGATGACTTCCGGTCCAACTCCATCTCCGGGCAGAATGGCTATTGATTTTTTTTTCATAACAGTCACTTTTCCGTATGGATTCTGTTCACAGCACTGAGGTAGGCGCGAATACTCGCTTCTATCACATCTGTGCTCGCTCCGCGTCCCA
Organism: Candidatus Zhuqueibacterota bacterium; assembly: GCA_014728085.1. Taxonomy (GTDB): domain Bacteria; phylum Zhuqueibacterota; class Zhuqueibacteria; order Residuimicrobiales; family Oceaniaggregativiventaceae; genus Oceaniaggregativivens_A. Next base: position 90,746 of record WJMF01000099.1, read on the forward strand.
GATACTTTTTACCGTTTTTTTCCAGCCTGACCACCACTTCACCAAGGGCATCTTTGCCGCTGGTTACACCACGAAGGTTATACTCCGCCAGTTTGACGTCAGAGCCGGTTAGTTTATCAATGGCCTTGCAGGCGGCGTCAATCGGTCCATCACCGACGGCGGCATCCTGGATGATTTTATCCTCATACCTCAATTTTATGGCTGCTGTCGGAGCCGTTTGGTTGCCGCTAAGAATATGAAAGTAGACAAGCTGATATTTGTTCTCGGTTTTCTCGGTCTCATCACTCACCAGAGCAAGCAAATCCTCTTCGTAAACCTCTTTTTTCTTGTCTGCGACCTGTAAAAAGCGGTCATAAACGTGATCCAGCTCTTCTTTTATCAATACGAATCCGAGTTCAGCCAGGCGGGTTTTAAGACCGTGTCTGCCTGAATGACGGCCCAGCACGATTTTATTGGACTCTAAACCAATATCAGAGGGTGACATGATTTCATATGTGCTGGCATCTTTTATGACTGCATCCTGGTGGATTCCGCTTTCATGTGCAAAGGCATTGCCACCCACAATCGCCTTATTGGGTTGTACGGGAATGCCCATAAGATGGCTGACCATCCGGCTTGTATTCATGATTTCTTCTGCATTGATGGAGAGCGTTTTACCATAATAACCCTGTCGGGTAACGAGCGTCATGACGACTTCCTCGAGCGCTGCATTGCCGGCTCTCTCTCCGACGCCGTTTATGGTAACTTCTGCCTGTTGGGCTCCATTCTTAATCGCCGCGAGCGTATTGGCGACAGCCAACCCCAGATCATTGTGACAGTGAACGCTGAGTATGGCGTTGTCGATATTGCTGACCGATTGCCGCAGCTCTTTAATTAATTCTGCAAATTCTTCCGGGTTTGTGTATCCCACCGTATCGGGTATATTAATGACCGTTGCTCCGGCCTCTATTGCAGCCTGAACAATTTTAAACAAAAATGCCTTGCCCGTACGAGCGGAATCTTCCGGAGAAAATTCAACATCGGCGACATAACCTTTTGCTTTTTTCACCCCTTTTATGGCCATGTCCAGGATTTCGTCTTCTGACTTTTTAAACTTTTTATCCAAATGTATTTTTGACGTGGCAACAAACGTGTGAATCCTTGGCTTTTCGGCTTTTTCAAGAGCCCTGGCTGCCTGCTCGATATCGACATCTATACAACGGGCCAGAGCAGCTATTGAAGGGCCTTTCACCTGTTCGGCGATGTTCTGAACGGCCTTGAATTGTACCTGCGACGAGACAGGAAATCCCGCCTCGATCACATCTACACCCAGCTTTGCGAGCTGATGCGCAATGGTTACTTTTTCATGAATATCGAGACTCGCGCCGGGTGATTGTTCTCCATCGCGCAAGGTGGTATCAAATATATAGACCCGATTTTGATCCATGACCTTATTACCTCATTTATTATTGATCCAGCTCATCATCTTGCGTAATTCTTTGCCTACTTTTTCGATTTTTTCGTTATCCAGTTTTTGCCGCAAGGCATTGAATTTTGGCCCATTGGCCTGGTTTTCCAGAATCCATTCCGTGGCAAAAGAACCGTCTTGCACTCTTTTAAGAGCCTCTTTCATCGCTTTTTTGCTCTCTTCGCCAATGATTTGAGGGCCCCTTGACAGCCCGCCATACTCTGCTGTATCACTGACAGAGTAGTACATCCCAGACAAGCCATTTTCGTAGATTAAATCCACGATTAATTTCATTTCATGCAGACATTCAAAATAGGCAATTTCCGGTTGATATCCGGCTTCCACCAGCGTGTTAAAGCCAGACAGAATCAATTCCGTTACTCCTCCGCAAAGAACGGTTTGTTCCCCAAACAGATCGGTTTCCGTCTCTTCTTTAAAGCTGGTCTGCAAAACACCGGCTCTTGTTGCACCAATACCCCTGGCATAGGCGAGGGCAAATTCTTTGGCCTGACCTGAATAATCCTGATAAATTGCAATCAGACTTGGGACGCCCTGTTTTTGTTGATATTGACGCCTGACAAGATGCCCCGGTCCCTTTGGCGCAATCATGATAACATCGATAGTGGACGGGGGTACGATTTGATTGTAGTGAATGTTAAATCCGTGCGCAAAAGCCAGAATGTTGCCTTTCTGCAGATTGGGAAGAATGTCGTTTTTATAGACTCCGGGTTGTATGGTATCCGGTACGAGTAACATAATAATATCACCGGCACGAACAGCCTCTTTGTTTTCCATTACCTCAAGGCCGTCAGCTTCTGCCTGGTGCCAAAATTCATTTTTTTCGTGCAGAGCGACAATAACGTTCAACCCACTCTCTTTTAGATTCTGGGCATGTGCATGTCCCTGACTACCATAACCGAGGATTACAATTTTTTTGTCCTTGAGGATATCAAGATTCGCGTCGCCATCATAATAAACTTTCATTTTTTGACTCCCAGTTTAAACATGGTTGGATAAAGTTTTGTCATGAAATTCTCTGATCATGGCAATAGAACCCGTTCTTGCCAGATCTTTAATGCCAAACGGTTTGAGGGTTTCAAGAAATGCGTTGATTTTCTTTTCACTGCCGGTTAATTCCAAAGTAACGGAATGATTGCTAATGTCCACCACCTTGGCGCGAAAAATGTCAACCAGGTTGGTAATATCGCCGCGTTTGGATGAAGGGCAGTGAACCTTGGCGAGAACCAGCTCACGGTTGACATAGTCTCTGCCGCTGGTTGTGATATCGGTTACCCGTATGACATCGATGAGCTTGTTCAGTTGTTTGTTGATCTGCTCAATGACCCAGTCATCGCCTCTGACCACCATAGTCATGTTTGAAGTTTTGGTATCCACATGGCTGACACTCAGGCTTTCAATGTTAAATCCACGCGCGCTGAAAAGTCCTGAAATTCTTGCCAAAACCCCTGCCTGGTTTTCAACTTCGATATTGATAATATGTCTCATTAGGCCATTCCCCTTATCATTTCGTCAATTGGTGCTCCTGATGGCACCATTGGATAGACATTTTCTTCTTTATCTATAATGACATCAACAACGACCGGCCCGGGCGTTTCGAGTGCTTTTTTCAGTGTGGATTGGACCTCATCGGGTTCGGTTATACGGAACCCGGCAGCCCCATAGGCCTGTGCCAGGGCAACAAAGTCCGGGACATATGTCGGACAGTCATCTTCGGTTTGTTTGCAGTTCGGCGGACAATTGGGATTGCGTCTGAGACAAATGGATGAGAAGCGGCGCTTGTAAAAAATTGCCTGCCACTGCCTTACCATGCCCAATGCACCGTTGTTCAGGATAATGATTTTTACCGGCAGATTGTAAATCACGGCCGTTGCCAGCTCCTGTATATTCATTTGTATGCTGCCATCTCCGGCAATATCGATGACCATTCGGTCGGGGTTGGCGACTTGTGCTCCTATTGCTGCCGGAAATCCATACCCCATGGTCCCGAGCCCCCCGGATGTTAAAAACGCTCTGGGTTTCTTGAAATTATAATACTGTGCCGTCCACATTTGATTTTGTCCCACTTCTGTGGCAACAATGGCATTGTGGTCTGTCAATTCGGCTATCTGTTCGATGACGTATTGAGGTTGAATTTTGCCGATATTTGCATAAGAGAGCGGATGATCGTTTTTCCACTGCAGAATTTGTTTCATCCAGGTCTTGTGTTTTTGCTCGCTTAGAAGCTTGTTGATTTCGCGCAAAACGTACTTTACATCGCCAACCACCGGTACGGCGACCTGAACATTTTTGCGAATTGTGGTGGGGTCAATGTCGATATGAACAATCTGGGCGTTTGGGGCAAATTGTTCCACTTTGCCGGTGACGCGGTCATCAAAACGAACGCCGACTGCAATGATGAGGTCAGCCTGTTGCATGGCATAATTTGCATAGGCGGTTCCGTGCATTCCGAGCATCTTCAAAGCCTGATCCGAGGTTTCGGGAAATGTGCCCAGCCCCATCAGTGTTGTTGTCACCGGTGCTTGAATTTTTTTTGCCAGGGTTTCGAGCTCCTGGTTGGCACCACTGCTGACCACACCACCGCCGGCAAATATTACGGGTTGTTTGCTCTGTTCTATGAGGCTGGCCGCCTTTTTAATTTGGCGTTTGTTGCCTTTTATAGTGGGTTTGTAACTTCGAATTTCCACAGAATCCGGATAAGTTGATCTGGTTTTAGCCTGCTGAATATCTTTTGGGATATCGACCAAAACCGGTCCCGGCCTTCCGGTTTGAGCAATATAAAAAGCGGATTTTAAAATTTTAGCGAGGTCTTCGATGTTCTTTACCAGATAGTTATGTTTTGTGATCGATCGGGTTACCCCGCAAACATCCGCTTCCTGAAACGCATCATTTCCGATCAAATGCGTTGCCACCTGTCCGGTAATGGCGACGATCGGAATGGAATCCATATGTGCCGTTGCCAGCCCGGTGGCCAGGTTGGTTGCTCCGGGCCCGGAAGTAGCAAGACAAATACCGGCCTTTCCTGAAGACCGCGCATAACCATCAGCCGCATGTATGGCACCCTGTTCATGGCGGGTGAGATAAAAAGGGATGTCGCTGTTATAAAGACAGTCAAAAATATCGATCACCGCTCCGCCCGGGTAGCCGAAAATGGCCTGCACACCTTCCTGCTTGAATGCATGAATGATCAATTCTGCTCCAGTCATAAAAAGATCTCCTTAAACTAGAAAATATTGTCAAAGCAAACCCTTGCGAGTTGGATGCCAGAGGAAATTTTGAAACAAAGTGGAATGTTTTTTAAAGAGGAGCCCCTTGCACCCAAGTCCGTATTAACGAATACGGGGAAGCAAGAGGTCGAGTAGAATAATAATTGGGGTCAAAACAAGAATATCGAGGGCAGGAATACCCTGAACGCCTACCATGGGTGCAGTGGTTAAATCAAATCTGCAGATTTTTTTGTTTGCGTTCATAACGATAATTCTTTAAAATGAGTGACTTAGTTTTATTAGCTAAATATAATCATTTATTTAAAAATGTCAAGTATTATTATTTATTTTTTTGTTTTTTTGTAGAAAGCGGCTAATTTTCCTAAGATAATATCGGTACCCTGTTTCCGGCTGCAGAGTTGAATTCCTTTCTTGATTTACGGATTGATTATGCGTAATATATAAAATTACCTTAATTATTGACGGAGTTGATTTGCTCGGAGAACTGATAAAAATCGGGATTTTGATACTGTACTTTATCTGGAGTCTTGTGCTCTCTTTGCAGATTTTTGTGTGGACATCCTGGAGATTTCATATCAGTGAAAATGTGCTTGTTGAAACAATGGTCAGTGTTGTTCAGGATTTAATATGGATACCGGTCGGATTGAGTTTGCCGTTTTATATCTGGTTTTTGGCGAAAGAGGTCATTCGGAATCGTTGGTTAAGCATAGCTGCATTTGTTGTTTCCATTACCATTGGTTTTTACGGTTTGTTTCATCTAATGACCTATTTTCGCTATCTCTTTTTATTATTCATCTTGTTTTTCTTTTTTTTATTGCTCGATAGTTTAATCCGCCGGCATGTACGGTTGGATATTCTGATTTTTACACTGTCCGTTCTCTTTGTCATTTTTCACTATCAAACTCAACTGTTGCCCGTCACACCTTTTCGCAAGCCATATCAGCACAAATTGAAGATCATGAGCTATAATATTCTTGTCAAACAGGCTCCTGAAAAGCGTAAAGCCATTATAGAATTAATCAACAAGGAGAGGCCGGATATCGTCTTTATTCAGGAGATCAATCGCTATGACCGGGAATACTTTCCACGGCAACTGCCCGATTACCCTTACCAGTTGTGGGCCGGGCAATATGATGATTATAACGGTGGTGCGATTTTGTCCCGTTTTCCGTTGTCTGATAAACAAAACATACATATACGAACGGATTTAATGACCTCGTATACCAACCTGAATTATGCCGCGGTTAAGATTGAAAACCAAAGAATACATTTATATAATTTTCATTTTTATCCGAGCGGCCATCCGTTTATTCGATTTTTTACCGGCCGGAACAGCTTTGCAACCTTTTTTCCCAGTGCCAGGCGAACCTATACAAGGCGCCAGTCAGAAGCATCCCAGGTTCTTGATATTATTGCTGAAAAGAATGGAAGGGTCATTGTCGGTGGCGATTTTAATGACACGCCGAACAGCAGGCTTTATTATCGATTTTCCAAACGGTTTCAAAATGGATTTGCACAGGGCGGATGGGGATTAGGGACAACCTTTGGAAGGTCGTTATTGTCAACCATTTTTGATCCGTCATCGGCTTTTCATTTTGATTTTCTCAGAATCGATCATGTTTTTTGTTCGGAAAATATGGCTGTTTTATCGGCAAAGGTGCTCGACCTGGATGTTTCCGATCATCGCGCTCAGGTCGTTGTGATCGGCATATAAAAAACGGCTCCTCAGGAATAACTTTTGGTTCAGAAAGGTTGGAACGTTAACGAGTTTGATTTCGTTTAATGTGCGGATTGAAATAAAAGCCCGGGATGGATTGACCATATTATTCATAGTACCTGTTCCGCTTGATAAGTAGAGTAAGCAAGCATCTATTTGATAAAAAGGAGTCTTTGTGAAGGTTTTTAGTCATATGTTTTTGTTAACTTATTTTATCATCGGGTTGGGAGCCGCCCGAGAGGATACCTTTAAAGCTCAATACGACTGGGGCTTGATGCTCTGGCGCAAGGGAGAATATAAGCAGGCCATTAACCAGCTTGAGGAGATGTCCAAACGCTGGCCCGATAGTAGCGTGATCTATAGCCTCCTTGGCCAATTCCAAATAAAAATGGATGATTACGGTGAGGCGAAAAAATGGTTCAAAAAGGCCGAGGAAAGAGACGAAAACAATCCGGAAACACATTATTATCTGGGAATATGCAGCCGGGAACTTTCCCTTCACAAACCGCCGTTATTACGGCAACTTGAAATGAAACGATCCAGAGAGCACTTTGAGTGGGTCACACAAACCTTTCCCGATTACAAAGATGTTTGGTATCAGTTTGCTATTTTGGATAAATACAAGCGCCACTACAAGGATGCAGTCATCAAAGCGGAAACGCAGGCCAGAATTAAACCGTATGTTCCTCATATCATATCAGGTGCACATTGGTTGTATGATATATTTTTGGATCACAAAAATCCTGAAGAGTGGTTGTTGGCACAGGAGGGGTTTCGGGCGGATTATTTTTTGGCGGAACTTTACCGCAGGGAGGAAAAATTCAGACAGGCGGATTCGATACTGCAAAATCTCATCGATTGTCCGATAGAGTATCTCAAAGTTCCTGTTTTTCTCTCCTATGCCCGCATGTACTCGCAACAAAACAGGGGAAAAGATGTTCAAAACAGTTTTTATCGCGCTATTGACTCTCTTGAAACGGTGGTTGAGGCGGCATTGGTGTTTCAGGATATTAAATTCGTGTTAACCGACACTGAGTTGGATTATTACCTTTCCTTAAATAATATTGCTGAGCTTAGACGATTTTTTCGTCTTTTTTGGCAACGCAGAAACCCGGTACCGGCTGCACCATTAAATTTTCGGCTGATAGAGCATTACCGGCGATTGGTTTATGCTGAAGCGTATTATCGTTACGATGGCGAACGGACGTGGTTTAATAACCCCGACAAGGAAAGATATTTACGGTTTCCCAGGGTATTCAACCTGAATCGGATTTTTAATGACAAGGGACTGGTATATATCCGCCACGGAAAACCGGATGATTATGCCGCCGATGTCGGAGAAGACATACCTCAAAATGAATCCTGGCTCTATTACAAAAGAGGAAACAATAAAAAATTAATCTTTCATTTTTTCATTGACGAAAATGCATCCGGAAACAACTGGCGCCTGAAAGCAGAAATTCCCAGGGCGCTGGCTTTTAGCCGTATTAACTGGGATAAAATTTTCCATCGCATCTATTCTGCCAGCTATCTGGATTATCTCAACATCAAGACAGAGATGACCGAATTGAGCAAAAAGGACGTCATGGTGGGGTTGAATAGCGATCGTCACAGCTGGCCAAAGGAGACCAAATCTCTGTCTTTTCCTTTCTACCTCTCTTCGTTTAAAGGCAGAGGTGATTCTACCCGATGCGAAATATATTATGGCTTGTCAATTGAAGATTTATTGCTGAAAACGGATGAAGACGCTGCAGGTGATGAGATTATCTGGGGCTTTAAGGCTGTGGATAACCATTTCAATGATATCCATAAAGAGGTAAAGAGAATTTCGCTTTCGGATATCCGCGATATGACGGATTCTCTGGGCATGTATATCGATCAAATTACGTTTAGCTCGGACACCAGTCAGCATCTTCTCAGCCTTTATTTGCAGGGGATCAAAGAAAACGAAAAAGGCGGATACACCTTTCGTTATCATCCTCCCTTCTATGATGATAAATCCATCAAAATGAGCGAACTGGAACTCGCCAGAACGATTCAGCCTTCCGCCGATGCCGGTTCATTCGGCAAAAAGGGATTATCGGTTATTCCTCAGCCGGATCGCAGCTTTTACAAAAACAATCCCGTTTATGTTTATTTTGAATTGTATAATTTACCCGTTGAATATGGCAAAAAAATACAGTATACTTTGGAGTACAATATAGAAACGATTAAAAAATACAACCAGAATATCTTTTCCAAAATTGCCGGTATTTTTACAAAGAGCAAAGAGAAAATTTTCAACAGGGTCGAAAGATCGAGCGCCCAACGCGATGTTGTAGAATATATCGCTCTCGATCTCAGCGCCAAGGATGCCGGAGAGTATGAATTGACAGTACATGCCAAAATTCCGGGCAAATCAGCAACTGTCTCTTCCAAAGCAGGATTTACATTGTTATGACAAATACAGACCGGAACGAAGAAATTGATCTGATTGATGAGGTGTTTGCCTCTGTAATTCCAAAATTCCACGAAGCCCATGATATTATGGTTTCATTGCTGGATTTTCCACAAGCGCAAAAGGTTCGGATTGCTGACCTCGGAAGCGGATTCGGCGCCTTTTCAACCCGTATATTCAACGTATTGCCTTCTGCAACCCTGTTTGCTATCGACCGGAATAAAGATATCCTGGAAAGAACAAGGAAACGCCTGCCAAATGAGGTCACAGATCAATATATTCCGTTTCTTCGTGATTTGAACGATAAAGCATGGATGCATGAGCTGGACTCGCTGGATGCCGTTCTGTCATCCTTTACGCTTGATTTTTTAACCCTGGAACGACACGAAGAGCTCATTCATGAAGCCTATCATTTGCTTAATCCTCAAGGCCGGTGGATTTCATGTGAGTTTTTCCGCACCGAGGATAACCGGATCAACAGGGTTTTTCATGAGATTGAGATAAGATACGTGCAGAATGAAATGAAAGCCGGAAATGTGGATAAAGAGCAAATCGACCGAATGGCCAAATCCAATCTTTTGCGGCAACAGCATCACGTCTGCACTGTTGGTGAAAAAATGGAGTGGATGAGAAAAGCAGGATATCAACAGATTGAAATTCCGTGGAAATTTTTAAACCTCGCCGTTATTTCCGGGGTCAAGTAATTTCATCACCTTGACATCCACCTGGATTTCTGATTACCAATAAAAGTGAACCGATTTCTCTGCCAATCGATAAGGACCTTGCCATGTTTACTGCAACACTTTTCGGTGAAAAAAGAATCTGTGTTGAATTTGAGAATCATACGGATCATTTACATGTCCAGGATTTTAAGCTCAATCCCGGGGTAAGAATCAAACAAATCCGGCAAAAAGGAAACATATACGTTGTTCACACGGATCCTCTTTCGCTGAATCAGACTCTGCACCTGACCTGTAAAGATCATACTGCCGAGATTATTCCGGATACGGTTCTGGATCGTTATCGGTCCAACAAGGAGATGGGGTGCAGCTGGAATGCAGAACAAACTTTTTTTAGACTCTTCTCGCCGCGGGCAAAACAGATTACCTTGTTCCTCTATAATGAATTTGGTTCTGATAAACCGGATGCGTACGACATGCTGCGCGATGAGGACGGTGTATGGGAATACGTTTTGCCTGGTCATCATTTTGGAAAATATTATGCCTACAGCGCCAAAGGTCCCGAAGGGGTTGCCGAATGTTTTGATGAAAAGGTCATTATCGGTGATCCCTATTCGCGTGCTGTGGCGAGGGACAACTCTTATCACCACCGCTCTATTTCATTGATTATCGATCCGGCAGATTATGACTGGCAGGGGGATACCGGGATTCACATACCGCCCGAAGAGCTGATTATCTATGAATGCCATATACGCGATATGACTGCGGATTCGAGCTCCGGCGTTTCACCGGATCTTGCCGGAACCTACAGAGGACTTTGCCAGACCGGCATCCGCGGTGGCCTCGAACATATAAAATCTTTGGGCGTCAATGCCGTTGAATTCCTGCCGGTTCACGAGTTTGCCAACCTGGAAATTCCTTATGGTGTTAAGACAGATGGGGTTCTCAACTCCTGGAATCCCTATTCGCGAAACCATTGGGGATATATGACCAGCTATTTCTTTGCCCCTGAATCCTGCTATGCAACGCAACAATCATTACAAAGCGACTTTTGTGGTGTGGACGGAAGAGCGATCTTTGAATTCAAAGATGTGGTAAGAATTGTTCATCAAAATGGAATGGCGGTTATTCTGGATGTTGTTTTCAATCATATCTCTCACTATGACTGGAACTGCTATAAACATCTGGGAAAAAGCTACTATTTTCGTCTGGATAAAAAGGGGAAATATCTGAAAACGAGCGGTTGTGGAAACGATTTTAAAACAGAACGCCCGATGGCGAGAAAGATGATTCTGGACTGCCTGAAATACTGGATGAGGGAATACCATATCGATGGATTTCGCTTCGACCTTGCCGCTCTTATCGATCACGAGACGGTTGAAGCGATCGCTTTCGAATTGCGCGAGATAAATCCGAATGTCATTTTGATTGCAGAACCTTGGGGAGGAGGAAAATATCAACCGGCTGAATTTTCTCAGCATGGCTGGGCTGCCTGGAACGATCAATTTCGAAACAGTGTCAAAGGTGAGAATCCACAGCATGGACAGGGATTTATATTTGGAAAATGGTGGGGCGGTAACAACAAAGAGACGTTGAAACGCTATATCGGCGGCACCCTGATAAACGAGGGCGGAATGTTCAAACAGGCCGGGCACTCTGTAAATTATCTGGCTTGCCATGATGATTATGCGCTCGGTGATTTTATCCGCATCGGAAGCGGTAAAATAGAGCCGGAAACCATTGTTACCGACATGACCTCTCATGTCAAGCTGGATGCCGGGGAAATGCGGCTGAACAAACTGGCAGCGCTTGTTCTGTTTACCAGCCGGGGCGCCTGTATGGTTACAGCCGGTCAGGAATATGCCCATAGCAAGGTGATCGCCCGGACGACAGCTCCGGATTATCGCATTGGCAGAATCGACAACAACAGTTATAATAAAGACAATCAAACGAACTGGATTAATTATGATTTCGTTGATCTCAACAGACAGTTGGTTGAATATTATCGCAAATTGATTCATATGCGTAAATTAAATCCAGTGTTCTCTGATTCATCGGCAAAACTTGAATTTATTGATCATCCCAATCCTTTTGCCCTGGGATATCATTACAAACGGGGGGAAGAGTCGAACCGCCCTGATCTAGTGGTTTATATCAATGGGGATAACAATCATGCGGTTGAGTTTGAACTGCCTGCCGGTAAATGGAAAATTGTGATCAGCGAGACAGATAAAAACATAACACGTTTTGTGGAAAGTCGCATAACCCTTTCACCAGCTACCGGAATTGTGCTGGAATAAATTTTTCTTGTTTGCCGGGATGTGTTTTTGTATTTTTAATTTTTCAAGGGTGACAGCATGCAAAAAAATATCTCAGCGCTTGACCTGGCGATTAAACTGGTACAGATCAATTCCGTTACTCCCTCCCAAAAGATCGACGCACAAACACCGGGGGAGCAGGATATGGCGCAATTTCTATATGATTATTTAACACCACAAAATTTTCAGTGTGAACTGATTCCGGTAAAAGAAAATCGTCCCAATTTTATTGCCAGGCACGATAGTTATGATCCGGAATTACCGACTCTGGCGTTTGAAGCCCATCTGGATACGGTGGATGTCGAAAATATGTCGATAGAACCGTTCGCCGCCGGTATTCGGGATGACCGCCTTTATGGCAGGGGGGCTTGTGATACGAAAGGCACTATGGCTGTAATGATTACAGCCATGTTGGAGTGGTATCGCAAACAGCCTGACACGTTTAATCTCATTTTCATCGGCACCATGGGTGAAGAACTCGGGACCATCGGTGCCAAGGCCCTGATCAAAACAAAACCCGATGTGCAAATGGTTTTGGTCGGCGAACCAACCCATTGTGTTCCGGTTGTTGTACATAATGGATTATGGCGTTTTAAACTCTTGACCGACGGACGGGCCTGTCATAGTTCAACACCGCATGAAGGAGAAAATGCCATTGAAAAAATTCGTCCCATATTCAATTATTTGTTGACCGATTTTAAACCGTTTTTTGAGAAATTCAGGGGCAACACCTTTTCCATTACGCAGTTTCATGGGGGCGTAATGATGAATATTGTTCCGGATCGCTGCTCGCTTACCATTGATGCCAGGTATGGCCCGGAAACAGATCTGAACGCCTTACAGAAATCACTATTTAAACAGCTCGAGCAAATCGATAACTATCACTATGAAGAAATTCAACGTGAACCTGCTTTCAGGTCAGAAGGTGCGCTGCTCTATCTGCTGGATAAAGCACTTTACGATTTGGGGATCGAGTCCGTTCATGGCCGCGAGCCATGGTTTTCCGATGCGGCGCATTTTAGCCAGGCCAATTATGATTGTGTGGTGTGGGGAGCGGGATCGATTCAACAAGCGCATACGAGAGATGAATATGTTTCGATAAAGCAATTGCATAAAGCCCTTCAGGTTTTAAACAGAATGTTAATACATTGCAAAGAGTATTTTTATGATAAACAAAAAACCACTTAGCTCGGTTTTAATCAAACCGGCCGGACCAGATTGTAATCTCAGCTGTGATTACTGTTTCTACCTGCAGAAAAGCGAGTTGTTTGAGCATTCCGTTCACCGAATGTCCGACGATATTCTTAAAGAGACTGTTCGGCAGACGATGCAATCCGGTGCTGATCAGGTCTCTTTTGGATGGCAGGGTGGAGAGCCAACCCTGATGGGACTTGATTTTTTTGAACGTGTCATCCAATATCAGCAAAGATTCGGACGACCGCATCAGGTGGTCGGTAATGGATTGCAAACAAATGGCATGGTCATCGACGCAGAGTGGGCTGATTTTTTACAGCAAAACCAGTTTTTGGTTGGGCTGTCGCTGGATGGCCCTGTTCATATACACGACCGATATCGAAAAACAAAGAGCGGTAAATCCACATGGGAGCGGGTTGTAAAAGCCCGGGATATCATGTTGGAAAAAGATGTACAGGTCAACGCCCTGGTCGTGGTTAATGATTATTCGGGTCAATATCCTGAAGAAATCTACCAGTATCATAAGGAAAACGGATTGTCATTCATGCAGTTCATACCCTGCGTGGAGCCGCATCCTCTGGACAAGGAGGCAGCGGCACCATTTTCGGTAGATGGTGAGACGTTTGGCCGTTTTTTATGCCGGGTTTTTGATCTTTGGATAGAGGATTTTCGTTACGGTCAGCCCACAACATCGGTGAGGTTTTTTGATTCGGTGTTTTATACCTATGTGGATAGGCAGCCGCCGGAGTGTACCCTGTTGGAGGAGTGCGGTGTTTATGTTGTGGTTGAACACAACGGCAATGTTTATTCCTGTGACTTTTTTGTTGACCCCGACTGGTACCTCGGAAATGTTATGCAAGATCAGCTCACAGAGCTTCTCAACTCGCCACGGCAGCTTCAATTCGGCCGGGTGAAATCGGCTTTGCCACCAGAGTGTAAACCCTGTAAATGGTTATCGTACTGCAGAGGCGGATGTCCCAAAGATCGCAGCAGCGATCCGCGTGACAAGGGGTCGAATCATTTTTGTAAAGCTTATAAACTGTTTTTCGAACATGCCGATGAAAAATTAAAACAACTTGCCTATAAATGGAAGCTTGAGCACGGTATGATAAAACCGCAACAAAAGAATAACGTGGGAAGAAATGATCCCTGCCCCTGCAACAGCGGACGCAAATACAAAAATTGTTGCGGCGTCATTTGACAAGGAGTAAAAACTTTTTTTTCTGCTTGACCTTTTTTGCAAAGGTGTGTATTATTAAAAACAAATTTGGTCTATATACTTTTATGAGGGGGCCATGGAAACCCTTTCGAAAAATGAATTAAAAAAGCTGATTCAGTCGGTTTTTCCTCCGCTCGAATCGGATAAACAGTTATATATTCTCGTTGATTTGCCGAAAAGCAGGCAAGAGGAGCTTGCCGCCTGGAACCGACGTAGAAACATTGCTTTTGACTGGTACGGGACTTTGGCAGGGATGCAGGCAGCGTTGGGTATCAAGCCTCATCTGGTTGCCTATATCAATGTCGGCTCGAATAATGCGGATTTACCCGAAAACGGTTACATTATCGAGGAGGCGGTTCCGCAAAACGCTGAAATTTTGGTTTCTCGTCATCAACCACAGTCCTTTTCTCGGATATTCACAAATGCCGATATTGTGATAGCGCTTACCCAGTTTTCGGCAACAGCCCCTCTCAAATTGGCGGCAAAAGTATACGATTTCAGAGCGGCAACCATGCCCGGATTTTCCGAAAAAATGATTCCGGCCTTGCGAATTGACTATAATCTGGTGAATGATCGCGTCAATAAATTAAAAAACATGTTAGACGATGCCAAGGGGGCCCGCGTTCATTTCATCGTCGATAAAAACAAATCATATGAAATGTATTTTGACCTTCGCTATCGCAGCGCTCATGCCAGTGGCGGCAGGTTTCCCTCGCCGGGGACGGCCGGCAATCTTCCCAGCGGAGAGGCCTATATCGTTCCCTATGAAGGCGAAAAAGACTCTCAGAGTCTGACCGCTGGAACGCTGCCGGTTCAGTTTGATAATGACCTTGTTTTTTATCATATCGAACAGAATCGTGCCAGAGTTGTTTCCGGCAACAATAAAAGAGCCATCAGCGAAGAGCTTTTGCTGAAAAACGAACCTGCCTATGGCAATATGGCTGAGCTGGGATTCGGTATTCTTTACGATTTTGGGCTCAAGGCAATCGGCGAAGTATTGCTGGATGAAAAACTCGGATTTCATATTGCATTTGGCCGCAGCGATCATTTTGATGGCTATGTCGGCCCTCAACAGTTTTCTTCGCCGGAAAATGTTGTCCATATTGACCGCATTTATCTTCATGATATACAACCCCGGATAACGGTTAGCGCTGTTGAGTTGGAGATTGATAAAAAGTTGACATTATTAATCGATAACGGCCGGTATACTGTATTTTAATCCACAATGGCCATTTATGCCGGCCGGCAGCCTGGTTGGTAAATTTTTCTTGATTTTTTAATGTTTTTATGCTATACTATAACAATAATGAAGATAAGATGTTCTTTATAGGATGGTTATTACATTGCGAAAAGTAAAAAACAGCAATTGTTTGTTTTGTCTATGGTATGACGATAACACACGTATGAAAAAATAAAGTGCATCCTTTTGGGTGCACTTTTTTTTTGTCGGGAATGAGTATAACGTACGGGAAGGAGTGTAAAAGTTGCGAGAGGTACTGCTAACTCTCAAGGAATTGCAATACGTCGATAACGAGCTTCAAACTCTTGAGCAGAAGAAAGGTGATTTGCCGAACAGGGTTAATGCTTTAAAATCGGAAATGGAATCCTTGCAACAACAGCTTGATGAAAAAATCAGCAAAAACCGGGAAGAATCGTCTCTGCGGTCGCGCCAGGAAAATGAGCTGGAACTGCTGCGTCAACAACTCAAAAAATATCAAAAGCAGCTATACCAGGTGAAAACAAATAAAGAATATGATGCCATTACCCTGGAGATTGAGGAGACAGAATCCGAGATTGAGCGTCTGGAGTTTAACAATTTAGAGCTCGAAGAAAGTATTGAAAAGCGAGATCAGGAGGTTCAGGAGCTTGAAGTTTCTTTAAATGCGCTTAAAACAGAATTGGAACAATCGAAAACTAGCCTGGAAAAGGTTATGGCCAGAACCCGGGATCAGGAAAAGGTCTTGCGCGAAAAAAAGGAATCGACTCAGACGAAATTGACCAAACCTATTTTGAGTACCTATGAACGGATAAGAAATGGTCGTGGTGGTTCTGCGATTGCTTTTTTAATCAACGGTGCATGTAGCGCATGTTCATCACGTGTTCCTCCCCAGCGAGGAGTGGAAATTAGAATGATGAACAAATTATTTTTATGTGAAACATGCGGGCGTATACTAATATATGATCCGGAAAAGGAATAACCAGGCAAAGCAGGTCAGACAGTCGCGTGTGATATTCGATATCACATGAGGAAAGTCCGAACTCCGCAGGGCAGGGTGGTCCGTAACGCGGACGCGTTGTGAGGCGCGGAAAGTGCCACAGAGAACAGACATTCCGTCATTGACGGATTAAGGTGAAACGGCGAGGTAAGAGCTCACCGCCTCAATGGTGACATTGAGGGCACGGTAAACCCCACCCGGAGCAAGACCAAATATAAGGGGAGAGACGGCCCGTCTTGTTTGACCCTTGGGTAGGTCGCATGAGTCTGGTGGCAACATCAGGCCCAGATAAATGACTGTCGGTTCGCCTGTCGGCGAATTACAGAATTCGGCTTATCGATCTGCTTTGTAATTTTTTAAGGATAATAGGATGTATTTATTATATTTGGAGCAAAATATTTATGGAAACAAAATGGGTACTGGAGAACGAATACCCAGAAGAGGAGGTGAAGTCTCTTTCTAGTGCTTTAAACATACCATATACATTGAGCAAAATTCTCTATACGCGTAGTATTACGGATTACGAAAAAGCCAAAGCGTTTTTTCGTCCGATACTGAAAAAGCTGTATGATCCCTTTCTGATGAAAGATATGGACGTTGCGGTTAAGCGACTGCGTCAGGCTGTTTTAAGCGACGAAAAAATTATGATTTATGGCGATTATGATGTTGACGGCATCACGTCAACAGCATTTTTGTATATGGTATTGAAAGAGATTGGTGCCACTGTATATTATTATATTCCTGACCGTATCAGTGAGGGATATGGATTATCCGAACAGGGTATACAGTATGCCGCGGAAAAAGGTGTTGATCTTATTATTACCGTGGACTGCGGTATAACCGCTCATGCGGAGATCGAAAAAGCGCGAATTCAGGGTATTGAAACCCTGGTTACGGATCATCACGAGCCGGGCCAGACATTGCCTGCTGCTGTGGCGGTTATCGATCCAAAACAGACGGATTGTGATTATCCGTTCAAGGAATTGGCCGGTGTCGGTGTTGCGTTCAAACTCGCACAGGGACTGCTTATAAGGCTGGGAATTGACCTGTCCGTTCTGGAACATTATCTCGAGTTTGTCGCTATCGGCACATCCGCGGATATCGTACCCCTGGTGGAAGAAAACAGAATTTTTGTTAAAAAGGGTCTGGAAAAGCTTAACCATACAGAGAATCTGGGTCTGAAGGCTCTTTTACAGGTGACCGGACTTGAGAACAAGGAGATCGGGACCGGTCATATCGTTTTTTTGATCGCACCGCGCATCAACGCAGTCGGAAGAATGGGTGATGCTGAGCGGGCGGTCAAACTGTTAACCGTGAACGACTTTACCACAGCCTGTAATATTGCCCAGGTTCTGGAACAGGAAAATCGACATCGTAAAAATGTTGATGAAGAAACCTTTAACGAAGCTCTGGTTTATGCGGAAGAGTTTTTTAGTTCCCAGGCGCCGAACTCGCTGGTATTATCAAAAGATGGCTGGCATCCTGGTGTGATCGGTATCGTTGCATCACGTGTGGTTGAAAAATTTTATCGACCGACTATATTGATTTCCGTCGAAAAGGGAATTGGAAAGGGGTCGGCACGCAGCATAAAAGATTTTGATATTTATGATGCCATCAAGCAGTGCGAAGATTTGCTCATCGGCTACGGTGGTCACAAATACGCCGCCGGCTTGTCTATCGAAGAGAGCAAGATCCCGGAACTGCGAGAGCGCTTTGAATCCCTGGCCCGGGAGACGATTTCTCCTGACCTTCTGATACCAAAATTATACATCGATTCCGAAATTACACTTGATGAAATCGATGAGAGATTTATTAAAATACTAAAGTTCTTTGCGCCTTTCGGCCCCAAAAACATGCGACCGGTTTTTTATTCTCATAATCTGGAGGTTGCCGGAACCCCTTCAATTGTGGGAAGCAATCATATCAAATTCAAGGTTCGTCAGAACAGATGTGTATTTGATGTTATCGGATTTGGTAAAGCGGATTACTATTATCGCCTGAATCCCGGTCAAAAAAATTTGGATATGGTTTATGTGATAGATGAAAATGAATATTTGGGTCGTAAATTCATTCAATTGAGAGTGAAAGACATAAAATAACCAGGAGGTTCGAATGGATCCCAGAGATGAACAAGGTAAAATCTGGATGAATGGGAAATTGATACCCTGGAAAGATGCCACCATCCATGTTATGTCGCATGTCATACACTATGGAACCGGTGTATTCGAAGGAATTCGCTGTTATAAAACGCCAAACGGTCCCAGTATTTTTCGTTATCGCGAGCATATGAAAAGACTTCTGGATTCCGCCAAGATATATAGAATGGAAATACCCTTCAGCCTCGAAGAGCTGATGAAAGCGGGTAAAGAAGTTGTCAAGGTCAATGAAATGGAATCCGCTTATTTGAGACCTATTGCTTTTCGAGGATATAACAGCCTTGGTGTGGATCCGTCAAAATGCCCGATAGAAGTTGTGATCGGTGCCATGAATTGGGGGAAATATCTGGGTGAAGAAGCCATCGAGTATGGCGTTGATGTCAGCGTTTCCTCCTGGAATCGCATGGCGCCCAACACCATGCCGACCATGGCCAAAGCTTGTTCGAATTATATGAACTCTCAACTTTTGAAAATGGAAGCTCTGGTCAATAATTATGCTGAAGGTATCGGCCTCGATGCCTTTGGACATGTGAGTGAAGGCAGCGGTGAAAATATTTTTGTTGTTCGCGACGGCGTCATGTATACACCACCGAACGATGCCGGTATTTTGCCCGGTATTACCCGGCACTGTATCATTCAGCTTGCCGCGGAATTCGATATTCCCGTCAAGGAAACCCATATCGCCCGGGAAATGCTCTATATAGCAGATGAAATCTTTTTTACCGGTACTGCGGCAGAAGTTACACCGATACGATCGATCGATCGGATTAAAATTGGAGAGGGAAAACGCGGTCCTCTGACGGAAAAGCTGCAAAAGCGTTTTTTCGAATATGTCAATGGCGATTGTAAAGATATTTACGGGTGGCATGACTATATCAAATAGTTCTGAAAACATTGAAGAAGAATTGAAAATTCCTTCGTCTATAGGTCCCAGGCGTAAGGCCCGGGAGATCGCCCTGCAAGGTCTGTATGCTGTTGAACTTTCCCAAAACACCATCCAGGAAGTGATGAGCAATCTGAGGGATCTTTATAATGAATCGGATTTTATTTTTTCATTTGCCCGGGAGCTCCTGACCAGAGCCAAAAATTACAAATCTGAACTGGATCAATATATTCAGGCGAAAACCACCAATTGGGATTTTGAAAGAATAGCTATTATCGATAAAATCATTCTGAGAATTGCTATTTGTGAATTTTTGTATTTTAATGATATCCCACCCAAGGTATCCATAGATGAGGCAATTGAGCTGAGTAAATGTTACAGTACCGAGCAGAGCGGTCGTTTTGTCAATGGCATTCTGGATGCTATTTTGAACGATCTGAAAAAGAGCAAGAAAATCAATAAATCAGGACGCGGCTTGATGGATTCCTCATCCAAAGATCGTTCATAGTTTTCCCCTGAAACTTTCAAGAATTCCAAACATATAAACGTAACCGTTTATTTTGAAAATGGTCAAGAATGCATGAGGTAATTGAATGGCTAAATCAATCGAAAATATATTTGCAAAACTGTTTGGCGGTACCGCTACGGATAAATTTCTGAAAGAGGCTTCTCAGGTCGTTGAGGAGATTAATCAGTTCGTCGCCGATTATGAAAACATCACTGATGATGAATTAAAAGCAAAAACTCAGGAATTTAAATACCGGCTACATGCCGGTGAAACGCCGGATGATATTTTACCGGAAGCGTTTGCAACTGTCAAGGAGACTTGTAAACGGTTGTTGGGCAAGAAATGGATAGTGAGAGGTCAGGAGACCCCCTGGGATATGGTTCCCTATGATGTACAGCTGGTCGGCGCTCTGGCCTTGCATCAGGGAAAAATAGCAGAAATGGCCACCGGAGAGGGAAAAACGCTTGTCGCCACCATGCCGCTTTATCTCAATGCGCTTTCCGGGGAAGGTGCACATCTGGTAACGGTTAATGACTATCTGGCTCAGCGTGACTGTGAATGGATGGGTAAGGTTTATGAGTTTTTGGGGTTGAAAGCCGTCGCCCTTCACGGTGATCTGACGCCGGAAGAAAAACGCGACGCCTATAATGCGGATATAACCTATGGTACCAACAATGAGTTTGGTTTCGATTACCTGCGTGACAATATGGCCATCGATGTATGGTCTGTCGTGCAACGACCTTTGAACTATGTTATCATCGATGAGGTGGATAGTATTCTGATCGATGAGGCCAGGACGCCGCTTATTATTTCCGGCTCGGTGGGGGCACCGCGAAATGTTTATCGCGATTTAAAACCGATCGTTTCCAATCTGTATAAAAAACAAAAAGAACTCGTTGAACAGTTGATTCGGGAGGGAAAAGCGCTTCTCGAAAGCGACGAAGAAAAAGCCGGCTTGATTTTGTTGCGCGCCCAGCGTGGCGATCCTAAAAGCCCCGCCCTTCTTGAATTGCTGACCTCTAAATTTTGGGTCAAAAAACTTATAGAGCGAATTCAGGGACAATTTGAAATTAATAAAACCATGTCCGAGGTCGATGCAGAGCTCTATTTTACCATCGATGAAAAAAGCAATGTGGTGGATATTACGGAAAAGGGAAGAATTTTTCTTTCCGGAGGGCAGGATGAGGATATTGTTCGAAAAATTAAAACACTCGATGACCTCGATAACGGACTACAACAATTGAGCAAACGAAAGGATGCCGTCCGTTATTATAATGAAACGGACTCTGGAAGCGGCATGGATATGACGCTGGAGGGAAAGCTGTTTCTCTGCGGCGCTTCGGCTCAGGTTGAAGAGGCAATGCGGAGTGCGTTAACTATGCTCGATGAACGCATGCAGGAATTTCCCGCTGCCGTCAGCAGACTGATAGAGCAAAAAAATATGGATAAAAATTCTGCATGGCGTCGATTTTTTAACATGTCGAAAAAGGCGGATAAACTGGTTCAGGGTATCAGTGCCGACGGTATCGCATTTCTCAAAGAAAAAGAGCAGGATCAATCTTACCAAAAAGCTGTGCAGGGTCTCGAAAAGCTTTTTGAATTTATCGGTCAGGAATTGGATGACGAGGATAACCCCAGAATTCAAAATGAAAGACGGCAGCTCTATATAAAAACTTTATTTGAACTCTCCTCACAAAGTCATTGCCCGATTGGGCTGACCGATGAGGGCAAGGCCGCAGTCATTGCGATTTTACAGGATGTAAATCCAGAGATGCTGCCCTTTATACATAAAATCAGAACCATGCTCAACCAGGAAAAGGGTGAGACGTCGCCGCAAAGCGCAAGTCCGCCTCTGCTCGCCACGCATCAGGATTATTTTGAATTTGCAGATAATGGTGTGGTTATCAAACACATCACCGAGAAGGGCCGCATTGCGCTTTTAGGCGGTAATCCGGATCTATATGTTTTACCGGACAGAAGCATTGTTGAAAGCCGCGACCAGGCTACTCAGGATCTCCTGGATCGCACATTGAATCAATCTCAATTTGATTATATCGGCCGGGTTCAGGCCATTGAAAAAATGAATTCAGACCTGACAGCCCTCTGTGAATATGATGAACAAAAGGCTGCTGAAAAACAGTCATCTTTTGAATTTTACAAAAAAGTAAACATCTATGATCAGGAAAGAATTCAGTTTACCGATAAGGGCATGGCCGTGGTCAGCGACTATGCTTCCCAAACGGAGAGCCTCTTAAATGCCCTGGATGCGGCGTTGCACAAGCAGGATCAGGCGGTTTTCCAATATAACGATCGCAATCAACCTGTGGCCCTGACCAAAACGGTTTTGGATGAGCTGCTCGGCACCCCCTACAGTCAGATTCAGGATAAAATCAAGGAATGGCAGCAAAACCTGAATGAAAAACAGGACAGCAATTCTGTCCGGTTGCGATTGAATCTCGATGACTATCTATTTTCACAGTTCCCTCAGCTCAAAGATAAATTTGCGAGTCCTTCCCGCATCTATGAAGAGCTTGAACGCATCGACCGCGTTTTTAAACTGCGACTGACCAGTTTGACCTCTGATGAATTATCCCCCCGGGATAAACAGAGGGTGATATATCGTTATTTTGATGTCGATGGAGAACCCGACTTTTCCGCTACGGAAACCGGACTAAAAATCACCGGCCTGTCCGATTCGGGTTTTCGCCTGCTGATGGGCGATGCGCTCAATCGCCGGCGGGTGGCGGAAAAGCTTGTTGAATTAACAAATGATCCGGATATCGATTCGGAAGTGTTGTTCGAATGGAGTCAATCGGGGTATCCCCGTTCTTTTAAAAAAAGCGCCAAAACCCGCCTGGTCGATGGCCTGCCGTTTTATCGGTATGACAAGGAATTCTCCGACTTTCGCGACGAAATATTGCGCATCAGCAGTAAAAAAGTAAATTCCCGTTCCGAGCTGGAAAATATTCTGCCAAAGGACAAGATACACCTCAAAAACAAAGGTATTCTTCTCGATGAACGCGAGTTGAATGATCTGCTTTCAAAGGCCCATGCGCCCAATTTGGTTTTGACTCAGAATGAAATAGAGTCCTGGTTTCATGTGCACTTTGAGCGCAAGCCTCAGCGTGAATTGGAAAGCCGGCGCGATCGCCTGTGGCGGGATTATAACCGCGTTGAGGAGCGCATCCAAAATATTTCTCAGCTTTTAAAAGCCTACACGCTCTTTCATAAAGACGTTGATTATGTGGTTAAAACCCTTGAAGAGAGCGATTTGCGCCGTCACGGCGGAGGAAAGGGTAAAAATGCCGTCATGATTGTTGACCAGTTCACCGGCAGATTGATGCCCGGTCGTCGCTTTAGTGAGGGATTGCATGAAGCCCTTGAAGCAAAAGAGAATGTGGAGGTTCAGGCTGAAACACAAACTTTGGCGACAATTACCATACAGAATTTTTTCCGTCTTTATAAAAAAATAGCCGGAATGACCGGTACGGCCGAGACCGAGTCACAGGAGTTTTTCAGTACTTACAAACTGGATGTTGTTGTCGTTCCCACCAATAAACCCGTGGTACGGGATG
Organism: Candidatus Zhuqueibacterota bacterium; assembly: GCA_014728085.1. GTDB lineage: Bacteria > Zhuqueibacterota > Zhuqueibacteria > Residuimicrobiales > Oceaniaggregativiventaceae > Oceaniaggregativivens_A. The sequence continues at coordinate 114,341 of WJMF01000099.1, forward strand.
ATTATAACGATGTTATATATCGCACAAAAAATGAAAAATACAATGCTCTGATCGAGGAAGCCATTCAGATGCATGAGCAGGGACGCGCTGTTCTCATCGGTACCATTTCAGTCGATGTATCAGAGCGGCTGAGCCAGCTTTTAACCCGGCGCGGTATCCCCGTAGCCAATTGGCTCAAAAAGGGGGATGTCTCCAGCGAACTGGAATCAGGCAAATTTCATACCGTGTTGAATGCTAAATTCCACAAATCCGAGGCAGAAATCGTCGCCAAGGCGGGATTGCCGGGCTCGATTACGATTGCGACCAACATGGCCGGCCGCGGTACTGATATAAAACTGCATCCCGCTGTAAAAGAACAAGGTGGTTTGCATATTATCGGTTCTGAAAAACATGAGGCACGTAGAATTGACCGTCAGTTGCGAGGAAGAGCCGGACGTCAGGGAGATCCGGGCTCATCGCGTTTTTATTTGTGTCTTGAAGATGATTTGATGCGTCTCTTTGGCTCTGACCGCATTACAAATATCATGAGCCGGTTGGGCCCGTCGGAGCAGGGAGAGCGAATCGAACATCCCCTGATTACGCGATCTATTGAGCGCGCTCAAAAAAAAGTTGAAGAACGGAATTTCGAAATCAGGAAACAATTGCTCGAATACGATGATGTGCTGAATGAACAGCGTAAGATTATATACAAGCGCAGGCTAAATCTGCTGGGATTTGCAGAGATAGAGGATATGGTGGAATCCAAAGCAAAGCGTTATTTCGGGGAAGAGGATAACCGGGCAACGTGGGATGTTGATGGACTGATAACTAATTTAAAGGAATACTTTAATCAGGATCCGCCTTTTTCAGCAAACGAACTCGAGCCCCAAAATATAGATGAAATTAAAAGAAGGCTGGGAGATTGGATTTCTCAACAGCTGGATGAACGGCGTCACATTGAATCGATGCGAATCCGGCATCGTATACTGGGATGCTGTCAGATGGATGAATTGATTGAATATATTGTCGGCCATCTGATTCACCTGCACCGAATGGGAAAATCCGATTTCCAAAATTGGAACCTGGAAGGACTGGAAACCGATCTTGAACGTATATTCAACGACAAACCGGATGTTCGGCAAAAAGTTGATAATTCCGAACAATTAAGAATCAGCCTGGTAGAGTGGGGCAAACAGGTTTACAGAGAGGATTATAAGGAACAACACGCTGAATTTGAGCAGCTCTTGTTCGGTCGCTTGTCCTTTGAAGAATTTGTCGATGTTTTTCTCTTTGCCATGATGCAATTTCATCTCAATCCGGCGCAACCTCCTGTTTCCTGGGAAAGCAAACGGTTTTTCCATGACCTTGAACGTGTTTTCGGGTCAACTCCGGAAGTGGGTCTCAATGAAATACGCACCATAAGACGGCAAAAATTGCAGGAGATTCTGCGTGACTGGGTCTCCGGCCTGAATATACATTCGGACAACTATCTCCTTTACCGTCACCGCATACTCGGCTTGCTATCATTGTCAACGTTTGTAGATGCCCTGGCTTTATCTTGTCTGGTCGATGAAGAAGGGCGTTTGTTGCGCGACGAGTTTCAACTTGCTCAAAAGCAGCAACTACTGGATAAAGTCTTTGGTGAGGGTATTGCTGAACGTAATCGCACAGAGAACCAGGAGCGATATCGCGAGAATATTATGTCAAGTGCGCGTGAAGCATTCAACAGCGAGTACCGCAAGCGGCGTTCCGCTTACGACACGGTTATGCTTGCCGGTGCCACCAATGATGCTTTTATCCAGGCAGTCGTCCAGGTGATGGTAGATCAGGCCATCCAGAGCGGTGATGCGGATAAAACACTGTCACAAATGCTCGACTTTATCTTTCTCAACCGGCCGGAAAAGCTCGGATCTGTTGTTCAAGATCAAAGCAAGATTAATGAATTGAAAAAAGATCTGATTGCCTGGGCGTTGCGATTACACAGTGCCATTCATTATCAGCAGAAACGGCTCGAACAGGCCCGTTTGAGCAGTGAAATTGTAAGAGATTCGATCCTGACCATGATAGATGATACGCTCTACAATGTAATTTCCAATCTACTCGGTGAATCAGATGATCTTGATCGGGAACTGGTGGGCAGATTACAGACCGAATGCCGGCTTGTATTTCGTCAATCACCGCGAATTGCGGATGGCGGTGACGAGGCCTTTGATCCCGCTCATATACTGGAGGATTTAAATCAGTGGGCTCAGTCCATTTATCTGCGACGTATCAGGGAATTGGGTGAAGATTTGGCTGCCCGTTATGAACGCTATTATATGCTCGATAAAATAGACGATAATTGGCGCCAGCATCTTCATGCGATTGATGAATTACGCGAGGGAATTGGATTGCGCGGTTATGGGCAAAAGGATCCCTTGCTCGAATACAAATCCGAAGCCTATAGAATGTTCGTTCAAACCATTGATCGAATGAATCGGGATGTGGTTTCCACCCTGTTTACTATTTTCGATGTCGGTGGTGAACTGGAGGAAAAAAAGCAGCAACGTTCAGAACCAAAAGAATATGTAACCACACATTCTCAGGTTCAAACCTTTCAGCAGACGGCTCCGGCAACCTCCCCGGCGGCCCAGGTTCAGAGCAGAGGGCAGGCCGGCGGCGCACAAAAGCCGAAACAAGCTGTTAAAGTGGGCCGAAATGACCCCTGTCCCTGTGGTAGTGGCAAAAAGTATAAACAATGCTGTGGCAGCAAAGTTTGAACAATGAAATGATTTGACTTGTAATAATAAATTCTTATATTGAAAAGGAGCAAGGAAACTGAGTGAAAAATCAAGAGCTTATGGAATGAAGCGAAACATCCTGGATATATTAACCTTTATAATGAGTGAAATACAATCGAACCCGTTGCAGGATATTGATTTTGATTTAATGGTCGAGACGTTAGAAGACCATGGATATAGCGACGAGGAAATTTCAGCAGCAATGGATTGGATTTCACAACACAGTGAAAGCATCGATCGCCTGGTTTCAACGGAAAATTCAGATCTTCCGAGACCTGTATGGCGACAGCTTAATGATGTAGAAAAAGATGTCATATCTCCGAACGCATTTAGTTATCTTTTTCACTTACGGGAACTCGAGTTGTTACGTGATGATGAAATGGAAGCGATCATTGACCGGGCGATTCATCTGGATTTGCCTTCATTGAATGTGGAGGACATGCAGGACCTTATAGCTATTGTGGTACTGGATTACGAAAATAATGCCTCCAGGGGATATTTTCAGTTTAGTATCAATCAATTGCCGCATTGACATATATGGTTAACTCAAAACACATTTTAAGCCACTGGATTGACAGATTTTTATATTTCCTAAAGACGGAAAAGCACGCCTCTCCTCACACCCGATCGAATTATAAACATGATTTGCTGCAATTTCGTGATTTTCTCAGGGATCGGTACGATCTGCAGTCTGTTGGTCTGGGTTATTTTGAAAAGCGGAATATCCGGCAATTTCTCAGTCACCTCTTGTCTGCCGGCTATGCGAAGAAGAGCATTGCCAGAAAACTGGCTTGTCTCCGCGCCTTTGCACGCTATTTGATCCGGGAACAAGCTATTGACGTGAACCCCACCTTGAATATTGCATCTCCAAAACAGGAAAAACGATTAGCACCATTCATCAGTATGAGTGAAATTAAAGCCCTTTTCCGACTTCCGGATGGTTCCACATCCACGGGCAAGCGCGATTTGGCCATTCTGGAGTTGTTTTACGCTACGGGTGTGAGAATTGGGGAAATGGTGACGCTCCGCATCAAACACGTTCATGCTGAGGGAACCCTGATCGTCCACGGTAAGCGCAATAAAACCAGAATCGTTCCCATGGGCGGACGTGCACTGCAGAGTCTGCAGCGATACCTCAATTTGAGAAATTACAAGCCCGGACAGATGAGCGAGGACTTTGTTTTCGTTACTTCAGAAGGAGAGCCTTTTACACGGCAGCAGCTTGCCAGAATCGTCAGCAGCTATTTAAAACTCGTTACCAAAAGAGACGCAGCGCATCCCCATGCTCTACGACACACATTTGCCACGCACTTGCTGGATCAGGGGGCGGACTTGATGTCTGTTAAGGAGTTACTCGGTCATGCAAATCTGTCTACGACACAAGTCTATACACACATGTCTGCAGAACATTTAAAACGGATATATAAACATTCACATCCCCGAGCCGATTAAACAACCGGGAATTGTGACCTGTCCCCGCATTTTTAGAGTCACAGCTTTTGAACCCTGTTTAAATTGTAGGAGGGACTTATGAGAATCACTTTCACTGCGAGGCATTTTAAAACATCAGACAGATTAAAAAATTATGCTGAAGAAAAGGTCAAGAAACTGCGCCGCTATGATGATACATTGATGGACATAAGTATTATTCTCGATTATGTAAAACAGGAGCAGGTAGCGGAAATTATCTCCAAAGTATCCGGAAATAAATTCGCTGTGGTTGAAAAAAGTGAAGACATGTATAAATCGATAGATCTCGCGGTGGATAAGCTCGAACGAAAACTAAAAAAGCACAAGCAAAAACTTCGCCGCTTTGAAAACGAGCGCATTACTCAAAACTTTGATGAAAAATGAAAGTGCAGTATATAGCCGTTAAGGATCTGTATGACGCCAATGCCAAACGGGTCCGCCTGAGCATTCTCAATAACGAGAGTAGTTTTGAACGTAAGATATTTGAAAAAGAATTGCACAGACCCGGTCTCGCTCTCAGCGGCTTTGTCGAGGTGTTTACCTATTGGCGCGTACAAATTATGGGGAATACGGAGATCGGTTATCTGAATACGTTGCATGGCAAAGAGCGTATTCGTGCTATCGCATCGGTTTTGGGATTTGATCTTCCCTGCATTATTATCACCAACAATAATATACCGCCGGATGAATTGCTGGAAATTGCAGATGAAAACGGTATAACGGTTTTCTCCACACCGTTGACGACAACGACCGTTACTCATCATCTTAGCGAATTTCTGGATGGTATTTTTGCTGATACAACAATCGTTCACGGATCAATGTTGGAAGTTTTTGGTGTCGGTGTCCTCATTACCGGTGAAAGCGCTATCGGAAAAAGCGAGCTGGCTCTTGATTTGATCGAACGGGGGCATCAGCTTGTAGCTGATGACGTGGTTCATGTTACCAAAGTTGGTGCCAGCCAGCTGGAAGGGGCTCCGAGTGATCTTTTAGCTCATCATATGGAAATCCGTGGGCTGGGCATTATCGATATACGCAAATTATTCGGCATCCGTGCTGTACGCGGTAAAAAAGGGGTGGAGGTTATTGTCCATCTGGAAAAATGGGACGATGAGAAGGAATACGAACGTATTGGTATGGAAGAAACCGTCAGAGAAATTTTGGATGTCCCGATACCATTGATTACATTGCCTATTGTGCCGGGGAAAAATATCACCATCATTGCCGAAGCGGTAGCCCTGAATCAAAAATTGAAAGAACAAGGCACATACACAGCACGCGATTTTAATGAACGATTGATTGCTAAAATGAATAAATCAGAGTCGGATTAAAACATGAAAAATGCTATCATACTGACACACGGTCTAATCGGTGAGGCACTTATAGAAGCCGTGTATGGTATTCTTGGAATAAAGGACGGATTATGGGCTCTTTCCGTTACAGAGATGTCTGTGGCCGAAATTTCGGAGAGATTGCTCTCCATTGTAAATGCACCTGACAAAAAAGAAGATGGTGTTATCATAATGGCGAGCTTGAAAGGCGGGAGCTGCTGGAATGTTGCCGTGGCGGTTGCCATGCAATATTCCAATGTTAAAGTGGTTTCCGGTGTGAATTTGCCGATGGTTCTCTCGTTTATGACCAAGCGCGAAAATACAAACCTGGAAGTACTAACCGACTTGATAATTAAAGACGGTGTTCGTGGGTTGTGCAAGTTTGAATAATAAAGTGTGGAGAAATCTTATCATGCCTCTGGTTCAAGTACGAATTGACGATCGTCTTATACATGGTCAGGTTGTTGTCGGTTGGCGTCGTGTTTTACGACCTCAGCGAATTGTTCTTTGCAGTGATGAAGTAGCCAATTCAGAATGGCAACGTACGATATATCTTTCAGCAGTCACCAACGATATTGAATCATCGGTTTTAACCCTGCAGGAAACCATCGACGCCCTTAAATCAAACCGTTTCAAGGATGAGCGTGTTTTGCTTTTGGTCGATACTCCCAAAAGTATTGTCGAACTTGTCAATGCCGGTGTGGATATTAAAGAGGTCAATGTGGGGGGTATGCACTTTCGCCCGGGCAAGAACCAGATTGCTCCGTTTATTTTTGTTGACGAAGAAGATATTCGCAATTTTCGCATTCTTTTTGAAAAGGGTATCCGTCTGGACGGTCGTGATGTTCCGACCCGATCCCCGGTGGATATCGCCAATGCGCTCAATTTTTATGACGAGTAGAATTTTACGGCTATTATGAACACGAGTCATCAAAACAGCCAGAATAGCGACATTTTCATTCCTTACAACCGTTTTTTGTCCCAGACTTTTAGTACCGTTCCTCGTCGAATTGATAACGAACCGAAAAAAAACCATAGCGACCACCTCGGCGCTTTCGGATTAATCCATCGCATCTGATAATCGGAACCCATAATTCATAATCCCAGGGTATAAGAAGATGAAAGGATACGTACAAATATATACCGGTAACGGTAAGGGAAAAACCACAGCTGCTTTGGGCGCTGCCCTTCGGGCTGCAGGCGCCGGTTATTATGTTTTTATTGGCCAGTTTCTAAAGGGAATGAACTATAGTGAATTGAATGCTCTCAAACACTATCGAAACCTTATTGAGGTCGAGCAATACGGCAGGCGTTATTTCATCAAAGACAAACCGGATAGCAGGGATATCAAATTGGCGCAAGAAGGATTTGCGAGGTGCCGGAAAATAGTCGAAAACCCTAAATATGGCATGGTTATACTGGACGAGATCAATATTGCCGTTTATTTTAAACTCCTGGCGGTGGAGAGTATAATTGATCTGATTCAGAACAAGACCGAATCTGTCGAGCTCATTCTTACCGGCCGATATGCGCATGAAAGACTAATACAAATGGCAGATCTGGTTACCGAAATGAAAGAGATTAAACATTATTTTCATAAAGGCGTAAACGCCCGAGAGGGAATCGAAAAATAAGCATTTTAATGGGGATATGAATCCGGCTGATATTTTTTCCAAGAATTCGGTTCAAAAGGTCCCTTGTATATCTCCGCCTTTTTGTATTCAACTTTTTTAGTAAAAAGAGGAGGCTCTATGATGAATGGTGTTTGCCGATTTTATAATGCTATTCTGGTCTGTCTGCTCGTTGTCGTGAGTGCTTTCTCCCAGCCTGTGGACACTTTGCTCACATTGCCTTCGGGTTTTCAGTCTGTTGTATTTGCCGAGGCTGTGGGCAGGGCCCGGCACCTTACCGTAAGATCAAATGGAGATGTATATGTCGCTTTGCGCAAAGCCAAAAACGGAAAGGGTGTTGTAGCGCTGCGGGATTCTGACGGCGACCATGTTGCTGATCAGATTTCTTATTTTGGTGATTTTGTCGGCACTGGTATCGAGATTTACCATAACCATATTTATTTCGGCGCTGATACAGCCGTTGTGCGCTATGCGCTTATGGATGATGCCTTGTTGCCCAACCCGTCCCCGGAAGTGATCATAGCGGGGTTACCCGACCAGCGTCAACACCGTGCAAAGCCACTGGCATTTGATGATCAGGGGAATTTGTATTTAAATATCGGTGCACCTTCAAATGCCTGTCAGGAAGAATTGCGCACACCGGGGTCGCCCGGAATGGATCCCTGTCCGCAGCTGCAACGACAGGGCACCATATGGGTATTCTCCGCTGAAAAACCGAATCAGACTCTGCAACAGGATGGCAAACGTTATATCAGCGGTATCCGTCACTGTGTCGCCGTTGCCTGGAATCCTCTGACCGGTCTCCTCTATGGCGTGCAACACGGACGCGATCAGCTTCACTCGCTCTGGCCTGATTATTATACGGAACAAGATAATGCCGGGTTGCCTGCTGAAGAATTTTTGCTTTTTCGCCGGGGCAGCGAATACGGATGGCCCTATTGCTATTATGACTCCCGCCAGGACAAGAAGGTCCTGGCCCCCGAATACGGCGGTGACGGAAACAAAATCGGCCGTTGTGATCAATATGAAGATCCGATCATGACGTTTCCCGCGCATTGGGCGCCCAATGATTTGCATTTTTATACCGGTAACCAGTTTCCGCCGCGTTACAGGGGAGGAGCTTTTATTGCCTTTCACGGTTCCTGGAACAGGGCTCCCGAACCTCAGCGCGGTTATAAGGTAATGTTTGTGCCTTTTAATGGAGAGCTGCCCACAGGTGAAAAGGAGATCTTTGCGGATGGCTTTAGCGGCAATAGTCCTATTTTTAGCCCCCGCGAGGCAAAATACCGCCCCATGGGTTTGGCAGAATCGCCTGATGGCAGTCTATATATTTCTGACTCGACCCAGGGAAAAATTTGGAAAGTTATTTATTGAGACACAACGCTTGTTGACGTAAAGAGTCATTTGAGACCATTTGTCGGGGTTGGCACCATATCGAAAAAAGTGTGTGAAAATGCAACTTGTCTTGCAAAGGTCTGTCACACAAGTCATTATTTCCACGTGGCTTTGACAGGATAAGCTTGATCTATTCCCAATATTCCGGATTCAGTAAATTGTCTTTATTCCGGATCAGGCTGAGTGATCCTGTGATGTTCCTCCCTCTATAAGAGCGAGTAGATTGCCGATTGTAAAGGTAATGATTGATCCGAGAAAAACATACCATGGCCAGGCAAACTTGAAGGCCGGTATGCTGAAAACAAGGGTGGTAATGAGAAGCAGCCAAAAGAAAACAAAAAGCCTGTGTTTTTTGTCTTTGGCCATATAAAAAATCCAGATCGCAGCCAGTACATTGAGAAAGACAATGATATTTAAAATCCATCCTTTTTGTCCAATAATCCAGGTCATAAAATAGATGGCACTCCACATTGAAACCAGAGCATCATTCTCGGAAACCTTGTTTTTCCAGTTGCCGAGGAAAAATGTTCCCAACAGTCCTCCGTACGTAAAGGAGGCGATGGCCAATCCGAGTTCTACAACGGGATTTTCTTTATCCTTGAACAACAACGCACCGGCGATAAAGACGAGTCCCCAGAAAAAGGTGATCAGGCGCGAAATGAGTAAATCTTTACTTTCAGAGTTGTTTTTGCCCCATTTCGGTTTATAGATATCGATCATGGTCGAAGATGCAAGGGAGTTTAGAGATCCGCTGAGCGTTGACATGGCAGCAGCAAAAATGCCGGCGATTATAAACCCTGAGACGCCGGGCGGCAAGGCTTCGACAATAAAGCGGGGAAAGATTTCATCGGAACGGATAGGCGCTCCTTCATAGTAGGCAAAAAGACCGAGTCCGATCACGAGAAAGAGGGCGAACTGTACGATAACGATGCCGCCGCTCGCAATCAGGGCTTTTTGACTGCTGCGCAGGTCTTTGCAGGACAACAGGCGTTGTACAATCAGTTGATCAGACCCATGTGAAGCCATAGAGAGAAATGCACCACCAAGTAGTCCCGAAATCAGCGTATAGGGATCGCGAAAAAAGCCGGTCAGGCCGCCGGAAAATCCGGTATTAAAAATATCGAATTTGTTGTCCGGCCCCGCTGCCGCAATTACACTTTGAAAACCATGAGGGAGCTGGTTCAGCAAGACATAGCCGGCTAACAAGGCGCCGCCGATATAAAGCGTCATCTGGATGACATCCATCCACACCACGGCGCGTATGCCGCCCACATAAGTATATACAATGGTAAAAAAAGCGATAATAACAATGCTTGTGGAATAGCTCCAGCCGGTTAAGACGGCGAGCGGAATAGCCGTTGCAAACAGGCGGACGCCATCGGCCAAAAGCCTGGTTATCTGAAAGACGACAGAAGCAAAACTGCGCAAGTTGGGTCCAAAGCGGTTTCCCAGCAATTCATAGGCGGTGTAGAGCTCTCCCCGGTAGTATGCCGGCAACAGTGTGAAACTGATGATAATACGGCCCAGAAAAAATCCCAGGGTGATTTGCAGGAAATTTAGGTTGGTCAAATATGCGAGTCCGGGAATGCTGATGAAGGTCAGGGTGCTGGTTTCAGTGGCAACGACTGAAAAGCATACGGCTGTCCAGGGCAAATTTCGATCTCCCAAAAAATAATCCCGGGTATTGCGTTGCTTCTTGCCGATCCAGACGCCAAATAGTGTTATGCTAATAAGGTAAATAAAGAGAATGGAAATATCGAGTACAGAAAATTCCATGACAAGCTTCTCCGGCACTTGTAGATCAACAGTTTGCCCTGAAATTACGCAATGAAAAATCGAAAAGCAAATGGATTTACAAAACGGGGGTGCGATAATTCGGCTTATACTCCGGCCGTTTAATAAATGACTTGAATCTAAACAGATATCATTTTATATTATTTGTTTATTCAGCAATAGCGAGGATAAAAGCCCCAATACCGACAACAGGCGGAAGAGCCTGGATTCGGGGATACTCTGGCACGTTGATCTGGACAGGGTTTTTATCTTAAAATGAGGAGGATTATAGCGATGAATAATCCTTATAAGCGAACGGATGTATTTGTATGCAATTATGAATCACACGCGCGTTTTAAAAACCGCGTTTCCGTTTATCATGTCCTGAAGGAGAAAAAATGTTATCCGCAGGGATGCATTTTTTTTAAATGGTCCTGTGAGCTGCGCAATAAAGGCAAAAAGTGTATTCGTAATTTTAAATATATGGGACGGCTTTGTGAAGGGTGTACCTATTACCTGGATGAAAAGATCAATTATCAACCCCGTCTCAAGCTGTCCAAACTCGAATATGAGCGTTTTACGGAAGAACTTGAAAGCTTTGATGACTGGATTGAAGAGATCAAAGACCATAAAATCAGTTTTTGGTGTCGGATTGGATCGTTGAAACCGCGCTTTAAACGGATGATCGATGGCAGCCATGGTCATTTTCGGCTTGATGGATATGTGGCGGTCTGTTGCGATGGTTTTATCGGAACCACGGCGTTTGATGGTTATTTTTATGTTTATATCTCGCCGCGGTTGCAGGATCGTCTGCGGCCGGCAACGGGTGATGCTTTTGAAGCAAAAGGATATGTTACCCTCGACAGGGGACGTCTTTTGATTCATAGAGTACACCATATTGAATTCGAGATGCGCTCGGGCGAAAAAGGCTGGTCGAACAGCGAGGCGCTGGTATGCAGAGAAATTGCGTCCAGGTTTTCGCACCAGCCGGAAAGCTGTCTGCATTGCCCACATGGTGCCCTGGTAGATACTCAGGAGCGGAAACAGGGGAAGGTTATTTCGAGAAGAGAACTTTATTGTCTGGAGGGTATTGCCGATCCTGAAACCTGCTATATCGCTCCATTGGAAAAAATTGATATGTGTAAAATCAATCAGAATAAAGCAAATTATTCACTGTAAACGGAAGAAATTATGGCAAAAGGAATTACAAAAAGGTCTGTGGACTATTCAAAATGGTATATTGACATCGTTTCTAAAGCGGAACTGGCCGAGCACTCACCGGTAAAGGGGTGTATGGTCATTAAACCGAACGGTTATGCGTTATGGGAGAACATCCAGGCACAACTGGATAAAATGTTTAAAGAGACAGGACATGTAAATGCATATTTTCCGATGTTCATTCCGGAAAGTTTTTTAAAAAAGGAAGCACAGCATGTTGAAGGATTTGCGCCTGAATGTGCTGTTGTCACGCATGGCGGCGGGAAAAAGCTTGAGGAACCTCTGGTTGTGCGTCCAACTTCTGAAACCATTATTTGGTCGACATATCGAAACTGGATACAGTCTTATCGCGATTTACCGATTTTGATCAACCAGTGGGCAAACGTTGTGCGGTGGGAGATGAGGACGCGTCTGTTTCTGCGTACAACCGAGTTTTTATGGCAGGAAGGGCACACAGCTCATGCGACCTTTGATGAGGCGGAGGAAGAAACATGGAAAATTTTGCGGGTATATCAGCGTTTTGCCGAGGATTATATGGCCATTCCGGTGTTTATCGGCAAAAAAAGTGAACAGGAGAAATTTGCCGGTGCCTTGCATACATACTGCATCGAAGCGATGATGCAGGATCACAAAGCATTGCAGGCGGGTACGTCGCATCATTTGGGACAGAACTTTGCCAAGGCATTTGATGTGACCTTTCAGAATGAAGAAGGGCAACTAGAGTATGTCTGGGCCTCCAGCTGGGGTGTTTCAACGCGCTTGATCGGAGCTCTGATTATGACCCACAGCGATGATAATGGCCTGATCATTCCCCCGCGGCTGGCACCGATCAAGGCGGTTTTTATTCCGATATGGAAAGAGGATGCCCAGATAGATCAACTGCGCAGTCATGTTGCAAAATTGACGGCGGACTGGAAGGGCAAGATCGATTTTAAGATCGACGACAGGGATCAATACCGACCCGGCTATAAATTCAATGAATGGGAGCAGAAAGGGGTACCTCTTCGCATTGAAATCGGTCCCAGAGACCTGGAGAACAATCAGGTGGTTTTGGTTCGCCGGGACACCGGAGAAAAGATCGTTGTTTCCCAGGACGGACTTTTGCAAAGGGTTGAATCTTTGCTTGAGGATATACAAAGCACCCTTTTTGAACGAGCCAGAGCTTATCGGGAAGAATATACGTTTACGGAAGATGATCTCGACCGTTTTGTGCATAAATGCAACGATCCCGGTGGATTTTTCTGGGTACATTGGTGCGGTGCTGTCGAATGCGAAGATCAATTTCAGGAAAAAGCCAGAGCCAGTATTCGTATTATTCCCTTTAAAGGCCACGAGGAATCAGGTAAATGTATTATTTGCGGTAAAGCGTCGCAGCAACGCGTACTGGTCGCAAGAGCATATTAACCCTGGATAAGGAAACTTGAAGTGCAAGAGATCATTCACGAGATTCTGAGCAAGACAAACAATTTTATCTGGGGTCCCCCGATGTTGATCCTGCTTGTCGGTACCGGCATTTTTCTGACGATCCGCCTGCGGGGGCTTCAGGTGCGGACGCTTGGCCACTCTCTCTACCTCGCCTTCATAAAGCGAAAAGAAGCAGGGATTGAAAAGGGCGATATCAGCCATTTTCAGGCTCTGATGACAGCACTGGCCGCCACAGTCGGCACGGGAAATATTGCCGGCGTGGCGACGGCGATTACAGCCGGCGGTCCGGGGGCTCTCTTCTGGATGTGGATTACCGGACTATTCGGCATGGCGACAAAATACAGTGAGGCGGTGCTGGCTGTGCGTTACCGGCAGGAGGATGAATTCGGCAATATGAGCGGCGGGCCGATGTATTACCTCAGTAAAGGGCTGAAAGCCAAATGGCTGGGTGTCCTTTTTGCTCTCTTTGCTTCTGTCTCCGCTTTTGGGATCGGTAACATCGTGCAGTCCAACTCTGTTGCTGACGCGATCCGGACAACATTTCCGTCTGTGGATGCGTGGATGATCGGACTGGTTTTGTCGGTTGCGACCGCTTCTGTTTTGCTCGGCGGTATTAAAAGCATCGGAAAAACGACATCTGTGATCGTCCCTTTTATGATCCTGATTTATTTTGCCGGTGCTATGGTCGTGGTCTTTATCCATTTCAGGGAGATTCCACAAGTCTTTTCCATGGTTCTCTCCAAGGCCTTTACCCCCACTTCAGCGATAGGCGGTTTTGCCGGCGCATTGGTCCGCGATGCTGTTCGCTGGGGCGTGGCCCGCGGTGTGTTTTCCAACGAATCAGGTCTTGGAAGTGCGCCAATTGCTGCTGCAGCAGCACAAACCAAAAGCCCGGTTACCCAGGCTCTGGTCTCCATGACCCAGACATTCATCGATACTATTGTGGTGTGTTCTCTGACCGGTTTTGTTATTCTTGTATCCGGTCAATGGAGCTCCGGATTAACCGGAGCTGAATTGACCACCATAGCCTTTCAGACCGCTCTTCCCGGCAAAATAGGCGGATTGATCGTTCCGGTCGGACTCGTTTTTTTCGCATACTCTACTATTCTGGGATGGAGCTATTACGGAGAAAAATCATTACAATATTTGCTGGGTCCCAAGAGCATTCGGCCCTATCGTCTGGTTTTTTGCTTCATGGTGTTTGTCGGTGCAATTGTCACCAAAATTGAAATTGTATGGTCGTTCGCAGATATTATGAATGGTCTTATGGCGGTTCCGAACTTGATCGGTCTGCTGGGCTTAAGCGGCATTGTGGTGGCAGAAACCAGAAACTATTTCAACAACAATCAACATTTGTCATAAAGAGAAGAAAGGGGAATATCATGCCTGATAAAAAACGCGAAGTCATCAAGGTTGAAATCCCCAGTAAAGCTATCCGCGTGCAACATGCCACTTGTCCGCATGGGCATAATTTGATGGATAGTGAACATAAAATAAATGGATATCCATCGGTAGCTGTTTTGGCCCGATATCAAGACAAGGAAGGTTTAATCTACCTCGATCCTATATACGGAAGCTTTAAAAATGCCATGGAAATCGATGTTCCCGAGGGCGAGTGCGTCGAGTTTTTTTGTCCGACCTGCAAAGAACCACTGACGCTAACCAGGCAGATATGTGACCAATGCGGTGCAAATATGTTTGAGATCAGGTTGCCCCATCACGGTCTGGTTGCCGGTTGTCTGCGAAACGGTTGCCACTTTCACACCCTTAAACTTGCAGATGGTGAAAATCTGTTGCGCTCGCTGGATGAAGACCATACTCTGGATTCCTTTTTATAAAGCGGAGTTTTATGGCAAAAGATACCTATAAAGCCGGTTTTGTCGCGATCGTTGGCCGGCCAAATGTCGGTAAATCCACGTTGTTGAATGCGTTTCTGGATTTTAATCTTTCGATTATTACCCCAAAACCACAGACTACCCGTCACCGCATCCTGGGTATACACAACCGAAATCATTTTCAAATGATTTTTTGGGATACACCGGGATTGCTGGATCCGGAATACAAGTTACATGAGGTGATGATGCAATCCGCTCACCGGGCGGTAGCGGATTCGGATATCATATTGTTGCTGATCGATGCAACCCGTTCTTTTACGAAAAAGAATGCCGATGTTTTGGAACACCTGGCGACCCTGAAAAAACCGTTGATCGTGGCTGTAAATAAAATCGATGCAATCGATAAAAAAGAGGCATTGCCGATAATCGATTCCCTGCAAAAGATGATTTCTTTTTCCGAGTCGGTTCCCATCAGCGCTTTAAAAGGGGATAACCTGGACACCCTGGAACGCGTTTTGGTTAAATATCTACCTGTCAGTCCTCCTCTTTATCCCCCGGACCAGCTTACCGCGCATCCGGAACGCTTTTTCGTTGGTGAGATCATTCGCGAAAAAGTTTTTCGCGAATTGCGCAAGGAAATACCTTATTCCACAGCTGTTGTTATCGACGAGTTCCGCGAACGACCGGGGCGGAAGGATTATATTAAAGCCCGGATAGTGGTTGAAAGAGATTCGCAAAAAAGGATCGTGATCGGCAAAAGAGGAGGTATTCTTAAAACCATCGGTAAACTGGCCAGAGAGGACATTGAATCCTTTTTGGGAAGAGCGGTTTATCTCGATTTATGGGTTGTGGTCAGAGAGAATTGGCGAAAGAAAGAGACTTTTCTAAAAGAATATGGATATGATACCTAAAGATATGGGAATGAGCATGAAACCGTGGTTAAAGCGTATACTGTTGTTGATTTTTGTTTTGATATTATTTTCCTGTGCCGGTATCAGACGTCCGGCTTTTCGCATTGAGAGTCCGATCGTCCGCGTCGGGCTTTTGGAAAACAGAGAGTCCGTCCAAATCGAACCGCAGGGTCCTTTTTATATCCTGACCCGGGAGAAGAGCAAACTCGATCTGATCGAACTGCCGGGAACGTGGAAGATCAGCATTCGCGAAAGTCAGGCGGCGGAATACAAATATCGTATATTATTATACGAAACATCCGATCTCCTCAAGGCCAGAGCCAAAGCCGATGAATATAAAACAGCCGGTCTTTCTGTCGAACTCATCACGCGGGGGGAAGAACTCTATGCCGGCAAAAAATCTATACTTGACCGGCGGTATTATCGTTTGTATCTCACGCGTTTTTTTGACTCCCGGGAAAAAGCGATCGCATATGCTGACCAGATTGTTTTGCGGTATAACCGCATTGCTGAGGAAATGGTTAACCCCGGAAGCGGAACCATTAAAATCGTCTCTCCGGCTGGTGAGGAACGATTCATAAAGGATGCGATGCGCTTTACCGGTCCGCTGATTAAAGTGAAAAATATCGATGTTGGAACCGGTTTTCACTGGCAACGCATGGAAGACCGAATATACCGGGGCGAAATTGAAATCGATATTGATCAGGAAGGCAAACTGACCGTTGTTAATGTTCTGCCTCTGGAAGAATATTTACAGGGCGTCGTTCCCGCAGAAATGTCTGCCGGCTTTCCTGCTGAAGCTCTGAAAGCGCAGGCGATAACCGCCCGTACCTTTTTATTGTACCATTTTTACCGCAAACATCTCAATGCTCCCTTTGATGTCTGTGATGACGTACATTGCCAGGCATATACCGGTGTCTTGAATGAAAGTGACCGAACCAATCGCGCCATAGCAGAAACACGCGGGCTGGTATTAACACATCAAAATGAACTCTGTTCAACGCCCTATTCTGCCGTTTGCGGTGGCCATACCGAAGATGCATCCGTTGTCTGGAATACTGATGGTGAACCCTATTTAACCGGGATTTTTGATATCAAACCGGCGATTAAGGACAGACTTGCCTTTGATTTGCAGCTGCAACAAAATGCTGAAAAATGGATTTCCTCTCAACCCAACGTATTTTGTCATCTGCAGGCCTATGAAAATGTAGACTTTGCCTCTTATGCACGAAAATATTTTCGCTGGGAACATCGCATAGATCGCCAGGATCTGGAACGCCTGATCAAAAACAGAACAGGTAATGATGTCGGCACACTATTGGAAATCAGGCCTCTGGAGAGAGGTGTTTCCGGAAGAATTTCGAAGATCCTTTTTCGCGGTACGCTCGATAGCGTTACAGTGCACGGAGAATTGAGAATCCGAAGGATATTATCTGAAACCACCCTGTATAGTTCCTGCTTTATTGTAAGTACTCTTTCTGATACAAAGGGTGTCCCGGAAACATTCATTTTTAAAGGTGCCGGGTGGGGACACGGTGTCGGCATGTGTCAAATCGGTGCATCCGTTATGGCAAAAGAGGGGTATTCCAGCAGGGAAATTCTCAAGCATTATTATCGCGGTAGCATTATCGAGGCACTCTATTGAGATGAGTGACGAAACAAGTAACCGAGTTATTCTACTCTTTGTCGACGGCATCGGTATAGGGACACGAAATCCGGCGATTAATCCCTGCGCGGATGCTGATTTTCCGTTTTTTCGTCATTTTAAAGACGAATCTTTTCCAAAAGAAACGAACAGTGGCATCATCCTGAACCTGGATGCAACACTCGGCATTCCCGGTCTGCCGCAAAGCGCTACCGGTCAGACAACGTTGCTGACCGGTATCAATGCCAGTAAAGCCATCGACAGGCATTTGAGCGGTTTTCCCAATAAACGATTAAGAGAACTCATTTCCAAAAACGGTTTATTCACCCAGCTTTTGCGAAACAACAAGACGCCTGCATTTATCAATACGTTTCGTCCCCCTTTTTTTGATTATAATCCGTTCGAGATCGAGCGTTTTCTCAGCACCACGACGCTGGTCAACCTCTATGCGGGGCTGCCCTTTTTTAGTCTCGATGATCTCGTTGGCGAGCGATCCATTTATCACGATCTGACCAATGAAACCCTGGTTGAAAAGGGATTCTCTGTACAACGCTTCACACCGGAAAAAGCAGGTCAGATTCTGGCAAAACAGAGCAGACATTACGATATTATTTTATATGAATATTTTCAAACGGATCAGGCAGGTCACTCTCAGGATTTTGCCCTGGCCCGTGAAAAACTGAAGGATCTCCACCGGTTTCTCTTTGCTGTGCTGGATTCAGTCAATCTCAAGGAGACCCTTGTTGTTTTGGTCAGCGATCATGGAAATATTGAGGACCTTTCGATAAAAACGCATACCGTCAATCCTGTGCTGACCGGGCTGTTCGGAAGGGGAAAAGAGTCTTTAATAAAATCGCTACACTCCCTCGTCGATATCACACCGGCAATTTTGAATTATCTGGTCAATGGCTACGACTCTTGAAAAGATAATAGTAGGTAGGCGCCATCGCATATTTTTGTACCAGGGGATCGTTATATTTGGGTTCACGGCTGACCAGATCGTAGCCATGTTGTTTTATGATCGGCGTAAAATTTATCCCTTCGGTGGTCAATAAATGCTTGCCGCCATGGTTCATCGGGTTCGGGATCACCAGCAAAAAGGGAATCCCGAATCGCTGCAGTTTATCAAGCCACCATTCTATCGCCGGTTTTGAGCACTCTGAAAAGCTGTGGATGTTCAGAGCCATATCAATCTTGTTTTCCTTTAATACAGACTCTATTTGGTGCAGGGGCACGGCAACAGCTTTTTCCCCAAGATTGCGAAATTTTAGATAATATTCACAAATAAATGTCGATATGGCCACCGCATCGGTGCAAAAACAGGTTTTTATATTGGGAAAAGCCCTTAACAGTCGATGTGCCAACCTGCCATAACCGGCACCTATATCCAGAATATTGCCGGTAACGGCCGAAGAGGAAAGATCGAGATGTTTATGCAAAAAGTAGATCTCCAGTATCGAATCCAGCAGATCTCTGGAAATGAGTTTTCCCTCCAGTTGAAAGGTAATATTACCAAACCACTTGTCTTCACGCAGTTTGTTTAATAAATCAAGCGAGTCGATGGATTTTACATAATAATAAGCCAGCGTGTAAGACATCTCATTCATATTGTTGCCCCTGCTCTGCCAAATATATCCATTATCACCTCTGAAGAAGAGGAGGTCCTGCGCTTTAATATAGTCTGGTGTCCAGATTAATGATTCGGTTGCTTTTTGAAAGCGGGCATATCTTTCCTGCAGCTCCAACAAACGTGGATGTGTGGGATTCAGGTAAGATTTGGCATGAACCGGGAGATTCATCTCCTGCAATTGGGATTTATCCACTTGGGCAGAGCACTGCCAGGGATATAATAGCTTTTGCGGGCATGCCTTATAGTGATATTTGCCGAGAATTTTATCTAACCGTTTAAGCAAGACGTTTTTTAATGACATATCGGCACCATAGCTTCCATTGTGATGAGGTCCTTCAGGGCAACAAGCCGGACTGTTCGAGATAGGCTGCAACAAGCCTGGCTTTGGTGTTGCTGCCTTTTTCATTGACATGATTGCCATCGCACCAATAATCCGGCTCAGTCGGCATTTGAGCGGCAAGATCGAAACAGTGTATGTTTTTTTGAAGGCATATATTTTTAATAATATCATTGTGCTCTTTGATGGCGTTGCGATATTCAGGTGTAAAGGACATGGGATTATTCGGAAAATGCGGGGAAGAGGCAAAGGTTAACAAGACCACGTCAATATCGTTGGCTTTGCAGAGCGCAACGATATTTTCCATATTTTTTTCGAAATAGATGGGCGGGTTTTTTGTCAGCATTTCACTCGCCGGATGTCTGGTGAAAATTCTCGAAGGATATACATTCAGTCGTTTTTGCTCGCAAAATTCCATGGTATAGTTTGTCTCGACGTAATCGTGCGTGCGAAAAAAGAGCAATCCGGCCATGCTTTTTCGCAATCCCAGTCTTGTAGCGAGAATGCGAATTGCCGTGCTCCTGGTCCAAAAGTTTTCCCGCGGTTCTGAATAGGGCTTGCGTGAAGCTGTGTTATCCGCTCTGTATGCTGAATAGGGATAAACCAGACGGCAATGAACATCATTTACATTTTGATAGACGATAACGAGATCCGGCTGGAGCTCCAGAACTCTGAAAGACAGGTTGATCAGACTTTCCCAGCTCGAATATTTACCGCAGCCGGCATTAATGACTTTGAGTTCGGGGCGTTTTTGGCTCAGATAGCGCTGCAGAAGATACGGATATGATTGCGTATAATCTTCAACGCTGGTTGTATAGGTTGTCGATCCCCCCAGGCAGGCGATACGGAATTCCGATTCCGGTTTTGGCATGCTGATCTCATCTCCTCTGTAGCCCAGAGTGTTGTGTCTGTTTTTATCGCTGCGGTAATTCGGCAGGGGAATGAATGGCAGATAGGGGTGCCTTTTGTATCGTTTTTCCAGGTTTTGTACCTGCTCCGCGGTGCCGTATAAAGCAATCTGTTTGTTGTTTGCAAAAACGGATAACCATAGCCGACTGGCAGCTTCCAGCACGATAAATGCAAAAATAGTGGCGAGTACTGCAGCACCTATAGCATATCCTCGGGAGGATTGTTTTTTTATTTCCATTTTGTTTTTTCTCTACCCTGGGTGATTTGTTCTGGTCTGGCATTCAGTGTTTCTTCTAATGCCTCTCTCTTTGTAAAAAGGTAAAATATCCCTGTTTTTGGTTGCCTTTATCCTTTATCCAGAATGATTTCAGCTCATAATTTTGCAGTAAATTCATAATGTGCGCATTGAACGACGGAAAACGCATCGGTTTTGGGGTCAGCTCTCTGTTGAACATAAAAAACGTCGGTTGCCTGGAGAGTGTATAGGCCAGACTTGCTTTTTCATGTCCCGGGAATCCTTTGCCTATATTTTTTCGGTGACGGTGAGCGATGACCGGATCCACCAATCCGTGCAGACCATATATTTCAAGTTCGGAATAAAATCCTACAGCACCTATTGCGTCTGTTGCCAGGCTTGCATTCTCTCCCTGGGCATAGTTTTTAAAAAAATGGCCGATTGCCGTCAGACGCCGGCTGTGCCAGCGTTCTGTTTGGATGCCCCTGTACTGACCATGCGTCATTGTCGGTTTTGTAAAAAGCCGTTCTTCCAGTGGCGTGGAATGTACTGTTGTACCGGCGATAGAGAACAACAACAGAGCGATCAGCACCAGACGCTGAGAAGGCGTTTGCTCTTTTTCAAAGAGTAGCATAAAGCCCCAGGATATGAGCAAATAAATAAACGGTAATATGGGAACGAAAAATCTGTACATCGCCATGTAATCACCCCCGACCCATATGATATATACGGAATAGGCAACGGTAAGCGACAAACAGATCAGAGCTGCCCGGGCACGGATTGCCGGTTGAAATAATTTGAACTTTACAAGAGGTTGTGCTCTGTTCCATAAAATCAGAAACGGTAAAGGGATAAGTGGTAAAAGATAGTGAAAGGCAAAGTAAAAGAGGTAACACAACCCCCTGTACCACTGAAAATATCCGCCCCCGGTTTTGGCATAAAAGGTATTGGGCAAAAGAAAACCGAAATAAGAGAATCGCCATATAAAATAGATAGAAAAAGGGATAATATAGAAGAGCAGAGCCAAAAAAAGCATTGTTTTGCGTTTTGTTCTTTGATGATGCGGGTTTTGGAACAACAGGATCATCAAAACCAGAACCGCGAATATTCCAAAGCCTTCAGGCCGGCTAAGCGTGGCAATCAGAGCGGAGAAAAAGGCCAGAGCCAGTGTTTTTGTGTTTCCCCGTGCCTGCCAGGAAACAGTATAATAAGCTGTGGCAACGACCCAAAGGGTAAAAAAACTGGTCTCCATACCGCTGCAAGCCCAGGTAGCAAACGGCCCTGAACAAGCCAGGAAAAGAGGAGGAAGCAAAGCTCCTAAACGGGTTTTAGAGAGAAAATTGTGGGCAAACCGATAGACATAAACCAGAACGAGTATAGCGGCCACCAGGCCTGCGACTTGAGAAAAAAGAGTTACCTCGGCATCTAAATAGAGTGCAAGAGCATTCAGCATCACCCAGAGAAAGTTGCTATATCCTTCTACCGGCGATTCGGTAAGGTTCCAAACCAGACCATTGCCGGAGGCAAGATTTTTAGCAAAGCGAAAGGAGATAAATGCGTCTTCTGCAATCACAGCCAGATATCGGCAGTGCAAAATGAACAAGCTGACAATGATCAAAAAGACAAAAAATGTCAATTTGATCTGGTTTTGGTTTCTCATATCAAAATCATGTCGGGTTATGATTTATGCCGTCCTCTTGGGGAGCGGATTGGTTGCAGGTACGAAAGATGCCATCCCCGTTGTGCGTTTTTTATCATCGCCTGCCACCTGCAGATCGACTGCTCGCGTCAGACACTAATAATTTATTAATTTTACCGTTATTTACAATTCTTTTTTAATCGAAGAAACGAGTCCATGATCAGGGCAAATACAACAGGATACGCTTCCAGATATCCTCTCCACTCATCGAAAAAACCAAAAAAAAGAGCCATCATCAACAATGGTGCAAGAGTAGTATAAAGAGAAACTCTTAGAAAACAGGGTTTTTTTTGCCAACGGAAAAAAATCAGTATTCCCCCCAGCATAAACGTCAGGTACGCCTGAAAATTCCATCCATGGCTGAGAATAGTAACATTGTGATCTATCAAATGGAGCTCGAGAAAAGCGCCCGGATTATTATGATAATGCAATGCAAGAAGACCTTTAATCAGCAAAAAGGAAATCACCAACAGGGACAAGAATCCCGCAAAGGTCAATGCGTTCGGCCGTTTGAAATAAATAATTCCATACAGGGGAACAAGCAGCACCGCTGTTTCCTTGTTTAAACAGCACAGGATAAAGGTGAAAAAGAATGCTTTTAATCGATTTCGCTCAAGCATGTACAAAGCGAGGGTAAACAAGAAAAGCTGCGTCGGGTCATAGATCATTGAAGTATATTTAAAAAATGGGGGCAACCCCAGCAGCAGGATCGTTGCCAGCAGAAGAGACGATTGCCATGAATCCGGCAGATCATAAAAATCTCTGATAAATTTAACCGTAAAATGAGCAAATCCAAGGAACGAAAAAAACATAATCACAACGGCCCATATATAGCGATAGGCATAATATGGTTCCCAGCGAAAGGTTTTATAAATATCCTCTAAAAATAAATTGTCCGAAATCAGTTCAATGCATTTCTTTTCGATCGTGTCGGGAGTGAGCGCTTCAATGGTACGGATGGTTGACGGGACAAGCGTGCGATAGATAAAGGGTTTGTGAGCGGTTCCGTTGACCATGGAAGAAAATTTGCTGGGATGGTAGTAATTGATACCTGAATGCATGGGACCGGGCTTGACGAAGATCAGGAGAATCAGCAAGCTGACGAGACTGAGGCCGCCCCAGTAGAAGCATTTTGCAGACAAGGGTAAAAATTTGACTTTATATTTCATTATACAGCCCTCCTTGCCCCGGCGGAGTAGAAATGGGAACTAATATCTTTTCAGGATAAAGAAATTTATTCAAGCCAATGCAATGAAAAATTTTCCAGCCTTATGATTTCAAAAAGGGTGGCAATCAGTTTTTTTTGACTGCCGGCCCGGTGCGGGTTGATATATTCCCAGACAATTTCTTTATCAGCGGTCACTTCAAAAGCTCTGCCGGGATCGGATTCAGTGATGAGGGTATTGCCGTTTTCAAGTCGTTGATGCGATCCACAACTATATGTGTAAAAGGGATGCCCTTCATCGCCGCGGTAGAACCAGACGATATCCCGGCTTGTGGGATCAATTTCCAGGACTGTAGATTTTCCTTCCCGGCCCTGATTATCGAACACGAGTAAATGACCGCTGGGTAACAGGGTTGGTTGATGCTGGCGAAACCACAAGTCGGATTCCGCCCAGTAAATATTCCTGTGATTCAGATCGACAGCGCAAACCAGATCCAGATGTAATATGGAGATCAACAGAGTCCCCGCCCTGAAAGGAGAGGTTAATGGTGGTTCCTTTTCAATGAGCTCGATCGTATTGGTATGCAAAATATCCCCATGGTCATACATTCTTCTCAGTACCGGCGCATATTTGGAATCTGCTAAAAGGTCCAGGATGGAAATTTCCATGATCTGTTGGCCAAGGGAATCCAGTATGCAAATATAATCTTCGAGAATAGGTTCTGTTTCATGATATTCGGGCCTGATATGCGCTTTGCGTGTCAAGAGATAAATATTATTATTTTTATCTACATAAAGATCGTGGTGCGCGCCGTTTTTGTTTTTCCAAATCAAATTGGAATTTTTGTCCAGCTTGATGATGCCGAGGCCTTCAAAGACAGCCAAAAGATCTCCGTTTTTAAATAGATGCACACGTCGCCAAAAAGAATGATTGCCGGTGTGGTTGTTTTCCTGTTCATGGTTCAGGTCGGGCCAGGCGTGATGAGCGGAACAACTCCAGCTGTGCAGTTCTGTTCCCTCCATATCCATGATAAACGCCCCTGTTGTATGGCCGGAGACGACAAGATTATAACCGGTTGCGGTTTTTGACCGCTTGTTAATACTCACATTTTGATTTTCAGGAGCTTCCTGAGAGCCGGAAAGATAGCCGATGGATTGCAGTTTCCGGATAGCTTCTTTTTGTTCGCTGGAAAGGTCGGAACCTTGATCCTTTGGCTGAACGGTCCAACGGCCGGGAGGGGGTTTTTCTCTGGTATAAAGTATCTTGACATCATTTATGTTTTTATAGAGAGCCGAGCTGTACAGGCTATTGTGATCGAAAAACTGGCTGCGGGATATCCCTTCGGCTATAATCAAAAAACCAATCAGGATCAAAATGGGCAGCAATGGCGTAGAACAATGTTTTTTAAGATGATCTCCCGCTACAAGTGCTATGGCGGCGAGGATGAGGAATGAATATACCAAAGCCAGCATGATCAATAAAAGCGGATGCTGAATCATGCCATCTTTGTTGCCAAGAGTGTTACCTATCCAGTATTGTGATAAACGGATGATAAAAAAGAGTACAACGATTAGTATCCATTTTCTTTTCATTGAGTGTCTCCGTTATACCGTTTCTCTCGAGTTGATTTTTCTCTTATATCTACCGGATTATGAAATTATCCCTTGTGAAATCTTTCCGGAAATATTTGATACCATAGGGGTTTTTGGTCCCGGGGCGGTACAAAATCATGACCATAAAATGGTTTTTTTTGCATGATATCCACAGTATTTTTTTGAGATTCGAGAGCCTCACCCCTTTTGTGGCGCAAGCGTTTTGTGGCAAGTACTAATCTTCCCGGCGCGATGAAAGAAAAAAGTATCCCGATAAAACGAAACCGGTTTCAAATAACGCATAGCTGAATCCGGCAAGACGGTCGTAATAGCGCGAATTTTCAAAGTGTTTGTTCATCTTTTCCGGGGTTATCGTGTGCATATAGTTATCGTACTCATCACTGCCCTTTGAGCGAAAGTGAATGGTTGAGAGACCTGCAGCTACGGTAACGGCCATGCTTGCCCGGAACAAATTTTTTTTCAATTTTAATTTTTGATCTTTCCGACGGGTTTGTTTTAATCGTTTCCGGGCATATACCTTGTTGGGTGTTAACTCAACCACTGCCATCCGTTGCAGGGAATCCAGCCTGATGCTGGATGGTAAATAGCCCTTTTTTACCAGCCGGATTGTTTTCAGGGTATCGGCGGTCAGGTATAAAGGTGTTTTCCCCAACAGCTTGTCAGCGGCGAAGACATCGGCATCATACGGTAAAGAGTTGATATATACCATTTTAGGAAAATCGGCCTTGACAGGATAGGTTCGGTCTTTATAGACGACCAGATGTTTTTCGAAATTATCGATATTCCAGGACGGCCAGTAGGGGGAGTAGATGACGATGCGGTGATTGCCGGGTTCTATGGCATAGTGGTGCAGCGGTGTGTGGCCGATAAGGGCATTATTGTGGTATACCGGCAAACCGGAAGGCGTTGAACTGATATGCAGATACGCACGGTTATCCTCCCGGGAATGGGCAGTAAACGTTCCGGCAAGCAGGGAAAGAATGATATAGGGTAAAACCGTTTTATTCAAAACAATAAATCCTCTCTTCTTCACTGCCAAAAAGTACTTTCCTGTTTAGAATGATGGGGTGGGTTCGAATTCTTCCCTCTGCAGTAAACGACCATATTTTTTTTCCATTTGCAGGGTCAATGGCGTAAAGGTTCTTGTCGAGAGATCCCACAAAGATGGCATTTCTTGCGCTGACCGGATTGGTGCTGATGACGCTGCTGGCTGTAAATGTCCACACGGGTTTTCCTGTCCGGCGATTGAGGCAGTAGAGGGTATGGTCTGTCGCCCCAAAAATAATGTTTTGGCCATGAATGGCGGCTGTTTGGTAAATTTTTCCTTTGGTTTTAAACGACCATATTTTTTTTCCGGTTTCGGCATTCAGGGCATAGAAAATACCGTCAGTGGATCCTGCAAAGATTGTTCCGTTAAAACAGGTGGCGGAGGCTCTCAGCGCACCGCCGGTTGGAAAGGACCATTTTATGTTGCCCTTTTGAACGGCATAAAGTGTTCCCTGATTCGTGCCTACCACCACTTTTCCGTTCGCCCATGTCGGTGTTGTATGGCTGGGGGAGGGTAAATCCGCACTCCAGTCCATTTCACCATTTTCGAGTTTATAGCAAATCAGTTTTTTTTGTTGATAAGCCACATAAATGCGGTCGTTGGTGATTAAAGGCTCTGCAAAGGAATTGCCACCGTTATTTTTCCACATGGTTTCACCCCTTTGCAGGTGATAACGCTCAAGTGCCGGCTGCCATTGCCGGCGCACGATAACGAGGGTAGAGTCTGCAAACGCAAAGGTTCCCACCTGTTTCTTTTTTAATTTAAGCGTGCCGATATCTTTTCCGCTACTGATTGCCACTGCTTTGATTTTACCGTCATAGGTATGAAAAAATACGGCATCGTTAAAAGCAATCAGTGACGGACCCACTGCAAGAGAGGTTTTGTGTTCCCATTTTTTTGTCATGGGAAACTGGATGCTGTCGTTTACCGTATTGGTGTGTTGGGGTGTTTTGCCAAATTGCCGCCATTCATCAAAGCCCGTTTCAGGTTGCCATTTTAGTTTCAGAGAAGCACAGGCCATTAAAATCAATGAGAAAACAAGCAAGTTACAGGCCGTATAGCGTGTTATTTTGTTTGGTTTTTTTTCCATATGTTTAAAAATCCCAGCCAAAAAAGAATTGTGTAAACCATTCGTTATCCACATCGTACTTGTCAACGCGGTAAAATCGCTTCGGGTTGTGGATGGTGAATTTGCGTCCCCAGTCGAGTCTCAGGACCAAAAAGCCCCCGAAGCGGAACCGTACTCCGAATCCTGTGCTGCCCAGCAGATAATCGAGGTGATCATCCCACGCATTTCCCACATCTACAAACATGGCGCCGCGAATGGCGCTGAGCCCAAGGCCGCCGAATGGAAAGTTGACGATAAAGCGATCGATGAACGGAAATCGAAGCTCATTGCTCATTAGCGCCAGCTTGGTTCCCCAGAGATGCCACAACCTGTATCCGCGCAGGTCCCAACTGCCCCCCATAAAAAACGGGGTTGCTTCCTTACCGTGATTCATCTGTGTCCACAGGCGTACGGCATGGGTTATTCTGTTGCTCAGGCGAAAATATCGCCGGTAATCGACGATGAGGGTGGAAAAATTTACATTCGAGTGCGCAATGTCGAGCGTATTGCCGAGCGTAATGTTAAATCGCTCTCCATCGATAGGCCCGGTTGGACCCCATAGTGATGTATCTTTTATATAGCTGAGAAAATTGGAAACCAGCAACGCACGGCGCCGATAGTTATCGTAAAACCACTCCTTGTCGGAGTGGCGAACATTCAGGCTGGCTTCGAGGCGTTTGAATTTGGAAAACGGGTAGCTGATCGCCCCAAAACCGCCGTAGCGTCGCTCCCAAAACCAGTAATCGTATCGATTGTAATAGCGCCCGGCAAAGTGATAAAAACCAAGGGCAAAATTGGTACGACGCGACAAATCTACACGGGAGACGGCAAAATTAAAGCTGTCCAGGAATTCGTCTCGCGTTCTGGCATTATTATAGAGCAGGAAAAAATATTGGTAATTTCCCAACATATCTGTAACAGCCAGTTGTACGCCTCCTGAGGTACCAAAAATGGGATCCTGAGTGATCTGGCTTTGGGCGATGTCCAGGTCATACTTTGGTTTGTATTTGATGCCCTGGGCACCGTTTTTGCCTTTGAGACGCTTGAAGGACCAATCCATGGCGATGTGTCTTTGGTCGAGGCTATCCACCTCGTTTTTGAAGCGTACTTTACTGGCAACTGAATCGAGTTGATAGATCTGAAAACTAAAGTCTTCAAAAGCATAGAAAAGAAGATCGCCGTCTTTCGTCCACTCGGGATCAAAGGCACCGGTGGTGAAATGGGTCAACTGCTTGAGCGCATGATTTCGGTTCAGAGCTGAAAAAAACGTACTGCCGGGGTTTTTGCCCTCTTTCGAAGAATTTTCATGGTTATGATGTAATACCCAGATATTAAAAGCATCGTCTCGATCTGAAGAAAAAGCGAGAAAGCGGCCGTCCGGAGACCAGGTTGGAGCGCTGTCGTTGAATTTGCCATTGGTTACATAGCGCACCAAACCGGTTTCGGTATCGTGGATGAAGAGATTGTAATAGGTTTTTTCGCCAAAAACGCCTCTGTCCGAACTAAAGGCGATATAACGACCATCCGGTGACCAGGATGGTTCCTTGTCATCAAAATAATCATCGGTGAGCCGCATCAGGGAATCATTATTGCGATTGTAAATATAAATATCGGATTTTCCGGAAAACGCAAGACCGGAAAACGCGATTTTATTGCCATCCGGAGACCAGGTCGGGGAATAGATGGAAACCAGATTGTCAAATTCATGGCGTTCCATAATCTCTCTGTTGATGAGATCATAGAGATAAAGCTTGTCCTGATCCCCGCTTTTCGATGTAAAGGCCAGCGTTCCCTGTGAATGGGCATCGATCTTGCTCTGCAGGAGATGAAAAGATTCAAACTCTATGCTTCTTTCACCAGCCACCAATATTTCGGCTTTTGGCTCTTTTTTACTTTTTTTGATGGGTTCGATATAAATGTTTGCGTATCCGGTACGGTTGGATAGAAAGACAACATATTCTTGCTCGTCATGCTTAAAATAGGTTGGTTTAATGTTGATCCCTTTATGGGTAAGTTGATCGGCGACTTGTTTTGGACTGTCATGATTTTCCAACAGCGGAAAGTATTCTTTTTTGAGGTGATATATCCATTCCTTATCGAATTCCTTGTAATCCATCCCCATGGTTTTTTCAAACACCAGCGCAAATCGTTTATCGATCCAGAGGTTTTGTATCAATTCGAGCAGTTTTTCATCGCCATATTTTTCAGCAATAAACCTTAGAGCGGCCTGGCCCTCTTTATACATTAAAAAGGAGCCATTGATCTGATAGATGTTCTGCAACGGATAGAGATAGTTGCTCAGAGTGGCATCGCGAATGAACATTTCAGCCCGAGCATCCCACTCTATGGACCAGTATTCCGCCAGTCCCTCTACAAACCAGAGGGGAAGCCCCGGATGATTGAGCAGCCGGTGGTCTTTAAGGATGCGGTGTTCGAGACTGTGGCTGAACACATGAATCAATTCATGCCGGAGGACATGTTTGAATTGTGGTATTGAACCATTTGCCGGTACAACCACACGTCCTTTTAAAAATTCGAAAAAGCCGCCTACGCCTTCCGGAATGATATACGGTATGGTATTGGTTTCCTGAAAATGGGCGTGAGTGGCATAAAAAATCAATGGTACGCGGCGCAAAATATTGTGATTGAATTTTGATTCCAAATAAAGATAAGTCTTTTCAGCATATGCCGCGCCGATCTCGGCCAGTTCCCGCATTTGTGGGTAGTAATAGATATCAAAGTGCTCGGTTTCAAGGATATGCCATTCGAAATGGTTATACTGCACTTTGTTTCGGCCGAAATAATATTGCGCCTGTGCTTGCTGCACCATGCCGGTCAGTAAACAAACGAAGAGGATGACAAGTAAAAAACGATTCATTTTACCTTTTGATTTGGTTTTGAGTTTATTAATGTAAACATGCCCAGAGCGAGTTTTGTTTCATTAAATATTTTTTTCAAAAAACCGGAATGTTTTATACCTCCGTGCCGACAAATCCTCCAGCGCTTTGATCATACGCTCATTGCTTTCGACGATGATCGAACATTCCGAATCCATGTAACCGAGTTTTGTGCCCTTTTCTATAGTGTCGATGTAAAAGGCGATATCTATGCCGCGATGTCGGTGCTCTTTGAGAACGCCCATGGCTATGGTGCGCATGCGGTTTATTTTACGCATATGCCAGAGGATTTTAAGCAATCCGAGGGGAAAAAGCCTTCCGTTTGCTGCCTTTAATGCCTGGTTGGCGTCTTTTATGCTGAGGCTGAAACCGATACAGTCGCCCTCATAAAAGGCCAATTCAGTAACTTCTTTGACCACGATCTGTTTGAGCTCACTTTTCAGATGATTTAATTCCTCCTCCGTAAAGGGAACGTGCTGCCAATTTTCCATCCAGGCATCGGTAAAGATTTTTTGGATGTGATGAACCTCTTCATCGAGTTTTTTAAGATTAATCGGTCGAATGAGGATGTTTTTTTGTCTTTTGACGCGGTCACGGACTTTACGGAGAACCGGATTGATTTCATTCTCCTTTGATACCAAAAAGGCGTACCAGTCGATTGCTTTTTCAAATCCCGCTTGCTCCAGCAGCCGTTGATAATATGGAGGATTATATGCCGTCATCACAACCGGGGGAGTGAATCCTTCGATCAGGAGACCGCTGATATCGTACATTCCGAAACTCATGGGCCCGAGTATTCTGCTTTTCTTCTGTTGCTGCAACCAGCTGCCGGCGGCATCAAAGAGAAGGTCAGCGACTTTTTGGTCGTCAATGGATTCAAAAAAGCCAAAGAATCCGGTCTCGTTGTCTCGGTATTTTTCATATTGGTGATTGACATGTGCGGAGACACGGCCCACCGGAACACCATCATCATCAGTGACCATAAAATATTCTGCCCGGCCATTGGCGAAAAAGGCCCCTTTTCCCTTGTCCAGAATTTCTTTTTCGGAAACGATAAGCGGCGGAATCCAATTTGGATCATTGTTATAGATTTTCCAGGGCAGTTTGATAAATTTTTTCAAATCCGCTGTAGCTGATATTTCCTCAACTTTGTATGCCATATCTGTCCCTTTTGTAAAAATTTTTATTGATTTTTTTTTATTTTTTGTTTAAGTTTAATCTTGCATAAAAAAAAGGAGAATCTTTATAGATGGCACATCACAAATCAGCTATTAAGAGAATTAGTATTAACGAGCGCAATCGCTTGCGAAATCAGCATTATAAAAGCATGATGAAAACACACATTTCCAAAGTTCGTTCTGCCAGCAACAAGGAAGAAGCTGAAGCAAGTTTTAAAAAAACGAGTTCTATTTTGGATAAATTAGCGGCAAAGGGAATCATACACAAGAACAAAGCCGCCAATCAAAAAGCCAAGCTGGCTAAACATGTCAATAGCCTTTCCTAGATGAAAAGGGGCTGTTTGCCCCTTTTGCATACCGTTCACTTTTCTTTGATTGAACCCGTCTTTTTTTTACCTTTTGGTTGCTCCATCCGGTTTAACACTCAATCTGTTTCGGTTTATCCAGACCTGTAAAACAAGGTCTCCGTTTTTTGTATGGAGACTTTGATCGACACCCTTGTGTCCTGTTTTAATTATGAGGCCGCATATAGTAGTTTGGTGATTCGTGCGTTATAATGATATCATGCGGATGGCTTTCCAAAAGGCCTGCCGGTGTGACGGTAATGAACCTTGCGTTTTTTTGCAAGTCAGCAATTGTGGCCGCACCGCAATAACCCATTGATGCCTGCAATCCGCCTATCATTTGATAAATCACTTCACTGGTTTTCCCCCGATAGGGAATACGTCCTTCTATGCCTTCGGGAACCAGTTTTTTTATGTCCTGTTCACCTTCCTGAAAATAACGGTCACCGCGACCGCTCTTCATCGCGCTAAGAGAACCCATCGCGCGATAGGTTTTATATTTACGTCCTTCGTAAAGCACCAGTTCTCCGGGGCTTTCCTCTGTGCCGGCGAGCATGTTGCCGACCATAATGGCATCTGCACCGGCAGCCAGTGCTTTGGCGATATCACCGGTTTGTTTTATGCCTCCGTCGGCAATCAACGGGATGTCGTGTTCTTTGCAGGCTTGGGAGCAATTTAGGATTGCGGTCAGTTGTGGTACGCCGACTCCGGCAATAACCCGGGTGGTACAAATCGAGCCCGGTCCGATGCCGACTTTGATAGCATCTGCACCGGCGGCTATGAGGTCCTGCGCTGCTTCTTCTGTAGCGATATTACCGGCGATGATATCTATTTCCGGAAATTCCTTTTTTAACATTTCCGTGATTTTTAATACCCCTTCAGAATGTCCGTGTGCTGTATCTACGACCAGTATATCAACACCAGCGTCTACCAGAGCCTGTGCTCTTTCCCGCGTATCCGAAGCCACTCCAACCGCTGCCCCGGCCAAAAGCCGGCCGTGCTTGTCCTTGGACGCATGGGGATACTTTTTCCGGTTGAGGATGTCCTTTACAGTGATCAGTCCGCGGAGTCGATTGTCCTTGTCCACCACCAGTAATTTTTCGATTTTATATTTCTGCAGAATTTTTTCCGCCTCGTCCAGCGAGGTGCCTACCGGTACGGTAACCAGGTCTTTTTTGGTCATCAATGAGTCAACCCGTTTATTCAAGTCGGTCACAAAACGCAAATCGCGATTGGTTAAAATACCCACCAGTTTTTGACCGTCGACAATGGGGATGCCGGATATACGGTACCGGGCCATGAGTTCGAGCGCTTCGCTTAGCTTTCTGTCCGGGGGAAGCGTTATAGGATTCATAATCATACCGCTTTCAGATCGTTTAACGCGATCCACCTCTGCAGTTTGATATTCGATCGTGTTGTTTTTGTGTATGATACCAATACCGCCAACTCTTGCCAGAGCGATAGCCTGGTCCGATTCCGTAACCGTGTCCATCGCTGCGCTAAGTATTGGAATATTTATGGACATGTTACGGGACAAGCGCGTTTTTACATCCACGTTTTTCGGCAAGACGCTGGATTTATTGGGCGCCAATAAAACATCGTCAAAGGTTAACCCTTGTCCTAAAAATTCAGCCATTTTTTAACTCCGTTTTATAAAGATCCTATTACTTTTTCAACATTTTGGACAATGTTATTTTCTTTAATTATTTTTTTTATTTTCATCAAATCCTTTTGAAAAAGCCGATCCCGAGGCATGGTCGGAATGATTTTACGGATGGTTTCATAAGCGACCCGTGTTCCTCGTCCCGGTTGTCGGTGGCCACGAAAATCCAGAGCCTGGCAACCGGCCAAAAGTTCAATGCCGATGATGGTTTCAGCGTTCTGGAGTACTTCAAAGGCCTTTCTTGCCGCGTGGGTACCCATGCTGACAAAATCCTCCTGATTTGCAGAGGTCGGAATTGAATCCACTGAAGCGGGATGACACAGAACTTTATTTTCCGAAACCAGGGCCGCAGCGGTAACCTGTGCCATCATAAAACCCGAGTTTTTGCCGCTGTCCGAAGCCAAAAACGGCGGCAAGCCGCTTTGAACGGAATCCATAAGGTTTTCCAGGCGGCGCTCCGAAATATTGGACAGCTGCGCCAGCGCAATGGCCAGCGTATCGCTCGCCAGAGAAATCGGCTGGGCATGAAAATTCCCTCCGGATAAAACGCTCTGGTCTTCTGCAAAGACGAGCGGATTGTCTGTAGCCGCATTCAATTCAGTGTCGATAACCTCCCTTACAAAGTTGAGCGCTTGTCTGACAATTCCATGCACCTGTGGTATGCAGCGCGAGCTGTACGGATCCTGGATTTTATCGCAGTCCTGATGCGATGAGACGATTTGACTCTCCAGTAGCAGCTTTGTAAGGTTCCCGGCAACTTTAATCTGATGTTGAAAACCGCGGGCCCGCTGAATGCGTTCGTCAAAAGCGGTTTTGGTGTGCAGCAGACTTTCAACGGTTAAGGCTCCGGCGATGTCAGCGGTTTTAACCAGATTTTGAGCGCGGAACAGGGCAAGAGCCGCGAAAGCAGTGGTGATCTGGGTGCCGTTAATGATGGCCAGGCCTTCTTTGGCTTTTAACACCAGAGGCGAAAGGTTGGCCATTCCAAGGGCTTTTTCCCCGGATGTTTTTTCACCGTTTACACAAGCCTCTCCCATCCCCAGCAGCACAAGCGTCATGTGGGCCAGTGGCGCCAGATCTCCGGAGGCTCCAACGGAACCTTTTTCCGGAATACAGGGCGTGATTTGATGATTCAAAAGCTCACACAAATATTTTGCCACGACCGGCCTTGAACCGGAATAGCCCTTGCACAAGGCATTGATCTTTAAAAGCATGGCAGCACGAACAACGGGTTCCGGAATAGGATCGCCGATGCCACAGGCGTGACTCAATATCAGATTGTGTTGTAGAGCTTCGATCTCCTTTGGCTTTATATGAACATTTGCAAGCTTGCCGAATCCGGTATTCACGCCGTAAACGACTCGGCCCCTGTCCAGTATTTCTTCGATACAGTCACGCGAGCGCTGCATGCGTTCATTTGCCTGCGGGTCAATAATCACCTTTATCCTGCCGAATGCAACAGCGTAGAGCTGTTCCAGTGTCAGGTCCTGACCATTTATCGTGATTTTTTGCATCCTCGCCTTTTAAATTTGTGTAACATTAAGCAATATTTTGCAAATAATCAAATATTTTTATGGGCAGTCCGGCTGGGTCTCACAAGATGGCAAAAAAAAAGCGATCTCTTTTAGAGATCGCTTTTTTAGGCGAAAATGAAAAAACGAGTTTACATGACTTGTTCACTGCGGAACTGTTGATACAATTCCAGTACTGCGGGTACATAATCTCTTGTTTCTGCAAAGAGAATGTTATAATTTTTGTTCGATTCGATCCACATTTCAGCTCTGTAGGGACCACCGTTATAGGCAGCAAGGCCACCATCGTGTTCATACATAGCGACAAGCTGGCTGAGATACCTGCAACCCAGTCGGATGTTGATGATGGGGTCATAGAGTATCTCTTTAGAGGTAAAAGAAATACCTTCTTCAGCCGCCAGAAAAGCCCCTGTTGTCGGCATAACCTGCATCAAGCCCATTGCACCTGCATTTGAAATGACTTGAGGTTTCCAGCTGCGGGCACTTTCATGGGTAATTGTTGCACAGATAAAGTTTATGTTCAAATTGGTATATTTTTGTGACATGAGATAAATTTCATTGGCGATATCCTGTTTTAGACCCGCTTCCATCTCGGGGTTGTATTTTGAGATAATTTGAACAATTCTTTCGATACTGCTGATACGGGTGGAATCGATGGAATTTATCTTTTCAGAAAGATATACCTTTTCTTCAATATCCGTAAGTGTAGAGTGCGTCTTATCAAAATAGACGACTCCTGCGATGACCAGACTAAAAACAGATATATGAAGCGTCATGATCATCAATATTTTTTTGAAATTGTGGAGGACGAGATTCATTTTTACCTCCCTTTTTTTGCCTCTACAAGGTTGCTAAACCTTCTTGTCTGATTTAACACAGTTCGATGCTATTTAATTCCTTATACTGCAAAAAGTTCCCGCAATATCCATGCCAAATATAAGAATATTTTCCGGTTTGGTAATTTGATAAAAGTCACAAATTTACATATAATTATATTGTTTTTGTGTTACCTGACAGAAGAGTGTGAATGAAGATTATACACACTATGTGGCACATTACGGACATTTGTCTCACACGGAGACTGAATTGTATGCTTGACAATAAGGTAAAAGTTTTCTATTATACACTCACATTTATACCGGCAGGGGTGTTGAAAAGGAAGGATTATGGATCCGAATGCAGCCTTAACCGAGCTATTAAACAATCATGTTGACGTACAGTTCAATCTCACGCGTAAAGAAACCATTCTTCAAACCATAGAGTTCAAGCAGGCTCTGATATCAGCCAATGGATGTTTGGCGACATGGACGCCGTGTGAATCTACCGGCAGATCACCGAAAGACACCATGATTGTCAGGCATGCCGATACCGAATCGCATATCGACTGGGACTCTCCCAATAATTTGCCACTGGACGACGATACGTTTATCGGGTTGTGGCAAACCGCTAATGAAACATTAAAACGCAAGAAAAGAATTTTTGTCAGCAATCGCGTTATCGGTGCCGATGTTTCCTATGCGCTGCCTGTAGAGACCATTACAGACAGCCCTCTGACCATGCTGTTCACCATGAATATGTTTCGCCCCATGCCCGGGAAAATTCACAAGAGCGTGTTCGCCAAATCGGGTTTTAAATTGATCGTTCTCCCATACGACAAGCTCAATCAGGGAAAATTTAAAGGGCGCCTGCGACAGCTCGAGAACGGCAAAACAACACAGATGGCAATCGTTATGGATTTTAACCGGCGGCTGGGGCTGATATATGGGTCATCCTATTGCGGTAGCGTTAAAAAACTCATGTTTACCGTCATGAATTATTATTTGCCGCAGGTAAACATTTTGCCATTGCACTGTTCTGCAAATGAGAATGCAAAAGGAGAGCTTGCTCTTTTTCTCGGCTTGTCCGGTACCGGCAAAACCACACTTTCGACGGATTCGAAACGCGCTCTCCTGGGAGATGATGAACATGGCTGGAGCAACAACGGGATCGCCAATTTTGAATTCGGCTGTTATGCAAAACTGATCGATCTGGACTCGAGGAAAGAGCCTGAAATTTATAATGCTGTTTTTCACCGGGATGAATTTACAAAACACGGCGCCATCGTCGAGAATGCAATGATGTTTCCCAATGGCGAATTTGATTTGAGCGATGATCGTTTTACGCCGAACAGCCGTGCCTCTTATCCTTTGTCCTTTTTAACCAATATAAAATTGTCATCGACGGGCCCCCATCCGAAAACCATTATTTTTTTAACGGCGGATGCAAATGGTGTTTTGCCCCCGGTTGCCAGGCTGTCGAGCGATCAGGCAATGCTATGGTTTTTAATGGGCTATACCAGCAAGTTGGCGGGAACGGAAACCGGAATTATCGAACCCGTATCCACCTTTAGCCGTTTTTTCGGGCAGCCGTTTATGCCTTGTCTCCCCGATGTTTATGCCGCTTTGCTGGGAAAGCGCTTGAAAAAGCACAGAACGCAGGTTTATCTGATCAATACGGGCTGGTCGGGCGGACCGTATGGGGAAGGCAAGCGCATGGACATTCATCTAACCAGAGTTTTGGTCAATGCCGCTTTGGACGGGACCCTTGAGACTGTTCAATACAAACACGATTCACTTTTCCATCTCGATGTGCCTCAAATATGCCCCGGTGTGCCTGAAAAGATGCTCGATCCGATCATGACCTGGAAAGACAAACAAGCCTACCAGGAGAGAGCCCGGAAACTGGCTGATGAATTTAGCCGTCATTTTGATCAAGCCTATGGAACCAAGAATATTGATGCAAAGGTACGGGCGCAATGTCCGGCCAAGTAATCTTTTTTTGAAGGGATTTATTCGACTGAATGCAATAAACCAAGGAGGAATTATGCGTGAAATACAAGCTGGTAAAATCACTGAAAAAGTAGCGCAACTCTGTTTTGATGCCAATTATCAATTGGGTGAAGATGTGGGCCAGGCGCTGAAAAACGCCCTGAGCACAGAAGAGTCGCCTGCGGGCAAAGCCATATTGTCACAATTGGTCGAGAATGCTGAAATCGCTGCGGAAGGGGTTTTTCCCATTTGTCAGGATACCGGGTTTTCCGTGTTCTTTTTAGAGCTTGGGCAAGATGTTCATATTGTTGGGGGTGGACTGAATGAAGCGATTACCGAAGGTGTACGTAAAGGGTATGGAGAGGGATACCTGCGAAAATCAATCGTGGAAGATCCGCTTCGACGGGTAAACACAAAAGATAACACACCACCGATTATTTGGACCGATATTGTACCGGGCGATGCTTTGAAAATTACCCTGGCTCCCAAAGGTGGGGGCAGTGAAAACATGAGTGAAGTTGCCATGTTGAAACCGGCGGATGGCGAAGATGGCGTCAAAAATTTCGTTGTTGATAAAGTGAGCCGTTCCGGTGGTAATCCGTGTCCTCCTATCGTGGTTGGTGTTGGAATTGGAGGAACCTTTGAAAAAGTTGCCAATTTAGCCAAAAAAGCGCTTTTACGACCCATTGGTAGCAGAAATCCGGATCCCTATTATGCCGATATGGAAGAGGTGTTACTCGAACGCGTCAATAATCTGGGTATCGGGCCCCAGGGACTTGGCGGACGAACCACCGCACTGGATGTTCATGTCGAGGTGTTTCCCTGCCATATCGCTTCGTTACCGGCTGCTGTTAATATCCAGTGTCATGCAGACAGACATAAGAGTGTTGTACTATAAGGGAGGAATTCAATAATGGCTGATGCGATTAAAATAACCGCTCCGTTAAGCAAGGATCAGGTGGAAAAATTACACGCCGGCGACAGTGTCCTGATAACCGGTGTTATTTATACGGCTCGTGATGCCGCTCATAAGAAATTGGTGGAATTGCTCGATAAAAATGAAGAGCTGCCTCTGGACCTGACCGACCAATTGATCTATTATGTCGGCCCCAGTCCTGCCCGTCCGGGACAAGTCATCGGTTCAGCCGGTCCGACCACCAGTGGCCGAATGGATCCCTATGCCCCCAGGATTTTACAGGCAGGATCCAGCGGCATGATCGGCAAGGGAGAAATGGGTCCCAATGTGGCTGAAGCGCTCAAAAAATATAAAGGGGTCTATTTTGCCGCTGTAGGCGGTGCCGCCGCTCTCATCGCCAAGTCGATTAAAAAATCAACTGTGGTTGCCTATGAAGAGTTGGGGGCAGAAGCGATTCGAAAGCTGGAGGTCGAGGATTTCCCTGCAATCGTCGCTCAGGATGCGCATGGTGGCAATAGTTATGTTGAAGGCCGTGAAAAATTTGCCCTTTAAGGCGGAAACGACTCCTGGGAAGAGTCGTTTCCTGTAAAGGACGAATGGCGGTGGGAAGGATGGAGTAAGTGGATAACACTGGTGAAATATACCCACGCCTTGTAATCTCATGATAAAGCCTATGTAAACAGATTGTAAAGAACAACCGAACACGACTATAAAAAAAGGCCGCGAACAGGTATTGTCCGCGGCCTTTTTTTTGTCAGATATTGTATTTTATTGTTGAAACAGGGCCTCATCCAGCTGAGCATTGATGCTGCAGTTGTTCACCACCACCTCGGAAGCCTTTTCCCCTTTTTCCAGGGTAATAACTTTAAAGGGAAGCATGATACCTTCAACCTCCCGGTAATCGCTATAGTGTTCCTCCACTTCGGTCGGGCCCTGCTGTCCTATGGTTTTGTATTTTAGGCCCAGGGGCAGCATCTCCTGCCGGGAAAGATATAGCTGAAAGCTCAAATTTTCATCGCTGATCAGCAATGCCTCCGCATCTTGGTCGGCAAATGTTTTTGACCCGAGATGCTGAAACGAAAGGGATTCGATCGACTGGCAGATGCCGATGATATCATGAAAAAGACCTTCCTGCAGATTTCTTTTAATGGCGGGCGGAGCGGCTGCCATGCCTTGAGGGGATACCATCCAGGCTTTTTCTCCGCTCAGGACCATTTGCATTTCACCTCCCGGCGTCTGCATTTTAAAATGTACTTTGTCCGGAAATACAACCGTTGTGGTAACCCCGAGTTCCATTTCACCCATGGGTGTTGTCTGTGTCAGGGTAACATCGCTGACAATGTTTTCAACCTGGTTAATGCTGTTCAGGCCTCCGACTGTTTCAGCCATCGACAGGATCAGCGATTTTCCCTTTTCCAGATCTGCGGCACTCGCCTGCGGTTTTTCCTCTTTCGGTGTGGGAATGGTAATGTCGATTTCATTTACCGTTCCGAGTTCAGAAAGCGGAGTATCAAAGTCCGCCGGATTTCCGACCACGAGAATCCGTACCTTTTGTGGATGCAGATATTTTTTGGCTACTCTGAGAATATCTTCGCGTGTCACCTTTTCAATACCCTCTTTGATTCTTTGATTAAAATCGAGAGGATAATCAAAGTAGGCATAGGTAAGCACCCGGTTAACGATTTTACTTTTTCTGTCGAAATTGAAGACATATGAATTCAGATATTGATCTTTGGCTTTTTCGAGTTCTTTTTCAGTCACCAACTCCCGGGTCATTTTTTCAATCTCTTCGAGCATAATGCGTATTGCGTATACAGTAGAAGCCGATTTGGTTTGGGCCATGACACGAAAAACACCCTCGTGATCGTATTCTGCATCATAGTAAGCAGAAGCGCTGTAGGCAAGCCCTTCATCGGTACGAACCCGTTTGAAAATGCGGTCAAAGCCCATAATACTGTTCATGACCACCAGCACCGGATAATCCGGATTGTCTTTGCGATCGCCGATATGACCGAGCTGCACCC
Source organism: Candidatus Zhuqueibacterota bacterium (assembly GCA_014728085.1). Taxonomy (GTDB): domain Bacteria; phylum Zhuqueibacterota; class Zhuqueibacteria; order Residuimicrobiales; family Oceaniaggregativiventaceae; genus Oceaniaggregativivens_A. Next base: position 154,837 of record WJMF01000099.1, read on the forward strand.
AGGATTGGTCTGCATCCTGTTTGTTTACCAAATTTACGCTATAGTTGTATTCGTAAGCGGGCCGGGGAACAGCCGGAATCTGCAAGGGGGTTTTTTTCCAGTACTTGAAAGTCGCATCGATTTTTTCAATTAATTCATCGATATCAAAGTCGCCCCAGGCGGCCAGCAGCATGTTATTGGGGTGGAAATATTGCTGATGGAATTCAATGATATCCTCTCTTGTAATGGCGTCCACGGTTGCATATTCCGGGTGACGGGCATAGGGACTTTTTTTGCCATAAATCAGTTTTTGAAATTCGCGCAAAGAGATGGCACCGATATCGTCATTCCGCCTGGAAATAGAAGTTTTCATTTGCATTTTGGCCAGATCGATTTTTTCCTGATCGAATGCGGGATTCATCAGGATATCGGCGAGAACCTGGAGACCGGTATAGATATCTTTTTTCAACAGTGAAACCGAGGCATACCCGTATGAATTGCCGATTCCGGTTTCAACCGAAGCCGCGAGGGATTCGAGCAACGCATCCAACTCATCGCCGTTACGGCTTTCAGTACCCCCGGTTCTTATGACCTCACCGGTGATTTGCGCCAGACCGATTTTGTCGGCTGGTTCCAGGCGGGAACCGACAGTAAACATGGCTCGCAGCGAGATGGTTGGATAGGTGTGATCCTCAACCAGGTATAGCGTCATGCCATTATCGAGCACCCGTGTTTTAATATTGGGTGCCTGAATTTTATTAAGCTTGGGAAAATCAAAATCGTCCCTGGGACTTTTTTGTGCAAAAATCAGGCCTGCCATAAAAAGCAGATATAGAAAAAATACATATTTTCTCATTGCATTGTCCTTTCTTACAATTGCTTATAACGACTGCGGTATCAGTTTGCCGATGGTCCGGTTTTTCTTGACCAGATATTTTTTTGCCACCCGTTGAATCTCCTCTGCGGTGACTGCATTTATCTGATCCGTTTCATCGAAAAGAGCACGCCAATCTCCGTATAATACCTCGCTATTGGTTAAAAGGCGCGCCATATTGGCATTGGATTTCATCGCATCAAAGAGATTCTTGCGATAATTGCGTTTAAATTTTTGTAGTTCAAGATCGGTAACCAATTCATTTTGCATTTTTTCTATCTCGTTGTCGATTGCGGCCAGACATTCTTCGTTGCTGTGGTCTTTGGAGGGCATGGCAAACACGGCAAAAAGATTGGGATACTTGGTGCCCGGGAATCCATTGAAACTACCGGTTTGGGCAGCGATTTTTTCTTCTTTCACCAGGGTCGTATAGATCCGGCTTGAGCGGCCCTGTCCGAGTATATTGGCCAGCGCCTCCAGCGGTGCGTCATCCGGATGATCGGCTGCAGGACGGTGATAGCCGGCAATAACCAATGGCTGTGATTGTGCCTCTACATAAAAATGTTTTTCTCCCTGTTGAGAAGGCTCTGTGGTACGAACCGGCTCGGGTTTGGGTCCGCTGGGTATTCGGCTCCAGTAGACCTCTGCCAGCTTTTTCACCTCTTTGGTGTCTACATCTCCGACGATACCGATGACCATATTGCTCGGGATATAATAGGTCTCAAAATAGTCTTCGACATCCGAGCGGTGGATGCGTTGGAGATCGGACATGTGGCCGACAACCGGGTGTTTGTAAGGATGAGCTTTAAAGGCTATGGCAAAAAATTCTTCCAGCAGCTTCCCGATAGGCGTGTTATCCGTTCGCAGCCGCCGTTCTTCCATGACCACATCTTTTTCTTTGTAAAATTCCCGAAATACCGGATTGAGAAAGCGGTCCGATTCCGCTGCCATCCAAAATTCCAGCCGGTTGGAGGGAAAGCTGTGTATATATTGGGTTGCGTCATTGCTTGTGTATGCATTAACGCCGGCATCACCCTCTTTTCTCATCAGATCGATAAATTCGTTGTTGACGACAAGTTCCTTGGCAGCCAGGCGCTTTTCTTCGAATTTTTCTTCCAGGACTTTGAGTTTCATTGAATCCGGCTCGGGAGCCATTTTCAGCTGCCACATTTGATTGTAAAGGCGATCCAGTTCGTTTAAAAGCACCCTCTCTTTATCATAGTCCGTGGTACCGACGGTTTTGGTACCTTTAAATGCCATGTGTTCCAATAGATGGGAGATGCCGGTGATTCCATAGGTTTCATTCGCTGCGCCCACATCCGCATAGGTGTGGAATGAAACCACAGGGGCCTCATGCCGTTCGAGAACGACAAAGTGCAGACCATTATCCAGAGTAAATTCCTGAACCTCAGCCTTTATGCTCTGCAGTGTTTGACAGATTGCCGGTTGTACGCCTATAAAGATGTACAATATTAAAAGCAGGGTAATACTTTGTTTGAACATAATATCTCTCCTGTGATTTATGAACCGAGTCTTTTATTGTTTCAAAACATCAAACCCGTTCTGGTCACTTGATCAATCCCGGTTAGACTGTTGGGTCAGGGGGTTTGGGTATATCCGGGTTGGGTTTCCACTCTTTACTTTCCTCTGTTTCCCGTCTGGCCGGGGATTTTTTTCTTTTTTCATATTGTTTGAAAAACATATCTCTTTTTAAAAGCTGAATAGCCATGGCCGGATCGACGCCCTTGGGACAGGCATCCGAACAGGCGCCGGCAAAATGGCATCGCCAGACGCCGTGACGGGAAAAGAGTTCCTGTTCGCGTTCTTCGGCGCCTTCGTCGCGGCTATCCGAAACATAGCGCCAACCCTGTGTCAGCGCCATTGGGCCGGTAAAACGGTCATCCGTTGCGCAGGTGGGACAAGCTGCCAGACAAATTCCGCATTTAATGCAGTAGGCAAACTGAATGTAGTTGGCAAGTTCTTCGGGTGACTGAAAAAATTCGTTCCCGGGGTTGTCCAGCTCTTCCGCTTTTTTTCGAATAAGAAAGGGCTTGATGGTACGGTGCTTTTCGAAAAAATCTTCAAAGTCAGGTACGAGGTCCCTGATAATTGCGAAATTGGGTAACGGTTTAATCACCAGCTTTTTCGTGTTGATATGCATAATTTGATTATTACAGGCAAGCCGTGCCCTGCCATTGATGAACATCGCACAGGAACCACAAACCCCCATTCTGCATGAAGATCGCCAGGCCAGGGTGTTGTCCAGATTTTCCTTGATCCAGTTGAGGCCATCAAGAACAGTCATTCCCTTTGTGACCTTAACAGTATATTCTTCAAGCCGGGGTTTTTTATCTGTTTCCGGGTTGTAGCGCAAAACCTCAAAAATGACGTTATTTACCGTTTCCTTTGTTTGTTTGGAATTCTCCATTTTTAAACCTCCCCGTTCAAGAATACAAAAACAGCCACATAGGTACCGTATATAAACAATCCCAACCCAACAACAATAAATATCCGGTTAATGAGGGTCTCCCACCCCTTTTTCAAAGTCAGCTCGAACAGAATATTACGCATGCCGTAAAGTCCGTGATACAGAGCGGCACCCAGTAAAATGACATACGTCACCATAAAAAAGGCTTGTTTGCTGCGTTCAAAGACAACGGTGGTATCGATGGCTTTGCCATGCCCCGCTCCGATTGCCAGTAAAATATCATCAAGGTGCATGATGACCATATGTAAACCGAGTAAAAAGAATACGACAGCGCCGGCAAGCATATGCCAGCGCCATAATGTTGATTCTCGCATAGCTATTCTCCCAATATATAAAAGTCCAAACCTCCAACAACGATAAACAGAGCTGCCAGTATCATTAAAACGATCAACCAGGGACGTTGATGATGAATCGACGTTTTATACGGAAATACCGGTCTTGCGGGTTTTCCGATGAGGAATCCCAGCTCATTGAAAAATAATCGCAGGCCATTCAGGGCGTGAAATGCAAAAGCAGCAAAAACGAGGTATTCTCCAAACTTGAAGAGAGGCGTTTCAAAAAAGGACATGGTGCTATGCCATTTTTCCGGGCCACCCAGACGGGAACCGGTTACGAAAATATGCAGGATAAAATATACAAGAATACCGATACCGCTTATTCTGTGAATGATATAGGCATATCGTTCCACCACGTAGCGGCCGCCGCAAACCCAGCCTCGTATACCCAGTTTATTTTTCGGTGTAGATGCCATATCTTATCTCCAATTTAGGTCTTGTTTATTCCCGTTTTAATATTTTCTTTCTACCGGTTTCCATGTGGTGATGTTTACCGGTTTATAATCGAGTTTGGGCCCATCCGGGTCATGGGTTGCCAGGGTGTGCTTGAGCCAGTTGTTGTCATCGCGCTTTGAATAGTCGCGCCGGGCATGTGCACCTCTGGATTCGGTTCTTTGAGCGGCCCCGGTGACCATCACTTCAGCAAGGTCGAGCAGATTTTCCAGCTCCAAAGCATGAACGAGGTTGGTGTTATAGGACCTGCTCTTGTCCTCAATATGAATTTGCTGGAAGCGTTTTTTCAAGGTTTTGATTTTATCCAACGCTTTTTGCAATTCTTCTCCGGTTCGAAAGACGCCGACATACTGATCCATGCTGGATCGCAACTCTCTTCGGATTGCATAAAGATCTTCTTTGCCGTTGCGCTGCAACATATCGCTGAAAACTCTATCTTCTTCCGCTTGCATCTGTTTTTCCGCCAGCGGTGGCAGGTCTGCGGTTTCACGGCAATATTTGGCGGTCTCCTCGCCGGTTATTTTACCCCACACCAGGCACTCTGCAGTTGAATTGCTGCCGAGTCGGTTGGCACCGTGCATGCTGACACAAGCGGCTTCGCCGGCAACCCATATCCCTTTTGTCCGGGTGGCGCCTTTGATGTCGGTTTCAATGCCTCCCATCGAATAATGCGCTACCGGGCGGCAGGGGATGGGTTCGTCGATCGGGTCCAGATCGTTGAATTCTATACAGACTTCGCGGATTAAGGGAAGGCGTTCGTTGATGCGATCTGCTCCCAGGTGCCTGAGATCGAGATGAACATAATCGAGGCCATCCGGTCCCTTAAAGCCCCGCCCTTCTTCAATTTCTGTCATTTCGGAACGGGAGATAAGATCCCGCGGAGCCAGTTCCATCCGTTCGGGAGCATAGCGGGACATAAAGCGATCACCTTTGTTGTTGACCAGGTAGCCGTTTTCGCCACGGCATGCTTCCGTGATAAGGATACCGGAAGGCACCAGGCCGGTGGGATGGAATTGAACGAATTCCATATCCTCCAGAGCCATACCGGCGCGATAGGCCATGGCCATGCCATCCCCGGTGACGGTCTGGGAATAGGTGGTAAAACCGAACAAGGTCCCGCCGCCGCCGCTGGCGATAATCAGGGCTTTGGCGCGGATCAAACTGACCTTTCCCGTGGTCATATTGATAGTGGCCAGACCGCGAAATTCATTGTTCTCCGTCAGGATGGCGGTTACAAAGTGTTCGTTGTAATGTTTAACGCTGGTATATTTGTTCAGGGTGTCGTAGAGCGTTTGCAGTTCGAAAAAACCGGTTTTATCTGCGGCCAGAACCGTTCTTGGGAAACTATGGCCGCCAAAGGGGCGCTGGGCAATGCGTCCGTCCTCGCGACGGGTCCAGGGGATCCCCCAATGATCGAGTTGCAGAATTTCAGCCGGCATGCTCTTGACAAACAGCTCTACAGCATCCTGGTCGGCGAGGAAATCACTTCCTTTAACCGTATCCCAGGCATGCAGTTCAAAACTATCGCCTTCTTCCGGCCGCATCATGGCGGCCGTACCGCCTTCAGCAGCCACCGAATGCGCCCGCATCATTTGATTTTTGGTCAGTACGGCAATGTCAAGTTTGCCTTTTGTCAGGCGGGAAGCTTCGATCGCTGCGCGCAACCCTGCCAGGCCGGCGCCCAGAATAACGATATCATGATCTAATACATCTGACATTCGCATTCTCCACTCTTTAAGGTTTGATTTTGTATGTATATTTTGAAAGGTTGTGTTTTTGAAAACGCAGGGATAAATAAAGAAGGTGCGCTCGTGTAGGTCATCGCTCCCTCGGGAGATATTGCTTAAGATGATTTGTCTAATGAATAGCGTTTCATTACAGCAGTGCTAAAATATCAAACTCAAGTTTGTAAATCAAGTAAAATTTAAATAATTTAGGTTTGCTGTGAAATTGAAAATATCTTGATTCTTCATTGAGCTTTGTGTATACTGTATGAGTAAATTTCATCCATATTTAGCCGGAATGAGCTTGTGGATATTTATATCGAAAGAATTCTACGACGCGCCCGTTTTCTGGGCAATCATCATCGCAAATATATATTTTTTGTCGAGACTCATATCGATAAACTGATGGCCCGTCTCGAACAGGCTATGATTATCGACCAGGTTCACTTGTGGGCAAGCGCGCGGGACTATAAAAAAGAGATGGATACGATTGCCACAGTGGGGAGCTCTCTGGAAGAAAAACAAAACGATCTGGCGTGTTATTTTGCGCTGCAATTTTTGCAGATGAATTTGAGCGCGATCGATATCCTGATGCTGGACCTTACCACCAATCCGAACCGCTATGCGGTGTACAAGCAGTTTATGCTTCGGGTCGGACACGATTTTCGGCGTCTGACAGCAGCTTATATGGAGCAGCTGCTTGATTTATATCTGCCGGAAGAAAAATCGCCCGAGTTTGTGTTTCTCGGTGTCGGAACGCGTTCTGACCAGGATGATATCGATATCGGTGTTGTAGACAGCGGTGCGGAAGGCCGGGAGGTTCTCAATAAAGCGGTCAGCCGCATGAACCGAGAGATGTTCAAACGCGCGATCAGCCTTCACTTTCATCTCTCCGAACACGTCGGCAGTCCGAGCTCGTTCTCCGCATCCATTGATGAGTATTGTCAACTTTTGGAGAATGAAATCCATGATTTTGTCATCATTACAGAAATGCTGGGTGCTGCCAAAATTCTCGGAAGTCGCAAGCTCTTCAATGAATTTCATCGCCGGGTGACGCTGCGTTATAATTATATTCCCCAGGACAGCAGCCTGAGTAAATATCATGAGGGTTATTTACGCGGTATTATCGGCGAGGCGCGTTCTTTTGTTTTGCGCGAATTATCCCGGGACCGAATCAGTCCCAAAGGAGATGGTCTGCGCATGATCAAAGCCGGGCTCTATGCCGCCAAAACGATCTTTAATCTCAGACAGGTCAATTCCTGGGCTATCATTCAGTCATTAAAGCGCAATGATAAAAAACGGGCCGCCTATTATGACCAGATTGAAGCGCCCCTGACCTTTTTGGAGATTTTTCGCTATCTCTATCAAATGCTCATCGCCCAGGAAGAAGAGATTTATCTCAATCATCCGGCAGTCAGCAATAACCTGGCCATGGTCGCTGAAACCATGGGCTACAAAGCTATCGGGGCTGCTTCAGCTACCGATTTTTTGCTGACAGATTATTACAAGAGTGTTCGCCAGGCAAAAGAGACGGTCAAGACGCTTTTACCCGCAACCATTACGCACTTGTCCCATGTTACTATCTTTGGCAAAATATTGCGTCATAAAAAAGTAACCGAGGCTGGTGAAAAGCGGATCGGCAATCTAGCCAAGCGTTTTCTCAAAGAGGCCCGTTTTTTCAAAGGGACAAAATTCTGGGATGATATTATCGATGTTCTCGAACGCAAAGATGGCCGTATTTTGATCCGTCTGGCCAATCACATGAGTATTCTTCGCGACGCAGAAAAAGAACGGGTAATCGGCGAGCTTATCGAATGGGGCCGGAATTCATTTATCGGCATGTTTCAATTTATCGCTCTGTTGTATAAATATAAAAACCGCATACCCGATCCAAATTTATTCGCCCTGATCAATGAACGTTTTTTCAACAGTTATCGCGGCACCAGTGAAGAAGCACAGCGCATGAGCATCGTCTTCAGGCATTATCCCAAGCTCATCCATGACTATATCTCTCTGTTAAGCGACGTTCAGCAGCGAAAATTGTACAAGTGGCTCAATAAACGCTTTAGCGATCGCGAGCTGTTGCCGGCGCGAAACCGTTTGCTCTATCTGATCAAGCTCCATTACGGCACCAGCCGTTATTTTAAACGGGTGATGAACAGAGTGCTGGGCAAACATCCGGACTATCTCGAGTATCTGGATGATCCGCACCGATTGTCCCTGATCGGCAAGGGACATCTTGCCGAAGTCGAGCGGGCGCAGAATATTAAACAAAAACTGCAAAATCTGGTCATCTATTATGACTTTGAGTTTTTTCGCGACTGCCTGAGCGCTCTGAGCGATACCCCGCCCCAAACCATAGCAATGGAATTTACCGAATTTACCGATACCTATCTGCGCATGCTTTTTGATACGTGTAAACAGGAAATAGATGACCGTTACGAGACTCACATCAAGACCAAAGACTTGCTGGGCATTTTTGTTACCGGTGGCCACGGCCATATGCTTGCGTTTGATGATGACTATGATTTGATCATACTGCTCAATTCCTCTGATTCCGAAATTCTGGACTATGCCACCAAAATTATCAGCCGAATGCATACGGAAATCGTCAAATGCGGTATTATACCGCATTATCGTCTCTCAGATTATTCCGGATCCTATATCTGTACCTTTTTGCAATTGCGCCAGCTTTTAAATTCTCCCGGTGTTGATCGCTTTGTCGACAAGTCGCAGTTGCTCGGTGCCCGCATGGTGGTGGGGAGCACGGTTTTACAACAGGAATTTGTCAATACCTTTATTCAACCCTATATTTATGATGATCGTAAAAATTATATCCAGGAGCTGGTACACGATATCTATGAGCGGCATCGATCCTTTGAAAAGGATACGCCTGAATTTATCAATCTTAAGGAAGGCCCGGGCGGGTTACGCGATATCGAAATGTTTTTATTGATCTGCCGGGCTCTGTTCAAGGTGTCGGAGCATTCGAATTATAAATTATTCATTCAACTATCCACGCTGGTGCCCGAGTTTGCCCACAGCTTTCAGATGTTCTATCGACATTATGAATTTCTGCGTAAAATTCGTGATCTGAATCGCCTGATACTTTCCGCCGGCGATTATATCAATGTGCCCTATGTTGAAATGCTCAGTCAGAATATGATTACAGCTTCTCCGGATCTGGACAGGCACAATCTTGCTCAGGATATTCGCAACACCATGGCCAAAGTGGTCATCGAAATCCGTTCCCTGATCGACAAAGTGGTTATTCCGGCGATATCTGAAGAATCTTTTGTCTATACCAATTTTCATATGCAACACCCGTGATCTGTAAAGGAAAGGGATCTATTATGAAAGACAGTCGTCTACCGCTATTCACCTTGCTCGTTGCTATTATGGCGCTTGTTATCGCGGTAATTGCCATGATTCTTGCCAGGAACGCTCAGCAAACAGCACTCTCTGCTATTGTCGTCGAGGAAAAAAATCACCTGCTGACGCCTCTCTATGATGAAGAAAATCAATCCTACAGTTATCTTGCTGTCTACGAGATCAGCTTTGCCAACCATAGCGGCCCTATGGTAACGGTTGAACGGGTTGAGAAAGTTAGCGATGGCGGAGGCTATTTCGTGGCATTGCAGGGAAAAAATATCAGCAACACCGACCTCAATGCCAGAGCGTTTCTTGTTGATCCCACCCTGCAAAAGATCGCGCAAAACCCCAAGATTCTTAAAACGGTCATGAAAAATGAGATGGGATCATCTGCACGTCTTAATATTCCTCTGGGGCCGGCAAAAACACAAACGATTCGCATTGGCGTTTCACTGAATCCCTATGATCAAAATCGCCAACCGCTTGCTGATATGGTCTTGTTGTCTTTTCGATTTGCGTTTTCAAATGGTAAAACCTCGGTGTTTCGACGCGGATTTCCTCTTCAACCGCTACAGTAAAGAAAAACAGGAACAGAAACAGGGAAAATTATGAACAGATTGACACGGTATATCTTTATTGGTCTGGCCCTGGGTGTGATCTGCGGCTGGATATTTGATGAAAAAATTCTCTTTATTGCTGATCCTCTGGCGGAAATTTTTCTTCGCCTGTTACGAATGGCTATTATGCCTCTGATTCTCACCTCGATTATCTCCGGAGTGCTCAGCATAGGTTCCGCCACGGGACTCGGACGTCTCGGACTGAAAACCTTTCTCTATTATGTCATGAGCTCGGTCCTGGCGATAGTAACCGGGCAAGTTCTGGTGAATATTTTTAAACCCGGCGTGGGCGCTAAACTCGGCCTGGAAAAAGTTCCGGAAGAGCTTGAGGCCATTCAACAGGGAATTTTCGACATTGTTTTACAAATCATACCTGAGAATCCTTTTGCCGCTTTGGCCCGGGGAGATGTTTTGCCGGTGATCTTTTTCAGCATACTCTTTGGATATTTCATTACCCAGTTGCAAACCACCAAACGCGACCAGCTCACCCAGCTATTTGACGGTGCCTTTGAAGCGATGATGAAATTAACCCAGTTTGTTCTTTGGAGTGCTCCTTTTGGTGTCTTTGGCATCAACGCCCGTATTGTTGCTGAAACGGGATTCGGCGCCTTCAAGTCACTTGGCTTTTATTTTGTCATCGTTCTGATAGGACTCTTTATCCATGTCAGCATAAACTTGCCGCTTTTACTGAGATTTGTTGCCAAAGTCAATCCTCTTAAACACTATAAAGGCATGACGACACCGTTGATTACGGCCTTTTCCACCTGTTCATCCATGGTCACCCTGCCTTTAACCATGGCCGCTGTTACCAGGCGTTCAAAGGTTTCTTCCAAGATTGCCAACTTTACCCTGCCGATCGGTGCCACGGTCAATATGGATGGTACTGCACTTTATGAATGTATCGCCGCTATCTTTATCGCTCAGGTCTACGGATTTGACCTTACTTTCTTACAGCAACTGCTGGTGGTCATTACCGCCTTGCTCGCCTCTATCGGGGCTGCCGGCGTTCCGATGGCCGGGCTGGTAATGATGTCCGTTATTCTGCGAGCCATCGGATTACCCCTGGAAGCGGTCGGACTTATTCTGGCAGTCGATCGCATTCTCGATATGTTTCGCACTGCAACCAACGTTCTTAGCGATTCATGCGGTGCCGTTGTTATCGCCCGCCTTGAAGGCGAATCACTGGAGGGAATGGGCGAAGACGAAGAAGAGTAAAAACCCGGTTCGCTTTTTCAAGCATAGGGATAAAAAAAGCCGCTCCCTGTATAGGGGCGGCTTTTTTTTATCCCTTGTTTATGACAACAGGGATACGTTTTGTTCTGGTTTCTGCCCGACTATTTGATTTCGATTTTCTTTGCTTTGGCTTTTTCACCTTTGGGAATGGTCAGCGAGAGAACACCATTCTTGAGATCCGCTTTGATTTTTTCCGTATCCGTATTTTCCGGCAGAGCAAAAGAGCGCTCGAATTTACCATAACAGCGTTCTCTGTAGAGAGAACCGTCATCCGTTTTCTCTTCTTCTGATTTTCGTTCGCCGCTTATGGTCAAGATGTTTTTTTCAACCGAAAGTTTCAGGTCTTCTCTGCCGAGACCGGGAAGATCGGCAAGAATTTTATACGCTTTATCGGATTCCTCGATATCCAGATTGGGACGCCACAGTTTGGAATCCTCTGTATAGTCGTGGTTAAACCAGTTATCGATTAATTGATTGCGTTTGATCAGATACATGAGATCTTCTCCTTTTTATGTTATTCATCGATTATCGAATATTTACTGTTTTATATACAATAGTCGTGCCAAAAAAGGAGAAATCGATATAAGCCCCTGTTTAATTATGACTTGCCTCTTTCTGGGTGCCGGGCAATTGATGGTGGATCAATGTGCCATTTTGACGTGATTGGCAACTGAGCTGTCATATTGTCGCGGGTTTGGGTTGATAAAAAAATGACAAAAAGTTTAATTAATTTTCAACGATTTTTATAGTGTTGCATGGAAACACATCCAAAAAATGAACAGTATTTTGATTTTTGATACAGTGCCGGGTAATAAAAAATACCTTTATACAGGCCTGAAACGCTTTGGGAAGCAATTCCAGAGCTAGAGTTTTTTGATTTCAGCAATCAGTTCCTGTACTCTTTCCCGTGCAGAGCCGAAATACATCATGGTTTTTTTGTTATAGAAAAGTTCATTGTCAACGCCGGCAAAACCCACATTAAGGCTTCGTTTGATAATGATAACATGTTTGGCTTTATCGGCATCGAGAATCGGCATACCATAAATCGGGCTCGTGGTATCCGTACGGGCTGCCGGATTGATGACATCGTTGGCACCGATAACGAGGACGACGTCCGTGTGCGGAAATTCGGGATTGATATCATCCATATCATAAAGCAGATTATAGGGTACATTGGCTTCTGCGAGCAAAACATTCATATGGCCGGGCATGCGTCCGGCGACGGGGTGGACGGCGAATTTTACCTCAATGTCGCGTTTTTGCAGCAATTCGCTTAGTTCACGTACTGCGTGCTGGGCCTGTGCTGCTGCCATTCCATAGCCCGGAACAATGATAACGGATTGTGCATATCCCATAACCATGGCGGCTTCTTCGGAATCCACGGATTTGACCGATTTTTGTTCATCTGAGGTGGTGCCGGCGGCCATATCACCGGTACCAAAGGCGCTGAACAAAACATTGGCCAGAGAGCGGTTCATCGCCTTGCACATGATCTGGGTCAGGATCAATCCCGCGGCTCCGACCAGGGCGCCGGCGATAATGAGAATATGGTTCTTGACCACAAAACCGGCTGCGCAGGCGGCAAGTCCTGAAAAAGAGTTTAACAGTGATATGACGACCGGCATATCGGCACCGCCGATGGGAATGACGAATAAAACACCATAGATCAGGGCGATGGCCACAACAACATAGAAGAGCCAGACAATGGGCGTTCCCGCAATGACCAGGATACCCAGTACCAGCGCTGCTGCCAGCAGCAGAACATTGACCGGTTGTTGCATGGGAAAGGTGATCGGAGAACCGCTGATAAATCCCTTCAGCTTGCCAAAGGCGATAAAGCTGCCGGTCAATGTGATACCACCGATCAATACGCCAAGAATGGTGGTAATGGAAACATCCAGGGTCATCACTGCAGTGGGTGAAGAGGTCAGCCGAATAAATTCGGCCACGGCGACCAGTGCAGATGCGCCGCCGCCAAAACCGTTGAAAATCCCCACCATTTCCGGCATGGCGGTCATCTTAACCAGTCTGGCCGACAGAGCACCGATAATGGAGCCAATAACAATCGCCACTGCAATCCAGGTAAAACTGACGATCTGCTTGTCTAAAAGCGTAACCACGATAGCGATGAGCATTCCCAGGGCAGCGATACGATTACCGCGGCGCGCTGTCGCCGGTGAACTCAGATATCTTAATCCCAAAATAAAAAGCGAAGCGGCCACGAGATAGGATAAACCGATTAACGTTGATCTAGCATCCATAGAGTTATCTTTCTATTTGTATTCAATATTACTCTTTGTTTTCTTTCTTTTTAAACATTTCCAGCATGCGGTCGGTAACCATGAATCCGCCGACAACATTAATGGTTGCGAAAACAATAGCAACCATTCCCAGTATCAGGGTGACCGTGGAATCCTGTCGTCCGCTGACCAGCAACGCTCCGATAATCGCAATACCCGAAACGGCATTTGCTCCGGACATCAGCGGTGTGTGCAATGTCGGCGGTACTTTGGTAATCACCTCAAATCCGACAAAGGCTGAGAGAACAAAAATGGTGAGTCCGATTAGCAGTTCTTCTGGCATGACAATACCTCTTTATGCGTTTAACAACTCTTTTGTTTTTTCATGAATGGTCTGTCCATCATGGGTGATACAGGCGCCTTTGATAATTGCATCTTCAAAATTGAGATCGAGTTTGCCCTCTTTGTTCATGAGTTTGAACAAGGACATGATGTTGCGGGCATACATCTGGCTGGTATCCATCGCCATCCGGGCGGGCAGGTTGACCGGCCCCATAATGGTTACGCCGTTGATTTCAACATTTTCCCCGACTTTGGAGCCTTCCACATTTCCGCCTTGCTCTACCGCCATGTCCACCAGAACGCTGCCGGGTTGCATAGCTTTCACCATTTTTTCAGTCACCAGTATGGGGGCCTTTTTACCCGGAACCTGGGCAGTGGTAATGACAATATCCGCTGCGGCAACATGGTTATGGATGGTCTGCTGGATAACGCTTTTACTTTTATCGGAAACGTCTTTGGCGTAACCGCCCTCGGCTTCTGTTTCTTCGTCGAGGGTGACGTCGATGAACTTGGCGCCCAGGCTTTGGACTTCTTCTTTTGCTGCCGGACGGATATCATAGGCTTCCACCTTGGCACCGAGGCGACGGGCGGTAGCGATGGCCTGCAAACCGGCGACACCGGCGCCAAGAACCACCACTTTGGCGGGCGGTATGGTGCCCGCAGCCGTGGTCAACATGGGCAAAAATTTACGAATAAAAGCCGCAGCCAGCAAAACCGCTTTGTACCCGGCGGCTGATGCCTGTGAAGAGAGCGCATCCATGCTTTGCGCCCTGGAGATTCGCGGTATGGTATCCATGGCGAAACTGGTGATGTTTCGCTTGTTGAGCTCGTTGCTGATTTCGGGATTGCGCAGCACTTCCAGATATGAGACGAGCACACAGCCCTTCGGATAAGAAGCTATCTCTTTTTTTTCCGGCGGGCGTACTTTGAAAATAACCTCTGCACCGTCGTAAAGCTCTTTTTCCGAACCGGCTATTTGGGCTCCGGCTTTTTCATACTCTTCATCCGTATAGTGAGACAATTTTCCTGCTGAGGATTGTATGACAATCTCAACGTCATCGCTTTTTAGTTTTTTAATGGTATCCGGTGTCATTGCCACCCGATTTTCGTCGGCCAGGATCTCCTTTGCAACGGCTATTTTCATATCAACTCCCGGGAATTTTTTATAAAGAATTTTTAAACTAAAAAAGTACTTTTTATTGGCCAAAAAATCAAGACATAATCAAAAAATCAACGCCCGATAGTCGCAGAATCATGAGATTTCAAGCATACGGTCTACGGCTTTTTTCGCTTTCTTGCGAATATCTTCGGGCACCTCTATCTCGTATCGCATATATTTTAAGGAATTGAAGGTTTCCTCAAGCGTAATCAATTTCATATGCGGACATTTGATATCACATACGCGTACAAGATTTTTTTCCGGATTCTCCGCCACGATATTCTCCGCCATACTGCTTTCCGTGAGCAGTAAATAATACGGCGCATCAGTGGTTTTAATATAGTCGATCATTTTGGAGGTGCTGGCAGCATAGTCCGATGCCTGTACCACCTCAGGACTGCATTCGGGATGAGCCAGGACCACGACATCAGGGTATTGCTTTCGAACCGTTTTGATATCCCTGACGCTGAATTGTTCATGAACTTCACACCTTCCCCGCCAGCCGATCAGATCGTATTCAGCGAGCCCCTCAGGATGCACAAGTGTGCCATTGGCAGATTTTTCGGGAAAGATAATGGTCTTGCCGCTTTCCGCTGCAACATTGCCGGCGAGATATTCGTCCGGTAGAAAAATGATACGGTCGGAATCGATGAATTCTACTACCTGTTTGGCATTGCCGGAGGTACAGCAATAATCGGATTCCGCTTTTACATCGGCATAGGTATTTACATAAGTCACCACCGGTATACCGGGATAGCGTTTCTTCAATTGTCTCACGTCTTCTGCGGTAATGCTTTCTGCCAGGGAACAACCCGCTTTTGTGGAAGGGACGAGAATCGTTTTGTCCGGACTGAGAATTTTTGCGGTTTCAGCCATAAATTCCACGCCGCAAAAAACAATCACGTCTTTCTCCGTATGAGCAGCCTTGCGGCTGAGCTCAAGAGAATCGCCGACATAATCGGGAACGGTGTGGTATAATACCGGTTCCATATAATTATGGCCGAGAATAATGGCTTTGCGTTCCTTTTTTAACTGATTGATCTTGTAAACCAGCGCAGCCTTTTGTTCGATTTCGGATTCGGAAATAAAATCACCGAGCATAGCTTTCATCTTGTCCTGTGTTGCCTGAATGCTATTTTCGTTTATTGCCATTATTGTCACTTTCATCGTTGTAGAGGTTAATTTTTTTAAAATAGATAAATTTGCCGTAAAAGTCAAGATTCGGCTATCCGATTCATATGCTGGTTCTATAAAAAAAGACGAAACCGATGCGGCAAGCGGATTTTTAGCTTGTTGTTAAAAAGCGATACGGTTGCCAGCCGTTTTTGATCATGAGTTAGGATATAATATCCGTCGGCATGGCCGTGCCAATCCAGTTCGCCCTGCTCGAAGAGCCGTTGCAGCTCCTGATTGCCGAGTTCGAGCAAATGGTGACGGATATGGGGCGCGAAAAACTGGGCACCGGCATTGGTCAGTTTCCAGCCCTCCTTTCCGGGGGTTGCCAGAGGTAAACCCGCTTTATAAAAGCCGGTCTCGGGAAGGCTTTTCCACACCGGCGATAAGAGCCAGAGCTTTTTGGTCGTCAACCGGTAGGTGTAGGATCGTAAAAGCTCGATATCGATCCCCCACATTTTTTTTATATTTTCGAGAATGGAGGCAATATCGTCATTTGTGCTATCATATAGCGGTATGGCCGGTACGGAAACGGTTTTATCGGCGGCGGGGTCACTGGTCTTTCTCAGGCAGGCCATAAAGAATCCTTCAAAGGGATATGAAAAGGGATAGATACGCCTGGCTTTGTTCAATGAGGGATTGAGCAAAGTTGTATGATATTTAGTGATGCCCTCTTGGAACCTGTTTTCGTCAATGGGACACGCTTCTATGCTGACGGAGCGCGGATAGCGTTCCAGGATTCGGTTGATGACCATCTCATTTTCTTCCACAGAGAGAGAACAGGTTGAATAGACCACCAGGCCACCGACTTTGACCGCTTTTAATGCAGACACGAGCAGATAATATTGCAGATCCGCCTGCCCGGCAGCGGCCTTGCCGGATAATCTCGCATTGGAATAAAGTTGGCCGGGTAATTTTCCGAGGTTTGTACAAGGCGCGTCCAGCAAAACACGGTCAAAACGATTGGGAAACAACCTGCCTATCCGTTGTCCGGGCAGATTGAATACGGCATCGTGTATCACACCGTTCCTGTTCAGATTGGTCAGGAGGGGTTGCATTCGGCGGTTGGAAACATCGTTGAGGAACAGCTTGCCGCGGTTACGCATCAGTGCAGCAATCTGGGTTGATTTCGACCCCGGTGATGCTGCCAAATCGAGTATCGTTTCTCCGGGTTGTGGATTCAGCGCCATAACCGGCAATTGCGAGGCCACCCCCTGATAATTGATATTTCCCAAAAAGAAATCCAGGGTGTGACTCATCGGGAGAAAGTCATTTTCCAGGATGATGGACGCCGGATTAAAGGGATGCGGCATAAAATTTACATCCCATTTTACAAGCTGTTGAAGAATTTTTTCCACTTTTGTTTTTAATGTATTGACACGGATAGACACCGGGGGATCAGCTGCGGAGGAAAATTTTTGCAGGTCATTGCCGAGAAGGGTTTGCAGATAGGAATAGAGTTCCTGGTTGACGATTTTTTTTTTAGGCCGAGAGTTCATATGTAATAACGCTGATTATTATGAGAAAAGAGCCATTCCCGTTGATCAATTTTACGCAAATACGGTTATTAGCCGTATTTAACAGTAAATTAACAGATTCTTAATTAATAAATCCATTCGAACAATTGCAACGTTTTTATCTCCCGCTCATTCGAACTTTATAAAAGAAAGAAAGAGGTTGATCGGGCGTTTCAAGATTAATGCGATCCCGATTCAATGAGGTTTTGATTTTAATAAAAATTATGCTAGATTAAGAATCGTTGTTAATCGTAAACACTGGATCAAGCAAACAAAAGCTCGAGATATTGGCTGCAAAATAAAGTAAAACACTATGCCTAAGAAGAATGCTCTGATTGTACTGGCCATTTTAGTATTGGTGGTTTTTTTTCTCATTATTATCAAAGTTCCTCACAAGATAAAAACGCCGTGTCGCTTTTTATCTCAGGCGGAATGGTCACTGCAATTGAATCAGACGGAAAAGTTTTTATCCAGATATACAGAAAACTTTGGTACCTTGAACGATCAATTCGATCTGTTGCAGTTTGATCGACTTGATTTTGTCAAATTCCGGCTGAATCCCGGATTTCAGATCGGCCAGTGGGTGGAACTGGATGATTCTATCGGAATGATCTATTCTTCAGAAAATCATCTGCGTTTAGCCGATTTGAGTTCAAGGTTGCTGACGCTGCAGGCCGAGCTCCGCTCCGTACAGAGCGGAGAAAAAGCCGCTATAATTGAAGAGGCTGAAAA
>WJMF01000100.1 GCA_014728085.1 Candidatus Zhuqueibacterota bacterium
TAATGTTTTACGATTAAAAGACGGCTTGAAAAGATATGTTAATAATTATATCGAGGATGAATAAGTCATTGAAAATATCACTTCTCAGCGTTCTTGGCGAGCTTGGCGGTTTTGGGTACGCATTAACCGGATGATCCTTTTATTTACCGTTTCACATCTTTACATAATTCTGTTTTTCTCAGCGTTCCTTAGCGATCTCGGCGGTTTTAATTAGTCTTGAACAAGTGATAACTCACATTCTTGCACAGTATTTGATATCGTTGGATTATCAATTTTTTTTAGTAACCCCTTTGATACAGGTCCAGGATTATTGCTTGCTACATTCAGTTCTCATCTGTCCGAACAGAGGCCCTGGTATAATGACAATCCACAATTCTGTTGGCGTTTTCAAGCCGGATAATGTAATCAAAAACACCTGACCAAAAACACCGAATTCGCGAAACGCTTACCGCAGCAAAGTCATCTTGATGCTCTGCCGCAGCTTTCCAACCCGTAAAACAGCGATATAAACACCGGATACCACTTTATGACCGTTCCGATCACAGCCGTCCCAGGTCACCGCATGGTTGCCGCGGATTTGAGACGCGCGCAGCAAAAGGCGGACCCGTTCTCCTTTCATGTTAAAAATCTGCAGCACCACGTCATCATCATGAAGCAGATCATAGGATAGCGTTGTAACGGGATTGAATGGATTGGGATAATTCTGGTGTAAAATATAATCCAGGGGCTGCTTTTTCTCTTCTGCCAACCTGATCACACGGGTCTGGTTTTGCAGCCGTTGCTGCAATTGTGCTTCGTAAAGAGATACGGGTGTTAACCCTTGCCGATTGCTTCCTTCGATATAGCCATCCGCTTCCGGAAAGGAACAGGGGGGTTTTTGGCCGGTAATCAAATCACCGGAACAACCAATAGCATAATTTTGCGCTGTCGGCGGTTTTTGCACATGCAATTCGCCATCCGCAACATCGGTATTCCAGGCAAGGCAGTGCGCACTGCCCCAACCGTGACTGGTACCGTAATAACCGCGATTGTATAATCCGAGCAGGCGCGGATTATATCCGGGTCGCGGTCCGTCCAGTTCCGTCAGATTATCCCATAATAATCCCATGCTCCAGCGCCGGTGCCCCTCGCTGGCGGCATAAGCGCCCGATGACGTACAGTGCAAAAAGACACAGCCGGAAGTCCAGCTGGTGCCGTTGGAAACATAATGATGCCGGCCGTTGCTGGCATGACAATTCTTGAATAGAATTTGTTGTGAAGCAGTATATACCTGAAAATTATAGCGCCGTCCGCCGGTAACCCGCGATACCGGATCCAGAGCATGGCAATTCTCAACCGTGACTCGCGTTGCTGTGTTGGTGCGCACACCGGAAAGGCCAAAGTGCAGCATGGTACAATCCCTGACCCAGGCATCCTCGATCTGAAACAGATCAAGGGCATTCCAGGCATGATATTCATCAGCCGAATGAGCTGTTTCGATATCGATGCGCAGGTTTTCAATACCAATTTGTGTTCGCAAACCATTTCTGGCATATTTATAGATATAGGATTGTGACAATTTCCGAATCAGATGGTTAAATACCGGTGCATCGATTGTGATGCGGTTATTTTGAATAGCGGTAATGTATCGATTAAAGACAATCGGTTGACTCCCGGGTTGCCACGGTAAATCGGTTCCCGGCTCCGCTCCGGGCCAATCCCAAAATGTGCCGCCGGAATCCACCGCAGCGAGCCACAAGCCGCTGCAGGGGTGATAGATGATGATATTATCTCCTACCTGAAACGAAGAGGCATCTTCAACCTCGAAGGTGCGGGAACCGACCTGGACGGTATCGGTGATGATATCCGTTTCACTGCCGGCAACGCTGTCGCGCCAGCGGCTGGTACCGCCTCCTCCTGCAACCACCACGCTGCGTTGATGCGGAGTGTTGCCCACAGCCTTTAAAATGGTATTTGCTTCCGGATTCTCTCCATCTCCGACGCCACGCACAACCACCCCGTCGATACCGATATTGACAGTGCCATGGATTTCATAAATACCGGCTTCCAGCAACAGAGTACCGCGAATACCGCGCTCGTCCCTGGGCAGCAGACCGATCTCAAACAATGCGGTTTCAATATGACCGGTGTTATCCCCCTCAACAGGCGAAATCGTTTTTTTAACTTCAACCCCGGGAATATCAACGCCACCACCCATATAGCCGGCATAACTAAAATCCGCAATGCGGTTGCCCTCTTTGTCAGCTATATAAACAAGACTGTCACCCGCTCCCTTGTAGACAATCTGTGATTCCCAGCCGTATAACGTCTGAAAAGTAGTCAGGACGAGTAAAAATAAAAAACAAACAAGCCCCCTGCAGATAAAAGGACGACTTTTCGCTTTAGTCCGGTTTCCATTCCTGTTGTTTTGCATCATTTTAGCAGTCCATTCAATTAATTTAAAAAGACTTGTATGTTCTAGAAAAAACACGATTACAATTATATTTTTCTTCGCGTTTTGCGATCTATTCTGCTTATTAGAGCATAGCTATGATAGCCGTAATATATCATTTATTTCGTCAACGTCATCTTACCCGCCGCCTGAAAGGGTCCGGCCTGGAGGTTGTAGAAATAGATGCCGGATTCGAGTCCGGATGCATCAAATCGCACCTCATACCGACCGGCATTGAGAGTTTCATCGACCAGGTCGATCACCTTACGGCCCAGAATATCAAAAATCTGCAAGGTGGTTGGCTGTGACTGTTTCAGGCTAAACGTAATCGTCGTACTCGCATTAAACGGATTGGGATAATTTTGCTCCAGGCGATATTCATATGGCCGGTCTGCCAGTATCGAGACGTCGGTAAGTCGTTCGAAAACGGCGAGAACAAACTTGTCCGAATCCATCAATACCTGCTCCGGATTGGTTTTGCTCTCAAGATCGCCCTGCCATTCTACAAACTGCCAGCCGGAATCGGGAATCGCGGTTATTGTGACCATAGTGCTATCCTCATAGGTTTCCGCTTGTGGATCGTACGCTACCGTGCCGCCAGAGGAAAAGACATATACCGCCAGCTTGTACCGGGGTGGTACATCCAAAGCAAAAACCGCTTTAAGCACAGTGATCTCATTCATGGTAAATCTCAGCGTATCCTCATCGCTATTGATATCGCCCTGCCACTCGACAAATTTATAGCCGGAATCCGGAATCGCAACAGCCGTTACCTGCGTCCCCCCTTCAAAGATAACCTGTGACGGTTCATAATGTACGTTTCCACCTTCGGATGCTGTTATCTTGAGCAGCAACGGAACCGGCATACCGAGCCAATCCGGGCCGGCATCTTGAGACGTTAGCGGACGGTTTGAAATAGGCTCTTGTGAAAACTCGTCTGCACCCACATCTTTCTGTACATCACGGGGTTGATTATCCATATCATGAATGATCTCCGGATAATCACCCTGTGCGGCATTGAGAAGCGGACTGGTCTCCGAGGGTCGCCAGAGTCCGTCCAGCGCCTCTGAAAGATCTACATCGGCAAGCGTTATACCATCCGGCCGGCTGATACCCAGATCAGGTGACTGTACAATATTACCTTCCCAGGTTAAATTAATCGGTTCATCTTCCCGGCGAATGGCTGTATAGGTGGTCATAATCACATTGTTGGCAATGGTGCAATTTTCCGGCGGCAAAGTTCTTTCAGAATCGTTGCCTGCACCGATAATCATCGAATAACGGCAATCGACAAAGGTGTTAAACGCCACCAGAGCGTTTTTGACCTGAAAATATCGGTTCAGCGGAGAATCGGGCACACCGTTCAAGATCGGCAGTGCAGATTTAAAGCTGCTGCCGTAAAGACCCTGAAAATAGTTGTTAATAATTTTATGATCCTCACCAATAACACGCACACCCCCGGTCAGGTCAAGGCGATTGCCGATAAAAAAATTCTTTTCCACCGTACATCGGTTGCCGTGCCGCAATGTCAATGCCCCTTCACATTCGTAAAAGGTATTATAGCGATAGATATTCTCACAGCTCTTGTTGGAGATAATTTCGATTTCGCCGTTGCAATGTTCAAAATAATTGTGTTCAACAACTGTCCTTGAGTTATACAAGGAATAAGTACTGGTACCAATGCGTATGGTTTCACCACCATTAACACCCAGTGCCGGGCGATGGCCGAAATAGTTGTGATCGATGCGGTGATAATGCGCCGGTGGGCTGCTGCTGCGCTCGAACCAAACCACCAAAGTGGTGCCGCCGTTGGTTTTGCCGCTAAAATAGCAGTGATCGACGCGATTGTATTGTCCGTAAACGGAGACCCATTTATAATCATTGCTCCGGCTGGAAGGGTTATAATCGACAATGGAGGTATTGGTCAAGCGACAGTGATGGCTCAGGTTACGGGAACCGTTTCTGAATTCGATAACCGCACCGGAGATACTGCGACCGCCGATAAATCTCAAGCCGTCGACCTCCAGATAAGTACCGGCAATGCGTAGAGTGGAATATCCGTTCAACACGACAGATCCGGGGGTTTCAGCTCGCAAGACGATGGGATTGCCCTCTTTACCATTTCCCTCAAAAACGATGCGTTCATCCGTCCATAATCCGTTGGCCATCAACACGGTATCGCCGGGCCGGGCCATACTCATCGCTGTTTCAATTTCATCAGCACTGGTCACATAAAAAGAACCGGCGGTAACCGATGTCGCCAGTAGCATCATTACCAGGACCAAAACACTGCCGTTTTTGCAAAAGTTCACTTTTCACCTCGTTTTAGGGTTGGAGTAAATGGGCCTTGTTAAAATACTTTGGTTTGGGAAAAAATTATCCTCCCGAAGAACGAATCTTCGGGAGGATTTTACAGATTGTAGGTCAATTTATCAACCGGAATCTACTTCATCAAGATCATCTTCTTGACCGATACATAGTCTCCGGATACCAGCTTGTAAAAATAGACACCGGTCGCCAGATCATGCATCTGAAACATCACATTATATCGTCCGGCTTTCATATCGCGATCGATCAATGTTTTGACCTCCCGACCCAGAGTGTCATAGATCTTCAGGGTCGTCTTTCCCTCTTTTTTCAGACTAAAACTGATGTTTGTAGAGGGATTGAACGGATTGGGATAATTCTGATTCAGGCGATACTCACGGGGCAGTTCGCTCAGATCATTCACACCGGTCTCCGCCTTGAAAATGGCGGTAACCGATTTATCCGCATCCATGGTTAAACCGACGTTCATCTCAACACTGTTCACATCACCGCTCCAGCCCTGAAAGGTATAGCCGGAATCGGGAATGGCATGCAGCATGATCTCGGTATCGGGATCATAGGTCTCACCCACGGGGGCGGGATCCAACTGAACCGTTCCGCCACCTTCAACCACTACTGTGAGAGCAACGTGTGTAGGCTGATTGGTAGCCCAATGCAGGTCACCCAATGCCTCACCATCATCTGCCAGGCCATAGGCATGTGAGGCCGGCAACAAGGTATAGTTGCGTTCCGGCGGTGCTTCATAGAGCGGATCAAAAGACCACTGGGTAGTGGTATCCTGCGTCGCATCATCTACCAAATTTACCCCGCTGCTGGCGTTATACGTCAACAGATGAGAAGCATGCGATGTACCAAAAATCCTGATAATATCGGAATGGCGTTCCACCTTAAACAATTGATTGGTGAAAATACAGTTCTTAATCGTGACGTCTTTGGTATCTTCCGGATAGAGAACGCGATAATCCGACTCCCAATCGGTCGAATCAAAGGTACAGTGATTGACCCAGACCGTTGCATCGGGATTGTCCCGCATTCTCAATGCTTCGCGGCCACAGCGAACAATGGTCGTGTTTTCCAGTTTAACGTACTTTACGGTGTTGGGCTCTTTTAGATAAATAGCCTCTTTCCCACATTCCCTGAACATGCTGTTGGTGATGATCAGCGAATCGACCATACTGAACAAATAGACCTTGACGTGTACTTCACCGGCATCGTGAAAATAACAATCGTCGATTCTGATTTCCGCATTCAACGTATCATCATCGGTTCTAATCTGATATTTCGAACCGCAGACTTCCAGACCTCTGAGCAACAACTTTCCGCCAGGGCGCTTGAACTGGAAAACACCGGAAGCATAGCCAAGGTCCGGATTGCCCTGAATTTTGGGTCGCTTACTCAGACCCTCTTTTGCCACCACGGCAAGATCCATATCCACGGTAATAAAATCATGTGCCGGCCACACACCACCATCGGTCGTCAAAACAATGGTATCGACCTGGGTGTTGTTGCGGACAAAGTCGACAGCGTCTTCCAGAGTCCAGGTGGTATCTATCTCGAGAATGCCACCGGCGACAACAATTTCCGTAAAGGTCGCAGTAAGTGAAAAATCATCACTCATCTCGACCGTCAGCGTATCCTGGCCGTCCGTTATATCACCGCTCCAGCCGTTGAACTCGTAACCGGCAAGAGGCATGGCCACTAACGTCACCACGGTTGTGGAATCATAGGTACCATAATCGGCATAAGGTTCGGGATCCATCATCACTTCACCCAAGCCAACGATCTCAACATCGAGCGTTTTCTGCGGTACCACGGTTTCAAACGTGGCCGTGATTTCTTTGTCTCCGTCCATGGTAACCGTAAGGGGATTTTCCGTATCGGCAACATCGCCGCTCCAGGCGCTGAATTCCATGGATGTGGTATCTGAAACCGCGGTCATGGTGACATCTGTACCTTCATAAAAAACGTATTCCGCCGTATCCAGAGAGGCCGGGGTAAATTCCACATGTCCGACACCAACAGTTGTCAGATCTATTGTATACTTTTCAAGCAGCGGTTCAAAAATAACCTTAACCGACTTGTTGGCATCCATCGTGACACTGGCACTGGGTGCATCAGGTGGAAACACAAATACACCTTCCCAACCCGCGACTTTCCAGTTAAAATCAGGTGCGGCGGTTACAGTGACCTGGGTGCCCGGATCATACCAACCGCCATCCGGGGTCAGGCTGACCTCTCCTTTACCCTCGGTCATAACAGTCAAGTAAAATTTATCCGGAGAGACTTCCCAGCGAAGATCGCCCATTGCGCGACCGTCGTCAGCTGCACCGCGAACGGGCGAGTTATCAGCCAGGCGATAATCGTCGTTAGCCGGATCAAAATAAAGTGGATCGACCGCCAGCATACCGTCACCAACCGTAGCATTATCCGTGGTATTGACTTCACCGGCATTGAAGA
>WJMF01000101.1 GCA_014728085.1 Candidatus Zhuqueibacterota bacterium
CTGCAGTCACCGGCCTCCAGCTTGATCACGTGACAGGCAGCCGGAGCCCGGATCAGACTCACGGTCACCTGGCCGTTTTGTCTGCGCACCATTTCTGCAATCTGGCGCATGACCGGGAGGGAATAAACCACCTCTTTTTTTTCCCAATCCTTTTGAATCGCCTGGGTCAGCCGGTCCAGATCGGACAAACCATCTTCGGGTTCTGCCGCGGGGACGTTGACCACCCATTTGAGCGCCAGGGGATCGAATTGCCAGTCTTTAGGCAACAGTTCGTGACGGACCAGATAAGAATCGTCGGTTTCTTTTGAAAATTGTCCGCCTTTACGGCCCTCCTGCTTTAAGATTTCAATGCTTGCCGCAGAGTTCAATACTCTGGTCTTGCAGGCCAATACAAATCCTTCAGAAACGGTCGATGCAGACAGGATACCGAGACTGTCCGAATCAACTTGTCCGGAAACGACACGAACGATACATTTTCCGCAGGTTCCCTCACCGCCGCAAGGAAAGTCCATGTCCACACCGGCCAGGCGCAGCGCCTGCATGAGCTCAGTTCCCTCCGGGACGTCGATGGTACGATTTTTTGGTATAAAGGTTATTTTGGCCATAATCGTAAAATAAAGTGACGGTTAACAAGTAACACGCGACGAGTTGCAGCTTGAAGCCAATCGCTTTAAGCGAGGTTTCACCTCTCTCGATATACACCTGCCAGGGCCTGTATCAAAAAGGTTAATAAAAAGAATCGATAATCCAACGATATCAAATACTGTGCAGGAATGTGAGTTATCATTTGTTCAACACCAATTCAAACCGCCGATCGCTAAGGAACGCTGAAAAAAACAGAATTATGTAAAGAGATAAAACACTTGTAATTCGTTGTTTATAAATTTATTGTCTTTGTTGTTTGATGTTACCCTGATAAAAACATTTCTCTAAATCAAATCAAGTAATGAAAAAGTCTCATCGATCCGTTTGCGGTCTCTGCGGTTTTGTATAGTTGAGAGACCTCTAAAAAATAGTACTATAAATACTTTTGATACAACCCCCGGCCGCTATCCTGCAAAACTCTGTTTTGCCTTGCGCGAATGACAGCCAGTCCCTCGGTCTTTGAGTCTCTTTTGTTACGTTTTTTTTTCTATTCTCGCCTTGATAAAGCTCTCCAGATCCGCGGCTTCCTGCGGGCCGACCAGCACGTTCCAGCCGGGCATGCTTTCCTCCAGCTCGCCGCTGATCTGGGCGACAAAACCGGGGATGACGATATCGCGCGATTTGACCTGCGAATCCAGATCGATTTCCCCGGCGAATTTGGCGACATGGGCGCCGGAAAATTTACCCGCAGCCCAGGCGGTCAGAACGCTCATCCCTTCGCATTCGGGCACCAATAACCAGGCGCTGATACCGCTGTTTTCGATTTCTCCGGATACGATAAAATAGGTCAGTGAAAAATTGGTGGTCAAAAACACCGGTGAATCGGCTGTCGGTTCGCCGATGGGATACAGCCTGGGTTCGACCTGGATCGGTTTCTGCGGATCTGTATATATATTCAGACGCAGGGTCATCAGCGTAGCCAGCATGGCTGCATCAAAGTGAGGCAAAACACAGATGCCGCCATATTTATTGATTTCCGTAACCCCAAGAACCAGATCCGACAATTCATCACCGGAATCCAAAAAGGCTATGCCCGGATATCCCAGAGCTTTGACATTGTCTTTGATCGCCGCCCGCCGGGCAATGGTTTTGGCCTGAAACGATTCGGCCAGGGAAAAGGTATTGAAATGGAGCATCAGGTTATTGAATCCATCCGCCTTGATCTCAGAGGTCAGGCTGGTGAGCTCTTCAAAATCGCCGGTGGTTATTGCCAGCACATGGCCGTTTTCACGCGCAACCGGTACCAGTTCACGTGACTGCTGCGCGCCGGCAGCGACCAGCACACTGTGCGATTCCTTGATGGATTGTGCCGCTTCTTTCAGGGCCTCACCATCAGCACTGCGCAATACAAGGGGTTTTTGGGTGATCTGCCAGGCCTTTTTCACCAAATCCACAAAAACCTGTTTTTCCGGACCACGCTGGGTCACAGAAACCATGTCGATGCGAAGGATTTCGCCGACCCGTTCCAGTGTATAATCCCGAATGTGCTCCAGGGTGGATTCGATTTGTCCGGATTCATCCGTATCATCGATATTGATCGCAATAGCGGTTTGATTGACAAAGGTTTTTTCATGCCGGTAAAGCACGGTCTCGTCTCCCAGAGTCAGCGACTGATCCGCGCCCAGCTTGAGCACCCTGACCGGCGGTTCGCTGGCCGCACCCAGCACTTTTTTGGCTTGATCCGAGGCATAGGGACAGAGTGACAAATCCGCTTTTTTCGCCGCCAGTTTCATGGCAAACGCCAGACAGGTATTGGACCCGCATTCCTTGCAATTTGTTTTTGGTAATAATTTTTGTATTTGAAGGCCTGTAAGTGCCATGATGAACGCTCCTTCGTCAAAATGGTGATCACGTTTTCTATTGTGCCATTAATTGATCGATCGTCTTTTTGCTTGCTGCCACAGCTTGCGGATGATAAAGGATGATCAGATCCGCGCCGGCATGCAAAAGCGAAACCGCTGTGGCCGTTTCCCACATGGCTGCGCGCTTGTGCAGGTCACCCCAGGCCGGGAAATCGCTTTCCGGGGCCTTGACTTCCTTGATCTTGGCGCATTCCTGTCCGGGATGTACGATCATGGGACCGGCCAACATCTTGTCCCCGTTCAGAGCAGTCAGGCGAATACGCTCCATCACCGAATAGGTATATTCGATGCCATAGCCGGTGGCACCGGTCATGGGATCCATGACGATCTGCGAGGTTTTGATATCCATATTGGTCAATAATATATTCATCTGTTTGGCAATGTTGACATCGATCGGACTCTGGGCCACGATCGAGTGACCGTAGGCCAGGGCAGCACCGGCAATGGTGCGATAGTTGTCCTGTTCGACCCAATTGAGCAACAGATTTTCTCCGGCGCAAGCCTGGGCCACCGCTTTCAGCACCTCATTATTGCGGTCGAAATGACTGTGTCCGGTAATGATCAGGGGCACATCCACTGCCCGAAGTACTGATTTTACCACCTCGACCGCCTGCTCCGGAGTACGATTGCCTTTTTCCGGATGTGTGCCTTCCAAACGTACGCTGATCAAGTCGGCACCGTATTCTTCCACGCAGGCATTGGCCATGGCGGCCGCATCATGCACCCGTTCGCCATACAGGTCGCGCAGTGCTGCGGGAAATTTTTCACTCACCTGATCGAAAACTTCCATGGCGACCAGAGGACGATGAGGCATGCTGCCTTCCCAGAGATGGAAAGGCATACAGGTTTCTCCGCCGATGGTCAGTGTCTTGCCCCGTGTTCCGCCGTCTTTCGATGTGGCACCGAGGGTGACCGTCCAAATGGGCACCTCACATTGCTCTTTGCGGATCTCAAAGGATGTAACCGCGGCCAGGCGTTCGGATGCCGCTGGTGCGGGTTCTTTCGGTTCTTTTTGTACAACCGGCGTTTCCTGTGGCCCGGCAGGCGCTTCCGGAGCAGGAGCGCTGCGTGCCGTTTTTTCACCGAGAAATTTTTGTCCCAGGGTATCGATAATATCGCGAACGATCTCTTTGGTCATCGATTGTTTGATTTCGTTCGACAGTTCCTTTTTAATTTCCGCCTTTAACAGCTCCAATTGTTCGGGCGTCATGCTTTCATCCTCTTGCTCAAGCAGGTTTTCGGCTTTGGAGTCCGGGTCTGGTGTATCTTTTTGTTTGCGGATCTGCGAATCATGTCCATTCCCGCTATCTGCCGCAGCTCTGGCTGGTTCCTCTTTCGATTCTGAAAACGCACTCATATCATCCAGTTGCAGCGCCGGGTGGCTGACCTTTTCCATAAAGGTTCTCACGCCGTGGGCTTCGGTGCTGATGGTTTCATCAGCGATCTGATCGAGAAGATTTTCCACACCCTGTTCACTGAACCGCTTTTTCAAATCTTCGGCCAGCAGGTTTTTGAGGTCTCCGGTCATCCAGACCAGCCGTTTGTGTCCGCCTTCGGCAAACAGAAATTTTTTCGAGGTGAGAAAAACCTTGCCGCACCCCATGAATCCGGGTGTTTGCTGGCCGCCGCCCACACTGCCGGCAAGGGTGGAAAAGCTCATGCCCACCGGCGTTTCTCCCTGATATTCCCGGTTGACGACCATGATGCCGTTGCATTCGGGCAGAAAGGCACAGATCACTTCAAAACAGCCGCAGCTGGTCATCGGACGGTCCATAATGGAATAGGCGCAAAAACTTTTGACGGATTTATGGCTGTTGGTATAGACATATTCATCCACACCCTGCCAGATGCCTCTAACCGGATCCAGGCAGTCGCCCTTTTTGACCGGCTGATTGGGTCCGGTTTCGTCGATCTCGAAAGCGGCTTTGCCGTCCAGCCAGTTATAGGCGCCGCATAATCCGAGACGTTCCGGGGTGATGATACAGACATGGTCCGGCGCAAAGCTCTGGCACAACAGGCAGGAATAAAAGGTATCAACCGATTCGTCGGTCATGGCTTCGAGGCGGCGATTCCGCTCGTCATAGATTTTTCGTGCAACCGCGATGCGTTTTTCTACTTCAGCCGTGTCGGTGATCAGCGTCACCCTGACCTTGTCGACAATGGCCGGGTAATCGGAGAGAAATTTGGCATGAATGATTTCGCCATAGTCTTTTAACCGGACGCCGCGATGAAACGCGTCTTTGGAAACGCGGGTCCAGACAATATCGCGTTGTCCCATATGCCAGATCCCCTCAGCGCCATTGATCAGGTGATGGATCTGACGTTCGAGAATGGGTTCGAAATCGGTTTGCATTTTGCGTCCGGCCACCTCAACCCAGATGCCCAGGGGCATGGCGGTTCCGGGGTCAACGGTATCGATATCCGCACCGATGATGTCAATTTCGCCGTCATTGATCTGGTCCAGATCGACTGTGGTCACGAATTCGAATGCTGCTGTCTTGTTGCCGCCGAATTCGGCATGTACATCCGTCTTGCGGATGCGCTCGCCTTCAAAAGCCGGTCCATAGGAGACCGGGATCGGCACTTTTGTGATCTTGATTTTGCAGCCACGAATTTCCAGGGCTTTTTCGACGATCTGCTCATGCGGCACATTGGACACCACGTGCTCATAGGTGCACACACCGGTCGGCAAAATCTGGGGAATATCGGTATCGGCAATCACCGGAAAACCGTAATTGATGGCACCGGCTGCGGCCGCATATTTATCCGGGGTTACCGCACCGAATGCCAATACAAACGCAAAGATCCGGTTTTTGTTATATTTCAGGTTTTTGGCAAAATCTCCGGGCTTGACGCCGCCAAAGGACAGGGCGGCACGGTTGGCAAATCCCAATGCATAGATCAGCGCGGATACATCCTCGCCAAACGGCACCAGCCGGGTTTCCCAGCCCAACTGCACACCTTCTTCGGCCAATTGTCTGGCAAAGTGATTGCCGTTCAGGCCGCCACCCATAAAGACATAGAGGTTCTTTTCCTGCAATTCACGGGCGATTTTGACGGCAATAGCATTACTCGGGGCTGCACCGGTGATGGCGGCGAAACCGGGTGCGGTGCCATCGACAAATTCGATACCGCGTTCCCGCATGATGAGATCGCTCGCCGCTCCGAGCCAGATGTCATTGAGCGGATGCGGGCCGATAATATATTTACACGCCTCGATGATTTCACAGGCAAAGAGAGCACCCACACCGGCATCCAGAGTGTTGCCGAGATAGGGGAGCCAGACCTTTTCGGACGGCCGTTCCGGTAACCATTCTTTGGCGGTTGCCAGAACCGACCGCAGGTCCGCCAGGGTCGAAACTTTTGTGCCGGTAAAGGAATAAATGACAGGAAGATAGTAGGCGGTGTCCGGGAATCCGACCGGCTCGGATTCGCCCTTTTCCTTGATTGCTTGATTGAGTATCGATTCAGCGCGAACCACCCACTCGACTGCACCGTCGATCGCACTGCTGCATATCAGCTTAGACATCCAGTTCTCTCCTATCTTTCATGTCATAGAGTTTTCGTTCCTGTTTTTTGTTGATGCCCAATTGTTCGCGTGCCTGGTCCAGGAGGGCAAAGATCTTTTCCGCCGCTGCCAGCGGGTCCGCGCAGACGTGAAATGAACCGCCAAACAGCTCCCCGCATTCTTCGTTGAGCAGGCGAGTGACGTTTTCAGATCCCCGGATATGAAAGGGATGGCCGAGAATGACATCGACTCCGGAGGCGACAAAGTAACAGCCGATGGCCACGGCTTTTTCGCTCATCCATTCCGGCGCCACGCCTACAGCCGGTACCTGGGAAATATCATCGCCCAGTCCGCCTTCACACACGATTTCGGTGGCCGCTTCCAGAATTCTGGAATTATCCACACAACTGCCCATGTGCAGCACCGGCGGAATACCCACCGCTTCGCACACCTCACGCAAGCCGTCACCGGCCTGTTCAAGAGCGGCTTCCGGAGTCAGGCGTCCCTGCTTGGCAGAGGCGATGGCCGCGCAACCGGTTTTCAAAACCAGCACATTGTTGGCGATCAATTCGCGGGTCAGGGTATTGATATAGTCGTCCAGTTTGGTCTTCGGATTATTGCAGCCGACAATACCGGCAACCCCCCTGATGCGTCCCTGCATGATGGCGTCGTTCAATGGACGAAACGAAGCGCGGAAACGGCCGCCCAGCATGTATTTGATGGTCTCGACGCTGAATCCGGCGACCAGCGGCTGGGTGGCACCGGGGATCGCCACTTTACTTTCATCGCGGTTCCGATAATTGTCGATTGCCACACGGATGATCGATTTCGCCGATGCCAGCGCATCATTTTCATCAAACGCATGGTGTATGGCACCGACGGTTTTGGCGATATCCGATGTGGAAATAATTTTACTGTGATAGGCACGGGCCACCTCGGGCAGACTCGGCATGCAGCATTGGACATCGGTGATCATGACCTCGACGGCACCGGTAATGATGGCCAGTTCCTGCTGCAAAAAATTACCCGCCACCGGAATGCCGTGGCGCATGAGAATTTCATTGGCCGTGCAACAGATCCCGGCCAGGGTAATGCCTTTGGCGCCCGCCTTTTTTGCAGCAGCTACAATTTCGGGATCCTGCACCGCAACAGCCAGCATTTCGGATAATTCGGGTTCATGGCCGTGTACCAAAATATTGATGGTGTCTTTTTGCAGAACGCCGAGATTGGATTGGCTGCGCACCGGCGCAGGGGTGCCAAAAAGAATGTCCGAGACCATGCTGGCGATCCGGGACCCGCCCCAGCCGTCTGCCAGCGCCGTGCGGAACGCCTGCATGATAATATTGCGGTAATCATGGTCCACCCCCATATGGGTGCGGTGCATGGATTCGACGATCATACGGTCAATCCCTTTGGGCATCACCTCCAGATTTTTCCACATGCCCTGGCGCTTTTCCGGCGCCAGGGTGAGGGTTTGCAGGGTTTCTTCCTGAGCGGTAAATTCGGCCAGAAAACGATCAGCCAGCTCCAGAGCGATTTCGTTATCGCTGCGATCCCCGATTTCGATGTGATAGGCTCTGGCGGCACGCAGCAGCGCAGGCCTGTCCTTGATGGTATAGCCGTTTCCATGCCCCCGGGCAACTTTTTTCAGGCGCAACACCAAATGCCGGCCATGGTCGGAATGAGCAGCCGCGCCACCCACCACCTCGCGCAAAAAATTTCTGGCGACAATGGTGTCAGCGTCAGCACCGCAGATTCCCCGCGGGGCTTTGGCTGTAATACGGCAGGGTCCCATGTGGCAAATACGGCAACAAATTCCCTGGCTGCCGAATTTACAGGCAGCACGCTGCGCGTCCACACGCGAGTAACAGGTATCCACACAATCGGATAATGCCTTGGTCAGTACCTGCACCGAAGCATCATCAGAAACACGATCCTCCATCCTGACGGGTTCCTTTGGCATAACGGGTCTCCTGAGATATGGGTCGGGATATATGCTTGTTTTTTATTTTTCAAAAGTCGCGGGTGTCCGGTAACCGGACACTGGTGAAACAATTTGCATTAACGGTTTTCATGGTTTACAACCTGTTTAATCCACCCATCGATGTTCTGCCGAACCGGGTTGCTATCGGGTAGCGAGAACAGGGCATGGCCGTCTTCGGCCAGACGGGCGAGGTCATCGTCGTCGGGCAGCGTGATTAGCCTGTCTGCTCCGATTCCGGACTTTATGGTTTCCAGATTTCCGGGTTGGCGTGATTGGCGCACCCGGTTGATGATGATGACACTCTGATCGTACTGAATTTCCATCCCGCGCGCCAAATCGCTGAGCCGCACCAGGGTATCCAGTCCGCGCCGTGAAGGGTCTGCGACCATGATCAGAACATCGACCTTTTGCACAATGCGGCGGGAGAGGTTTTCCAGTCCGGCTTCATTGTCCAGAACCACCCATGGATAACATGAGGTGATTTCCGCCATGGCGGATTTGAGCACATTGTTGGCATAACAGTAGCATCCCGGACCTTCCGGCCGTCCCATGGCAATCAGATCGAATTGTTCCGCCTCCACCAGGCACTCGGAAATTTTGAGTTCCAGCAGCTGCTGTTTGGAAATGCCGCTGGACATGCCTTTGCCGGCAATCGCGCGTGATTCTTCCCGGATGGTACCCAGAGATTTCTCCACCTTGACTCCGAGCATCGAATCCAGGCAGCAATTGGGATCGGCATCCACGGCCAGCACCGGCGTGCAGCCACGTCTGATCAGCTGATCGATGATCAATGCCGCAATAGTGGTTTTACCGACACCGCCCTTGCCGGTGATGGCGATTGTTTTGCTCATCCATTCTCCCTGGTGCCTAAACTGCGGTTTGGGCACCGGCTATCCTGCAAAACTCTGTTTTGCGTTTTCGGAATGGCAACCATTGCTGTAAAAAGCGACAGCCCATGGCAACCACCCACATGTCACCCCTGAGAGGACAGGGGTCCACTGCGGCGCAAAAGAAAACACGTTTGATATATAATATTCCTATGGATTCCTGTCTTTGCAGGAATGACAAGCCAAAACCCGTCACGCCTTATGCGTCAACGTTTTACCTCTGCTTGTTTTTTCCTTTTGCATAGAACGTTATCCGTGGCTTTACCCTGCCTCGGATAACCTGTTCAAGATCTCTTTAAAAACATCGACAACAAGCGCATCGGCGCCATCCAGTACCGAGCGGCCGTCGCGGTCGGCCCGGCGCAGGGATTCGTGATAGGGAATCAGGCCGATCAGGCGTTCGCCGGTCAGGGCAGCCCGGACAAAGGTTTCGTCCTCTGCGCTTTGGATTTTATTGGCCACAAAAGAGATCCGGTCGAGTCCGATTTCTGCAGCCATGCGCTGCACGCGAAAGGCGGAATCGACGGAGCGTTGTCCGGGCTCTACCACCACGATCATGCGGTCGACTCCGCGCGCGGTAGCGCGGCCGAGATGTTCGACGCCGGCTTCCATATCCAGAACCAGAGATTCGTTTTTATACAGCACCAAATCGGTAACCAGGGCGCGCAGGAGAACACTTTCCGGACAGGCGCATCCACTGCCGCCCTGTTCGATGGCGCCCAGCACCAGCAGGGAAATGCCATCCTGGGTATAGGCAACCTTGTCGGCAATATCCGATACCCTGGGATTCAATTTAAACATTTGGCCGTATTGTTTCACCTTGGCGCCGGTTCGCTCTTCGATCAGGGCAATTTGTTCCGAAATGGGAACGATACTTTGTTGCTCCTGCGCCGGAATACCCAGAGCCGAAGCCAGATTGGCGTCTGGATCCGCGTCCACGGCCAGGACGCGGGTTCCCGTTTTCGCCATCAATAAAGACAATGCGGCGGCCAGAGTGGATTTGCCCACGCCGCCTTTGCCGGATATCGCCAGTTTCATTGCGCCTCTTTCTGTTTAGAATCCGTACCGGGATTTCATGGTTGCGGACAGGGCGTTGGTCAGTTCGAACACCCGCTCCGCATTCACAGGATCCATCGACCCGGTGCCGCAAGAGGGCGTAATGACCGCCTGTTCAACGATCTGTTCTTTGTCGATGCCCCTGGAAGCGAGGTTATCCATCATAGCTTCAAAATGTTCGACCAGGGATTCCACGGTCTGTTCCTGAATCACGGTTGATGTGGGCACAACGCCCCAGGCCAGCAAGCCGCCGCGATCCAGATGCTCTTTTACCGAATCGGCATACATGGCAATGGTTTCGCCATAATCAAAGGCATCGAAATTGACCATATCCACACCGGCGTCGATGAGGATACTCCATTCGGTATTGCCACAGCAGTGAATGCCGGCAATTCCCTTGTCCATGTGCACCGCTTCGATCACTTCGGCCAGGTGCGCCACCACATCCTCGCGTTTGACCGAGACATAGGTCGAACTGCCGAATCCGGAAAGGATGGGTTCGTCGATAAAACAGATCACCTGTTCGGCAAAGGGCTGAAATTTCTGAATCTGCCAGCGGCATTTCATGGCCATGCCTTTGACCACCACATCACGGAATTCCTCGTTATAATAGATGGCCCGTTTATTCTCGTCGACGATGGTGAGGGCAAAACTGCACGGACCGGTGGTCTGCACCTTGACAAAGGGCAGTTTGCCGCCCTGTTTGGCGAGACGTTTTTCCATGGCATAGATGCCTTTGGAAAAATCGTCGCTAATCGCCATGGCTTTGCAATCGCCGGTTCCCTCATCCGGATCCATAGCCAGCATATAGGCTTCATAGAATTCGGCAAAGTCTTCCGAATAATCACCGCTGGTGTCAAAGTACATGCGGGCCTTTTCCCGGTCGATCACGATGCGGGGCAGTCCCTCGGAATACTGGATTTCCATCTGTTCATTGAGGTCGAGTTTGGGCAGTTGCGGCCAGAAAGGGGCCTGCGGCAACCGGGTCAATGCGGTGTGCACGGCGTGGTCCACGTCTTTAAACGGCATGCTGCCGATACCGGTGGCCAAAAATTTTGATTTTATATTCATATCCTTCTCCTCAAGCGGTTTGATGTTAAAAAAATAAATCGGGCAGGATCGGATGAACGCTTTTATTTCAAGGCATCTACCGCCCGGCGCATGGCGCTGATATGTTCGGGGGTGGTGCCGCAGCATCCGCCTACAATCGAGGCACCGGCTGCAACAATTTCCGGCGCCAGTGCCGCCATATCCACCGGTGTATCGGGAAAGATATCCTTGCCGTCCACATTGGTCGGCAAGCCGGCATTGGCGTGCACCAGGATCGGCGTATCGCCGGCCACAGGTTTCATTTCACTGACAATATCGATCATGCGTTTGAGACCATTGCCGCAATTGGTGCCGATGATATGGGCACCGGATTCAAGGGCCGTGTTAGCCGCTTCGACCGGGGAGGTTCCCATCATGGTGCGGTATTCACCGGATACGGTGCGCTCCAGGGTAAAGGTACAGATGACCTCGCAATCGGTGTTTTCGCGTGCCGCGCGTACCGCCAGTGCGGCTTCGGCCGGATCGCTCATGGTTTCCACACAGATGGCATCAGCACCGCCGCTGGCCAGTGCCATGACCTGCTCCTTGAAACAATTGTACATGTCTTGTTCGCTGACCTCGCCCATCATCAGGATTTTACCTGTCGGGCCGACAGACGCGATCACCCAATTTTCCGCTCCCGCCGCTTTGCGGGAAATCTCGGCTGCAGCGCGGTTCAATTCAGCGGCACGGCCGGCCAGTCCGTAATGTTCGAGCTTGTAGCGCGAACCACCAAAACTGTTGCTTTCGATCATTTCGGCACCGGCTCGAATATAGCTTTTGGCGATTTCCAGCACATCATCCGGCCGTTCTACACACCAGAGTTCCGGACAATCACCGGGTTCCAGTCCCCTGGCCTGCAAAAACGTTCCCCAGGCGCCATCGGAAACGAGAATCTTTCCCTGCCTGACGGTTTCGACGATTGATTTTCTTGCCATCTGTTTGCTCTCCTTTTTGCATATCTATTGTTTTTGACCTTTTCATCACGTTTCCCGCACCACCAGTTCCGGGTGCAACACATATTGTTGCAGGTCCACATTTTTCCCGCGCATCGAGTCCATGATGATATTTGTAGACAATACCGCCATTTCCCGCATATGCGGATCGATGGACGTGATCGCTGGTGTGAAAAAACGGGCCAAATCCGTATTGCCATAGCTGACCAGGGCCACATCACCGGGAAGCGAATAGCCCCATTCTTTTAGACGGCCGATCATTCGAATGGCATCGATATCCTCGCAGCAAAAAAGTCCATTTACACGATGCCGGTCGATAAAGTCCCGATCCAGAGAATTGATATCATCGATAATAAAAAACGGCCGCGAGGCGGGTTCCCGGCGCAGGCTGGTTTTCAGGGTTTCCTGCATAACTTCCTGCACCATATTGCGGCCGAGCCAGATATTGTTCTTGATATAGACGATGGCCCCGCCATGTTTGTCCATCAGATACTGGACGGCACGGCGCACACCGAGATCATAGCTTTGAATGACATAGGTAAAGGAAGACCCGGACATGGTATGATTGAGCAGGGTGAGATAGGTTTTACCGGTTTGCAGCCGTTTATAGAATGAAGCGGTGCGCGATTCATCGAATGTGGGAATGAGCAGAACCGCTTCGTAACGTTCGTTGATCAGAGTGCCGACCAGGCGGATTTCTTCCTGCCAGTTATTATAATCGATATAGATTTCCAGACGTCGATCGAGGGGTGCTAATTGCTGGCGCAGATGATGGACCAGTTGTTCGGTCTGTGAAGAAAAAAACGGAGCGATCACGGCCCAGATTTTACGGCGGGGACCGAGGTCGGCGATAAACGAGCCTTTGCCCGGTTTCTGGATGATCAGCCCTTCGGCGGCCAGGGATTTCAGCACCAGCTTGGCGGTTTCGCGGGAGACCTGATGGCGCTGCATGATTTCATGAATAGAATCGATACGGCTGCCCGGACGATAGTCCTGTTTCAGGATCGCCTGTTTATAATGCTGCACCAGTTGCCGGTAAATCGGCACCAGGACATTATTTTGCACGGCCGATTTCATAATGATTTTAATATAAAAAACAAAAAAATAGAAAGCAACAAACAATCACATCACATCAAATTAAAATAGTGACAAGTGACGGATAACGAGCGACGGGGCAGAGCGTCGAAAGGGGGTGTTCTTTATCCCGTGTTTGTCATTCATCCCTATACGGAATTACCCAAATACCGTGAGCAAATCCCGAAAGAAAGATGGAACGAATCATTAAGGTATCCAACCGTTGAATCGATTTTGGGAACCGAATATTCAATTCATCAGTATGCACCAATCGTGGATTATGTATTTGAAAATGGCAACCAACTTGTCGCTGAACAGATAGAAATATTAAACAGAACATTTGAATCCAAAAGGGCCGGAAACAGGCATGAAAAAAGTGGACCATGGTGGAGGCTACTATGATCCTGCCGGGAGATGCCGGTCTGCCTGCCGGGGCGGCGGCACGCCCCCGGGAATATGATAAGAACTGTTGGCAATCGCCAACACATTATCGTATTTTTTGTAACTCATTTGAATCGAATCCTGTGCTTTGTACTTTTCGCCTGGACATTCCGCAAAAATTATCCTATATTCAATAAAAAAAACGAGGATCATGATGCATCCCTATCGCCTGGCATGCGGACACTTTGAACCCAGGGCCAGAGAAAAACAGCACAATATCGCGCGTATGATTGAACTGGCTGAGCAGGCCGCGTATCACCGCTGTAATCTCATTCTTTTTCCCGAGTTGATCACCACCGCTTATCTGCCGTCGAAAGAGCTGAAACCTCTGGCCGAACCCCTCAATGGTAACACGATACAAACTCTGAGCAACGCCGCGCTGACCTTAAAGATATCCATGGCATTCGGATTCGCAGAGCTTGATGCGGAAAAAAATTACCGCTATAACAGCCTGGTGGTATTGGACCAAAAGGGCGAACTTGCCGGCCTCTATCGGAAAACCCATCTCTGGAATACTGAAAAAAAATGGGCAGAGCCCGGCTCTGAAGTCTCTGTTTTCGATCTCGATGGTATTCGCACTTGCGGTTGGGTTTGTTATGACACCCGCTTTCCGGAAATCGCAAGACTCGGGGCCCTGTTCGGTGCAGAGCTGGGATTGGTGCCCACAGCCTGGCTGGGACCGGCAGAGGAATGGGACCTGGCACTGCGGGCAAGAGCTCTGGACAATACCATGTTTGTCGCCGGCGCGGATCTGATCAGCAAATTACCCAAATGCGACTGTCATGGACTGAGCATGATCGTCGATCCCAGGGGACGCATCCTCGCTCGCGCAGAGGGCGATAAGCAAGGCATCATCTATGCGGATCTCGATCCGGAGATTCTGCAAAAGCAAAAAGAACGCGTTCCATTGTTAAAAGACCGGCGCACCGATCTATTTGATCCGCTGGCCCGCGACTAGTTGCCAGAGCCTGACGCGGAAGATTGTCGTCGTTTTTGCCGTTCCCGGATTCTTACCCATAATTTGGGGTCCGATAAAAACATGGCCAAGCCAATCAGAAACAACAAGACACTGATGGCAATATTCACCCAGATCTTTGTTCGCGCCTCCGGAGCGATCAATATCAACAAAGACATCAGGGAAAAGGCCATGGCAATGCCGCCAACCAGGGGAAAAATCGTAATCTCTTCTTTTCCCTGAAGGACCTCCTTTTCAACATCCACCGGTGTTGCCATCTTTTTGAAAAACGCCTCTACAGAACTATTGTCGGTATAAAAATCTCTTGATGCCAGCCAGGCCGACATGTAAGCCAAAGCGATAAGGGCCAGTACAGAGAGCACCGCCCAGAATTGGACCAGCATATAAAAGGGATACCCGCGATTATCGAAAAACTGACCAAAGGAGAGAGCTGGATTTAAATCCATGGTCATAAAATAAACAAAAACGATAATCCCGAATAAAAAAGAATAGCCCAGGGCCAACAATTTGCTTTTGTAATAGGCCCGGCCGAGAAAGCGTGAGCTCAGGATAAACAAACAGGTGATGACAATCGTAATGAGATACTGCTCCCCAATCGAATAATGCAATACAAACCTGGCCACAGACGCCGTCAGCGTGCCGGCGAGTATGGATGAAAAAGCCGACCAGCGGGATATACCCTTGACAATGAGCCCGAGAAAAAGCGGAATGGCAACAGGAACTCCGGTTAAGGCAAAGAATATATTGCTAAAGGTAAAAACACCATAGTCGCTGTGAATAATGGTCAACGCCATAATCACAGCCACAACCGCTAAAAAGACGATAGTGATACGGCCGACCCACATGACTTCCTTTTCAGAAGCTGAAGGTTTTAAGTTATTTTTATAAAGGTCCACAGAGATGATCGAGGAAACCGTATTCCAAACGCTGTCGAGTGCAGACATGGATGCCGCCATCATGGCGGACAAAAAGATACCCACCACGCCCAACGGCATATAGCGCATTACCACGGCAATATAAATATTTTCATCGGGTTTGGTGACATCGGAAAAATAGGGCAAAGAACCGATTTCAGGCCATAGTACTTTGCCGATCAGAGGCGGTATACCGAACATCAGCGGGCCGGTAAGCCATAAGAGGGTCGCTGTCCAGCCGACCTTGCGGGCTGCTTTTTCATCTTTGACGCTGTAATATCGCTGGGCCTTGTCGCCGATAGCGGCACCAAAGATATGCGATGTCAGAACACCGATCAGATACCAGTGCGTATAGCTGGTTTTTCCCCGAATCACGTGGTGGAACTCCAGCTTGGGGACACTGTGTAAAAAGTCCGGCAGCGACCCCACATCACCGGATAGAAAAGCGGCCGCCAGGACCACCGCACAAACAACGATCAAGATCAAAAATTGAACCACATCGGTAACGCACACCGCCCACAAGCCTCCGGAAAAGGTATAAATCAAAACCAGTATACCGAACACCACGATCATGATATCAACTGCAGCCATAGAACCGGGAAACAGGGTCGGCGCGGATATTTTGCTCAATGAGGCCAAATGGTGGGCCGGCCAATACATCAGGCTCAAAGCCATCATAATGCTCAGCAACAGCTGGGTTGTGCGATTGAATCGTCCCTTAATGTATTCGACCGGGGATGAAATACGGCTGCGGCGCCAGGGTCTTGCCGTGAACAAGAACCCGAAAAAGAACGAAAGCGGTTGTGAGACCAGATATAAAATACCAAACCAGCCGGTATTATAGATAAAACTCGCCGCTCCGGTAAACATCCAGGCGGAAAAACCGGTCATATAGAGAGATACACCGGCAGCCCACCAGGGGATCATATTGCCACCGACAAAGAAATCCTTACTTCCCTTCATGAATTTAGAAAAATAAACCCCAAGCCCAACAATCATAAGCAGATAAAAAATGATGGCAATGTAATCTACTATTGAAACGCCCATACGTACCTCCGGTTTTTAAAAATCGTGTATCAGTCCTTCCATTGCATCCCGAACCCATTCTTCCTGAATGATCTGATTTCGGAAAAACCGGACCATTCCAAAACGGCTTTGCCAGTAAATCTCGGTATTTTCGACAACAAAGGGTTTCTTTTGGGGTGATAAATCGCAATAAGATGAAAAAATATAATCCGTAAACTCTCCAACCTCGACCTTTAACACAACCGCCCAGTCCTTTTGCCCGGAAACATAGATTTTTTTAACATTCCTAACCGCAGCTTTTAAAGAAACCGGCTCGTAAATTCCGACAAATTCACTGCGTACCGGGGTACCGTTGCGGCGAATAAAAAGAGAATGCGATTTTTTCCCGCGTTCTTCGCGGGTCCGGTGACCCGGTATTAACGCCCGGTACACGGTACAATTTTTTTGTGCCGGGAAATGGCAGAACAGTGAAATACCATCCTCCCACATCCATTTCGCTCTCCAGCTTGAATCCGTCACCGCACTCTGAACCGAATCCAGTTCGGTATAGGCATAGTC
This sequence comes from Candidatus Zhuqueibacterota bacterium, assembly GCA_014728085.1. GTDB lineage: Bacteria > Zhuqueibacterota > Zhuqueibacteria > Residuimicrobiales > Oceaniaggregativiventaceae > Oceaniaggregativivens_A. Next base: position 16,977 of record WJMF01000101.1, read on the forward strand.
ATTTCCTGAAAAGGTTGCGCCCGGCTTGAGAATCAAATCGGTTTGCAGATGATCGCCCCCACCATGAAGTGCCCAATCGTGAATATCACCGCCGTCGGCGCGAAAGATGTCCACAGCATAACAACGGCTATCATCAATTGCGATCAGAGCAATTTGACGAATAAAGGGCTCACAAATCATACGGTAAGAATCCCAGGATTCCGCCTCGGCAGCCGACAATGCTTTTCCATTATAAATAAAGTTTGCCACCCCGTTGGGGGCGCGTTGATTATTGGTGTCCACGACAAGAGTATTATGAGACAAAGATGCCGTATACCAGGTTGTTCGCAAGCGGCTGCCAAAAGTCGGGTACCCCAGATCGAGCAACATCTCCCGGCCGTTTGAAAATAATATAGTACTCAAAGCATCGTAATGTGAATGCGTATTGGCATATTTGTGATGATGTAAAGTAAAAACGGTTTGGTCGCTATAATAACCATGGCGAAGCATCGATAAAGCCATCCCTCGAATATCACGGCTATTATGCGGCACATCCGCACTGATTTTCAGCGACTTTACCTCTCTTTCTATATCCGGATCTCTGTGAAAAAGAGAGTAAACACTTCCGTGTGACAGCAAGTCGCCGTGATAATATTCATCCAAAAGCGCCAGCCATTTCTTTTCGCCTGTCCAGTTATACATCGCTTCCAGATAATCTCCGCCCGGTTTTTTGCTGACCCGGGAATCATTTATCGCCGGCAGGGTGCCGTCCGGTAAACGCATATCGAATAAAATTGAAAATATTTCGTTAAATTTGGCAAGATCTTTGAGATTGATATTATCATAGCGATCCAGCGACATATAATCAGGAGGGTCGCTGTATCCCTGCAGTATTTCCGGTGTTTCATGCAACGCAGAGATGGCCATCTCATGATATGCCGGTGTACGTTCATGCCAGGAACCATCCAAATAAAAAAGTTTATCAACAAACACCTGAAATCCATCGCGTGGATTCATTACCCAATCGATAAACTGATGCTCCCGCAAAATCCTTCCGATCATGGCAACACCGGCATAGCGAAAAGCTATATCATTGGATATCCCCTGGAAAGGACGTACCTGTATCAGAAATCCTCCCCCCTTGCGAAACAGTTCCTTTTCGATCAACAGTTTATCCCGGTTTGACAGGACCTTGCTATGATAAATGGCATCGTACGTCATAGCACAATGTTTAAGCACTGTGGCGTCTTTCATATGCCAGGAGGAAAGCTTTCCGGCCCACCCCCACGGTTGCCATCCAAAACGCCAGTTGTCATGTAAGGCATAGGAGGGGTATCGTTGGGCCAGCGTTTTCAGCAAAATTCTGCAAGCCCGGGCATATTTCTCTTCCCGGGTTAACGCAAAAGCCATACCCAGATTATAAATCCATTTCCATGCCAGTACGGCTTTCTGGCTGGCGATCAGTTGTCGTACGGGAAAAATCTTGCCTGAAGAATCGCGATAAACCGGCTGGGGCTGAATCTCTCCCTGGGGATCAATTCTATAAATGTAATCGTTTTCCGGAAAGCGTTGCAGAGAAACAACACCGTCACAATACCGGCAAATCGCCTGATCAGGTTTTTCCGAAGACCAGGTCCAGACAAAATCGAGCCAAAAATGATTGCAATAGGGACAATCGCATTCATATGTCGGGGTATAACGGGGAATCCAGGCTTTGAGTTCCTCCTCATTTTTTAGGGCGGCTTGATCGGCCAGACCGACTATTTCATTCCAGACGTCCTGAGCCCAGCTAAATTTTTCAATATTTTGCCTGGCGGATTCTATTTTTTCAGATGTATAATATACAGGATGGGAAAAGCCAAAAACAGCCGCCCCCCCCATCCCGAGAAGGATAAAAAACGAAAACAGCGCTCTAACCATTTTACAACTCCTCCAGACGAAAAATATCCTCTGCATTCTTCCAGGCGATCTTTTGTCGCATCTCTTTTGAAATCCTCGACAGGTTTAATTTCATTGTTGCAGAACGCGTGTACAAAAATGGAGTGTGTGAACCAAAAAGCAAGCGCTCAGCGGCCAGAGTTTTATTCAGTGTACCCAGCGTATCCATGTGTTCGCAAAAAGAGATGTCAGCATAAATATTTTCGCTGTTTTGTAGCAGTTGCTCTACCTCCTGAATGTACGCGTTCAGGCAGACGATCACCTGATCCGGATAGAGATTGGCCAATTGCGTAATATCTTCAACCGCCACACCGGCAACGCGCATGTGCGGATGCTGATTCCGTTCATCATCGACGCGCATCTGGATAATCAGAGGCAATGTAAGCGCTTTCAGGAAAAGAATCAAATCACGAATCTGACTTGAACCCAACGCAAAAGTATGATAGTTTGGAAAAATTTTAACACCTCTGAGACCGGGTAAAAATGCAGACAAACGCTCCTCCCAGCCAGGCATGGATGGATCCACAACCGGAAGAAAAACAAACTTCCGGTCGTTTTGACACTGTTTATGCAGGTTTTGATTGTAACAGGGATCTGAATTTAATATAGCCTCGACCGCTGTAACCACTGCCAACGATACGCCCTCAGCGTCAAGTGCTGTCGACAACGCCTGCAGATCATAATAGGGAAAACGTTGAAACGGCCAGTTGCCGATCGATACATTAACATCCACAATTTTCATAAAATTTCCCGTTCCTTGAACATTTACCTGTAAAATACTCTAGTCCGGCAATAAAATTCTCTTTGCATTGGAATACAAAATTTTTTCCTTGTCCGCATCAGTGATTTTTGCGCCGTAAATGCGTCCGAGTTGGGCGGTAAAATCGCGGTAATGAGCATCAGACCCGTAAAGAATACGATCAGCGCCCAAATAATCAACAGCGAATTCAATTGCCCCCGAAAAAGGCTGTGCTCCAGAGGTATCCACATATACATTTTTCAATTTTTGAATATCAAAAACGCCCCTGATGCCGACTGCAGTCAGGTGAGCCATAATGATCGTAACATCCGGAAAACGGGCTGCCAGATAGGCGATATCGGCCGGATCCGATTCAGCCGGATTTATTTTTTCCGTTTTATACCAGCTATGATGCAAAACCGGAAGGTTTAGACCGGACGCCGTCTGCATCAAGGATGTCAATCTGTCATCACGACAATTGACGCTGGCTTCGAGTTTGATTCCAATCAAACCCGCTTTTTTACAGCGTTTTATTTCTTCGTCAATAAACACAGGTGGATGTTCAGGAGATAAAAAACAAAATCCATAGAGTCTGCCGGGATATCTTTTGATCAGATCAATGCTATGATTATTGATTTGTTTGATCTGGTCCGGGGAAGGGAAAAATCCGAATGCAAGCACATCACCCAAAATCACCAGCCGATCGATATGACAGTGTTGAGAAAAATCCAGAATGGATTCGATCGAAGGGTTATCGTTTAATCTGGCATGTATGTGAGAATCAATTATGTTCATTTATACCTCAACCCCTCCTCATTAACGAAATGATTTTATGACATTCTTGTCACCACTCATCACTTTGAAGTCTTTCCCTTTAAATGCAATTTCAACCAGAGGATAGTTTGCGTTTAATTCGATCTCATTCTGACCTGTTTTGACGTAGGAACCATTGCAAATCACCACTCGCTCCAGGCTTTGATCCTTGTTTTTGCGGCCCCAGAACAGCTCTGCATCGGTTTCAAACTCTTCAAAACGAAGGAGAGAAGCGTTACCAAAAGCCGGTGAATCTCCACCCGCATTTTGCACATCCATAGCCGCAATATAATCCTTTCTGCCATCTCTGAGCGCCACAACAACCGCGACATTCATTTCACCATAGGGAGTACCGTCAGCAGTAAGCAGAGGCAACCGCCGGGCTGCTTTTATGGCGGGCTCGCCATTGTAGGGTTCAATAATGCCGGTAAACGCCGACCGCAGAGGTGCAACATCGCTCCGTCGGCGAATTATCAAACTCGGAATATGCGTTTCTCCCCCTTTAAATCCAAATGCCACCCAGGTTTTCGCCTGCGCAGCCTCGGCGTCCGGGGTCAGATCGATATAGCCGAGGCCGACGTTTTGATTTTCAGACAAATATCCATAATTGTCCTCTACCTGCCAATCCGCCCGCCAACCCGGCTCTGCATGGGGATCCCCGTAAAATTCACTCATCAGGGTTTCGTGGCCGTATGGTTCCATCTTCTCTCTGGACAATCCCTCTGTCTTCAGATCGCCAAAATAGCCATGCATAAACTTTGCATGGTCCCGGCCGCCGATAACCCTGAAAAGATCAAAAACATAAGCAGCCGTTTTAGAAACATCCACCAGCACAAGCGTTCGTTCATACTGATCGGGTTTGTTTTCTTCCCATAAATTTGATCCGGAAACCCGGATTGCCTGAACGGTTTTGCCTAATCCCCACAGCTCTGTTTTACCGGCTTTATGACGTTTGAGCGGCTGGAGCAATTTTTCAAGATCGGTTAACAGATTAACACCGGTTTTAATCATCTGATCGTTGCCATCGATTACAACTGTGTTGTGAGCCGCGGTCTTGCGGTACCATATTGCCCGTGGCGATGTCCATCCGCCAAACTGGACCGGCGGATAGCCGAATCCCGGCAACAGATCCAGCCCCTCTGCAAAAAGACCGATGTTCATGCCATCGGCATGACAATGATTGCCGCCGATATCATAATCGAGCCAAATGGCCCGGGCGTTGCCGCCTTGCCCGGATTTCATCATCGCCACACACCATTTCTCCTTGTTCACAGAAGCGGTTGCTATGGCTGTTCCGGCGCTGTCGATAACCGCCTGAACGTTTTGCTGAAATCGTTGCGAATTTGTTTTCAGTATATCATAGGGCAATCCCCCGACAGAATGGTTGTTGGCACGATACATGATCTTTACAAAATCAGCATCTCCTGTGATCTGATAAATACGCCAAAAGAGGGAATAGGGCGACGTAAAGGCATAAACCCGATTGGACTGGTCAATACTGTTTTCATAAAAATCAGCTCCGGCATAGGTCGTCGTTTTTTCGGCGATTGATCCCGTGTCCCCAATTTTGGGATAGTACTCCTGATTAAACCACAAATCAATATGAAACCGAAAAGTCTGATACAATTCCGGCACGCGTTCGAAAAGTGTTTCTATGAAATCTCCTTCAAGACGAGAGAACACGCTTAAAAGCTGTACAAGCGTGGTGGGCGTGATGCGGGCATAACCGGCAAGGCCCTTCTCGCCGCTCAATCCATCGGCAACCGTTGCCCGGGACAGCATCTGGTCAATTTCCGTCATAACTCTGTCTTTAGCATGCGGCCATCCCAGAATGGTTTTTGTGAGAATGAGTGCCGCTTCGCGACGGGGAAAATTGCTGACGATTTTATGACGATTTTTTAGTACTTCAATCAAGATGCCGTTTTCAATGTTTTTTTGGATATCCGCAAAGGATTCCTTGTTGCTCAAATGATACTGCCGTGCCTTTTCAGACAGAAAATGTACCAGGGCGCTGTCTTGCTTGATTGCATCGAAGATCATGTCATAAGCCAAAATGAGTTCCCGCGTTTCTTCACAGGCGTCGTGCCAAACGCTGACATATCCCCAGCCGCTGACAGGGTTTTGCTGTTCATAAGTATATCCCTGAGTACGATAATCAAAGGAAGGATACAAATCAGCAATCCTGTCCAGCAAAATGGCGGCCTTGTGCGCATACAAGGGATCGCCGGTGATGGCATAGGCCGCAGACAATCTGCGAATCCCCTGTAAAATCAAATGCTTCCACTGTCCGTATACAAGGTAGGCGCCGATAAAGCGCCAGCGATGTTTGCCATCGAAAAATCCTTCCCCGTCGTCAACGCCATACCTGTGAAGAGGATCCGCCGAATCCGGGTGAGACACGTTAAACAGGAGCGACCGGTCAGCAAGATCAGGGTCAAAGACACCGCTACTGTCCAAACCGGTTTTATAAAAAGCATAAAAATCATTTTTCGGAAACAACTCATTGCAATGTGGGCATTGTACCTTCCACGGATGCCTCTCGGGTTCGATTTTCCAGTGATACATGGTTACCGATTCTTGACAATTGGGACAAAATCCATCGGACCATACCATCCAGGAGCGGGAAATGTTGGGACCGAACATCATTGACCATAAACTGTCATCACTGATAGTTTTCCAGGGTTCGGCCAGCTCGATGCATTGCCGTTGAATCGAAGCGGCATGGGCGTCATCCTCACAATTCCGCAGCGCCGTTTCCATGATATCGCGATTCCAGAACACAGATTGTTGTTTTTGGCCGGCGACAAACTCATCTGCCGAGTCGGCACAGGAAAAAAAAGTCGTTAAACATAAAAGGAGGCAAAGAAGGATGGTTTTCATCGACAAAATTCCTCTTAACTATGAGTTCATTCGATAGCAGGCCTGGATAAAATCGTCTGCATGATGAATATAGCCGAACATCAGGCTGGTTCGCCACATCGACTGTTTTTTGTTGAATTCATTTTCCACTGATTCTTTATTCTCCACTGCTGTTGTGGCTTCTTCAATACAGTTACAGCGATAACCCAGCCGGGACATGTCTACCATGCCGCCCGGAGAAAACCACAGACACCAGTTGATTGCAAATCCTATATATATCAGATTCCAGATACCGTGTTTTCTCAACACCCCGTTGAGCTGATGTGTGGTAAAGGTGACATATTCGTCATCCAGTGGCCTGGCCTGTGGAGGAAAGTCGAGGTGCTTCAGGTAATGCGGACGCGCTTCTTTGCGGCCGGGTCCGAAGACCAGATCAGCGCGCTCTTCGTTCAATGTCTTAACATAATCATGCATAGGTGCCGATGGCAGACCTTCAGGTTCGGGGCCGGCAACTTGTTTGCTCATTTCATACCCGGGATATTTAAGAGCATAGTGTTCGTCAGAAGCAACATGGATAACACGAATGCCCCCGTCCCGCGCTGCCTGTAAAACAGGCGGAATTTGACTGCGGGTGATCGGGCCCGAACGGCTGGCCCATTCCAGCATTTTCATGATCGGCGCCGCAGGACCTTCGGGTTTGAAAGAAAGTTGGGGAGAAAACCCGATATTCCATATATGCATGGGAATCAGAGCTGTTTGATCCGCCGCAACGTTGACATCAACACTGTTTCCCCATCCCTCAAATCCGAGTGCACCCAGCCTGCCCCTGGAAAAATCTACCGGGTGATGTTGATAATAATCCCCCTTTAATCGCAGCGTTTTCCCTTTAGCCGGTTCAGCGTTGTCTTTTTCAAAAGCCCCTTTACGGAGTCCTGCAAAAACCTTGTTGGCAGATAAAGAAGCCGCTGTCATTGCGGCTGTATGCAAGAATGTTCTTCTTTTCATGATTACTTTTCCTTAATCTGTTCCATGCAATCATTCTCCGCTTATTTGATTCTGGACTCTGCTTCCCACATGTCCGGATTACGACCCAGTTCTTTTTTAAGAGAATCCGTGACGCTGTCCAATCGCTCGATTACATCGTCCTCCAGTTTCAAATCAACGGCTTTGGCGTTGTCTCTGATCTGATCAGGTCGCCGTGCCCCGGCAATCACAGACGCAATGCCGGACTTGTGCAATAGCCAGGCCAGGGCAACACGGCTCATCGGTTGATCAATCTCCCGGCATATTCCGCCGATCTGATCCAGAGCTGCAAAAACCTCTTCCTCACACCCCTCATCACCGTGTCTCGCTAAAGGATTTTCCGTTGAATAAAACCGGGTACGGCGTCTTTCTTCAGGCACATCCTCAACGCTCTTGAATTTACCCGTAAGTAATCCCTGAGCAAGAGGGCTGTAGGGCAGAACACCAATTTCATGCTCCCGGCAATAGGGGAGAATTTCATATTCAATAGCCCGGAACAACAGACTGTACGAGACCTGGTTGATGAGGCAA
>WJMF01000102.1 GCA_014728085.1 Candidatus Zhuqueibacterota bacterium
TCGTAGCCGTCTGCAATGCTGTTAGTCTCATTCGAATCTTTTTTTCATGGGCGGCCTGGATACCTGATGTATTTCCTGTCTCGAAATACCGCTGTAATCCTTTATGCTTGAATGATTTGATCATACTTGAATATACAAGTTTGTTGCGCAACAAGCAACAGATATTTTATGTACAGTGATGGATTAGTTCAGCGTGCTAACGGTTTGCGTATCACCAGCCGGCGATTCTGGCAGAACTTAATATAGGTAATCGCTCGAATTCACGCTTATAATTTGGCAATGCATCCGATCCGAGCCGGTCTGGTGAATACGCTGGTTATATGGTAATGTTCATTATCCCAGAAAAAGGGCTTGCTTTCTTTGTCACAACGCATTACATTGTAATACATTACAATAATTTAGGAGAAATGTATTGTGAGTGTTACATTATCATTGAGATTACCGGATGATCTCGCCGATGCCTTGGATCGTATTGCCAATGAAACCGAGCGATCCAAATCTTTTCATGTGCAAAAAGCGATCGAATATTATCTAAAAGAACAAGCCGATTTACAGATCGCATTGGATCGTCTGCACGATTCGTCCGATTCAGCCATTTCAACGGATGAAATGAGGAAAAATCTTGGCCTATAAAATCACCTTCAAGAACTCGGTTCAGCGAGATCTGAAACAAATCGACAAAGCGGATGCACGACTCATCCTCGAAAAAATCGAATCCGAACTTTTGGAAAAGGCCGATCAGCTCCCCGTATTGAAAGGAAAGTTCAAGGGGCTGCGAAAGTATCGGATCGGACAGTATCGGATTATTTTCACTCTCTTGCAAGATACCATTCTTATCTTGCGCATCTCGCATCGAAAAGATGCCTGTCGATAATTTTCCTGCCGTAGCGGTTACCCTATAACGATAATATTAACCAGCAAAAACGCTACACCAGAATTGATATGGAAAATTACCCTTTATTTACCTGCTCAACTTGATGTGAAACACAGCGTTTTTGTCTGGTTGAATATTTTGTTATATGTGATTTTAAGTATATGCTATTTCTTGAGCAGATTTTTCAACTTTGCTTAGCGTCCATTCGCTTCAAATTCCATGTAAAAACACTACGCTCAAATCTAACGAAACTTATTGATAGAACAAGCCAAGGTATTTTTCGAAAACAAATATTTTCCCTCGTTTTCCGCCTGTAATTTCTCTTAGCAATTCAAGTTGTATTAAATCATTTATAAGCTTGTAAGATGACGCTGCTGTTAAACCGGTAACAGATCCAACGACAGACGCTGTAATTAAAGGGCGCTGATAAAGAAAATTGATTACTTTCTGTGCCTTTGCAGCTCTGCTGCCAAGAGTACTTATTTTGTCTTCAACATATTTTTGTAACCGCATTATATTGTCAAATGTAGCAATACTTTTCTGAGCTGTTTCAGTAACTCCGATAAGGAAAAATTTAAACCATTGGTCCAGATCATTATTTTGCCTTACTCGCATTAAATTATCATAATAAAGCATTCTATTTCTTTCAAAAAAATCTGATAAATATAATACCGGTTGCTTTAATATTTTTTTTTCAACCAAATACAGCGTAATCAATAACCTTCCAACTCTGCCATTACCATCTAAAAAGGGGTGGATTGTTTCGAACTGGTAATGAATCAATGCAATTTTTAACAAGTCTGGAAGAAATACTGAATCATTGTGAATGAATTTTTCAAGATCACTCATTAACTCTGGCACAGTTTCATACGAAGGCGGTACAAAGGTGGCATCATCTATAGTAGCTCCGCCAATCCAGTTTTGACTTTTCCTGTATTCTCCTGGTAATTTATGTTCACCGCGAACTCCCTGTAATAATTCTTTATGAACCTCTTTTAATAAACGTGAAGAAAATGGCAACGCTTTCAATCGTTCAATGGATTTGTTCATTGCGCTTATATAATTTTGAACTTCCTCCCAATCATCTCGCTTTTCCATAGGCACATCTTCCTTATCCAATAAAGCTTCTTCCAGATTTGTATTTGTGCCTTCAATTTTACTGCTTTGAGTTGCTTCCTTCAGTACATGCATTTTAATGAAAAGATCAAGGTTTGGAATATATTCAGAATACATATCAAGACGCCCAATTTCTCGATCAGCTCTGCTTAAAAGCTGCAATACTTCCATATTTTCTAATTGCCATTTTCTATTAATAAAAGATGGTTGAAAGCTTTTATGATAGCCTTGATTTATATATACACCAGCTTTAAATTTGTCCATTTGGATTCCAATTAAAAATTATTTTCTTCTTATTTTAGTTTTATACTATTTTCTAAAAAAAGAGTTCCTTTTATTTTAATTTTTCCTACTAAAGCCAGAATGAATTTATGATATTTTCTTCTTTATTATTGAAATGATTACTATTAACATATCAATAGTGTCCGGTTAAAGTGATAAAAATTAAATAAAAATGGCCCGAATAACCTCAAAAATTGTTATATTTTGTTTGACGTAAAGTATAACAAAACAGGAGGTTTTCAGGCCATGAAATATCATAACACAATTTTAAGA
>WJMF01000103.1 GCA_014728085.1 Candidatus Zhuqueibacterota bacterium
CCCTCCTCCCAGGCGGGATTCATAACCGGGAAATTGAGTTTCTGGTGCACCTGATTGAGCATTGCCGTCACGCCAACGGCAAATGTTTTGTTCTTATAAACCAGCGCCGGAGCATAGGTATCGATATCGATGTGGTGAAACATATCAAAAGCAAAAATCGATATCTGTGTACCCCGTTCGCGCCAGAAAGCAAAGGGCCAGTCAACCCGGTAAGCCAGGGAGGGATAAAAGGCAAAAGCCATACTCAAACGTGAAGAAATCCTTGCCGCCACACCGCCAAAAATTCTGTAATCGTTTTCCCGCAGGGATCTGTAGAGACCATATTTCTCATGGTAATACTCTTGCTGGGCATAGCGGTTGAGACTAAATAATTCTATACGCCATGAACGATCAACCGTCATCGTCGCCGGATTGATTGCGATTGCACCAAGGCCCTCATTCCCGGCGACGAGCAATCCATTACGGGCCAACGTCTCGGCACTCAATACCGGATGAAAACCGGCATCGCCGGCAAAGGCAATCGGAATAAAAGCCAGAAAAAGGACAAACACTGAATAATGAAATCTGTATTTCATAACCGTACTCCGGTTAACTCAAACTTAATAGGTTTGAAAGGTTAAATAAGCATAATAATTGGCGACACGACCATGAGTCAGGCCGTCCCACTGCTTATTGGCAATCCACAGATAGTATTGTCTGCCGCGTTCAAGGCCCTCCTCGGGAAAGGCTTTAAAGACACGGGTTCCTTCAAAAGATTGACCCAGAACAACAGGCTGTTGTATAACATTTTGGGTGCCGAATTTGAACTCCCCATCGATTTCTTCTTCAGACCATACCTCCCACACCATTTCCTGGGGTGAATAGAAACTGCTAAAGGTTATACCCATCGCGGCAATATCATCGCCTTCGGCACCGGATTGTTTGATGTCCCATGTCAGAATCGGAGAATTACTGGTGTCATTTTCGACCAAATAAAGGTCAGCAAGGCGACCGCGTGCCTTTACATTTTCAATGTTCAGATATACATCCAGGTCCTTGACAAAGCGGACAAAACTGAAACTGCTGATAAAAACAGTGTCTTCTTTTACTCTGATGTTACCACTTTGCAGGGAATCATCGGAAACCAGGCATTTTCCGGGATGATTCGAGATGGCGGACCAGGCATCATTCTTCAGCGCCCAGAAGGTATAGGTATTATCTTCATTGAGACTGGTCAGGGACGTTCCGCCGTACTGAGCGGTCAGCTCTTCACCCCCGTCGGGAACAAGGCCGAAGGTAATCGGATAGGCGATTTCGTCTGAACTTTTATGTACCAGCATTACCAGAGAAGAATCCAGTTTTGCTTCCTCACCGCGATTGACGGCAAAAACAGAGATGTACCCGCCCACCCAGGTTATTTTGGGTGTAAAAACACCTTGTTCGATAACCAAATTCTGTAGTTTGGGATTGTCGCTATAGGAAGGCAGGACACCATTATCCTTTTCACATCCGACAATAAATAAGAGTATACAGAAGATGAAAAGGAGCTTGAGAGTTGTACAACAGAGAAACTTGTTCATAATTTTTTCCCTTATATATCCATCCTTCATACATGAATCGATTACATTTTTCTCAGCCAGTCGCGCCAATGCAGGTTGTGCAATTCATCTTCCTTGTTGGAATGCAGTAACACGTAATGTCCGTCGGCGCGCAAATCACCAAAGATGAAATGATAATTCTTGTCGATCTGATAGACCCAGATTTCATGCGGCAGCATATCCGCTTCATTGGCAAAGCGATTGATTTCGTCCGGCATACCATATTTGATCAATATCTTGCCGCGATCGGTTTGCCAGCCCTCGCGTTTGGCCCAGCCGAAATGCTCATTGGCATAACGGTACCGGGTCATCGCCTGCTGCAGGAATTCATTGACCAGCGTCACAGGATTCGGATCCTGCCGTTTCCAATAGCCGGCCACGATATCGAATCCGGATGATGGGTCTGCCTGATCATAAGCAGTAACCGTGGCTACCGGAGCAAGAATTTCAAACAGCCGAATCAGTCTATCGATTTGTTGCTGCTGTTCCGGCGTGGCTTTTGCCTGAAAATCGATTTGCACGATTTCAAAGTGACGTTTCAGGACAATGGACTGCATTCCCGCTGCTGTCGCAGTAATGACGAGCTCGTATATATCGCTTTTTAAACTATCCACATCAAATGCTTCGGTTACCTCTATACGCCGGCCCCATGCCTTCTTTATTGAGGTAAAAGATTTGATTTCCGTCTGACTTTGATCTTGTATCGAATAGGTCAGTTCCAGTGAATCCGCGGAAGAACGTGAAGGATAGAGCTCGTAGTAAAATTGCAGATTCGGATTGAGAACCCCGTAGCGGCGCGACGGATTGGGAATGAAGAGCCTGCCCTTTTTGAAAAAAGGACTGGTCCCGAAACCGGGTTTAACGGAGGAGATAAATTCAATGTCGCTGTTTTGCAGCTGTGGTGGCAGGGGAAGAATATCCAGATCGGCAACGGCAAAGTTACCGCTGTTCTGATCCTCTACCGTGACGCGGAGAAAATGCAGCGACGAGCTCATTATTTCACTCCACTGGTCGTAAAAAACCAGCGTTTTGGAAGCGCGGCCATCGGCAGGCAATTCGACTTTGGTGTTCCATTGTCGCTGATTGACAATTTGATGTTCTTTCTGGTAAAATGTGGATGATATGTTCACCTGAGCGATATAGAGGCTGTCGATGCGGATGGCCTGAACCTGATCCGCATATACCTGCAGATAGAATTCGACGGTTTCTTGCCGGTTTTCATCGACAAAACGGGCGTAATCGAGATAAAACTGTAAATTCCCCTCACTGGTTGCCGGAAGGTCCTTGATGGCGCTGCCGGAAAGGGCGGTAACCACCAAAAACAGAGCAAAAAGCAATGTGAACCTTTTTTTCATCCTAGTCCTTCAGTCCACTAAGGGTTATGCCTTTGATAAAATATTTCTGGGCTACAAAAAAGACCAGCAGAATCGGCAGCGTTGCAGTGACGGATCCGGCCATAAGCAAATCCCATTGTGTCAGATACCGGTCGCGAAAGACCGCCAGGCCGAGTTGAACGGTGCGCATCTCTTCCGAATTGACGACGATCAGCGGCCAGAGAAAATCGTTAAAAAAGTACATAAAAATAAAAATGGCCAGCGTCGCCAGAGCCGGTCTGGACAACGGCAGAATAATACGCCAGAGCACACCAAAACGCGAACAACCGTCGATATAGGCGGCATCTTCAAGCTCCCGGGGAATGGTAAGAAAGAACTGGCGCAACAAAAAGGTGCCGAACGCAGAGGCCAGCCCCGGTACGACCAGGGCCCAATAAGTATCGATCCAGCCGAGCCAGTAGAGAATGATAAACGTCGGAATCATGGTGACCTGACCGGGAATCATCATAGTACCGAGAAAGAGCAAAAAGAGGGCATCGCGTCCCCAGAATCGCAACCGGGCAAACGCAAAGGCTGCCATCGAACAGGTCATCAACTGTCCCAAGGTGCAGGAGACGGCAACGATGAACGTATTGAGATAGTAGCGCCCGAAAGATGCCGTGCGAAAGGCCTCGACATAATTGCCAAAATGGAACGTTTCCGGAAGAAAGGTCGGTGGATAAGCGAGAATTTCTCCCAGACCTTTCAGAGAGGTGAGCACCATCCACAGGAATGGCGCAACGGTCAGCAAAGCACCGGCGTAGATAAAAATATGAATCGAAACGATTTTAAGCGATTTTAGCGGCTTCATACAAAATCCTATACCGTATAATGAACTTTGGAACGGCCGTAACGAATCTGTAGCAGCGTAAAAATAAAAATAATTGCAAACAGCACATAAGCGGCTGCTGACGCATAGCCCATGTTGAAAAACTTGAAAGCATGTTCATAAAGGTAGAATACCAGAACCTTGGTAGCGCCCATAGGTCCGCCATGGGTCAAGACATAGACAATATCAAAAACCTGAAAAGAGGTAATAACCGACATGACCGTAATAAAAAAAGTCGTCGGCCCCAGCAGTGGAACCGTTATACGCCAGAATTTCAGCCATCCACCGGCACCGTCGATATCAGCGGCTTCATAGTAGTGTTCCGGAATTCCCTGTAATCCGGCCAGATAAAGCACCATATTGAATCCGAGCGATTTCCACACGCCCATGATGATCAGAGCAGCCATGGCGGCGGTGGCGTCATTGATCCAGTTGATCGGCGCAATACCGATGAGACCGAGTGCATAATTCAAAAGCCCGAAACTGGGGTCGTAAATCCATCTCCAGATGACAGCAGCGGCAACAGCAGAAACGATCACCGGGGTAAAATAGGCGGTCCGCAGCAGCTTTTTGCCGATAATCTTTTTGTTGAGAAAAAAAGCGACCGCCAGAGCAAGAGCGATACTCAGGGGAACGGTGGCAAAGGTATAGATGGCGGTATTTTTCAAAACCTGCCAAAATTCGGGATTGGTAATCATATGGTGATAATTTTCCAGACCGACAAAGGTGCGCTCGCTGCTGAACATATTCCAGCTGTGAAAACTGAGGTAAAAGGAAAAGAGAACCGGAAAGAGAATAAAAACCGAGAAAACAAGCATAGTCGGCGACAGGAAGAATATGGCACTCATACCCTCGCGCCGGTAAAAACGTATCTTTTGACGCCGATTGCGCTGTTTTGATGTGTCCATTTTGGTCGGGGGGATTCCGCTTTGCATCAGTTTCTCTCTACGGTTTTTAAAAGCTTGTTGATTTTAACAGCGGCTTCGTCCAGGGCCGCTTTGGGATCAACATCACCCAGGGTGGCTTTTTCGATCGCCTGAGCCATGGCCCGGGTATTTTCCATATTATAGTAATCAAAAGGACGCGGTGCTTTGCTATGTTCGAGCTGCAATACATAGGTTTTCAGATTGGGATTTTCATCCAGATAAGTGACATAAGCGGGTATTTCCAAAACTTTACTGCGAATGGGAAGATAGCCGGACTCTATGGACCAGAAGGCCTGTATTTCAGGTTGAATGACCCATTTGACAAAAGTCCATGCAGCATCCGGCACCTCGGTTTGTTTAAAAATGGCCAGATATTCGCCACCGGCGACTGTTGCTTTCATTTCAGGTCCCTGAGGCAGCGGAGCAATAGCCCAGTCCATATTTTTAAGCATTTTGTTAAATCTGGGCAGGTTCCAGGGGCCGTCCATGGCCATGGAGACACGTCCGGCAGCAAAGGCGATATCATAATCAGTTGTAAAGGTTTTTAAATTCAAAGCCTTGTAGATATCCCGCCACAGCGTCAGAGCTTTGACCCCGGGAGGTTCGTTATAGAGAACCCGGGTTTGTTCCGGATTGATGACATGACCCCCTGCCTGCCATAGATAGGGAAACCACTGCCAGACCATCCAGCCGTTAAGGGGCCCGGAAGCCGGATAAATGGGAACAAAAAAACCGAGCTGATCAAAAGTACCATCTTCATCTTTATCAAGGGTCAGTTTAAGGGCATAATCCTTGAGTTCCTGCCATGTTGCGGGCGGTTTTTCGGGATCGAGTTTTGCCTGGCGAAAGTGGTCTTTGTTGTAAAGCAAGCCGAGATTCGTTGCCTCCATGGGAAGACTGTAAAGCGTACCGCGCCATGAGGAGAGCTGTTTCAACGAGGGGTAGATATCGCTCATCTCTTCTTCGCTCAGACCGTTTTCGCCCTGAATAAACGCATCCATCTTGTAGATAGCATCGGCGGTCACAAGGTCTTCGAGATAATCAGCGTGGATCCAGGAAATATCGGGGGCGGTATTGCTTTGAATAGCGGTAATCAGTTTTTGAATCAGCGCATCTCCGGAGGGAATGTATTGCGCTTTGATGTGAATATCGGGATGTTCATCTTCGAATCGCTGCAGGAGTTTATTGAAAGCGGGAATGGTTGAAGAAACAAAACTGTGCCAAAAGACCACGGTTGTACGGGAACCCCTATCCTGCTCACCCTTTTGACAGGCACTTTGCCACAAGAGAAGGAGCATCATCATGAGAACGACTGTTCGTTTCACTGTTTCTCCTTTGATTGATAAAAAATTATATTGAATTTGCACGATGCGAAAACGTTTGTGCAAATAACTCGTTATAATTTACTGTTTTGCTGTCCCAGAACCACTATTGTCAATAGTCTATCGAATTTTTGGTGGTGCGACGGATTTGCGGATAATCAATTTCGGCTTTAAAACGATGCGTTGTTTTTCGCGACTTTCATCGCTTTGTATATCATCGATAAGCAATTTTACAGCAATTTCACCCATGAGCTCTTTTGGCTGATTAACCGTCGTCAAAGGCGAGATGAGATAAGGAGCAAAGTCAATGTCATCAAAGGCCACGAGCGAGACATCTTGTGGAATCTTTTTCTTTTCCTCATATATAGCCTGAAGAGCTCCCAACGTTATGAGATCGCTGGTGGTGAAAATTGCTGTAGGTGGTTGTTCCAAATTTAAAAGTAATTTTGTTTCTATATAGCCGTTTTCCTGGCGAAAATCTCTGCCCACGATCAGATTGCGATCAATGGGTACTTTATAGTGCTCCAGAGCATCCAGATAGCCTTGAACGCGCAGATTGTTCGTCGAGGTCGACTGAAGACCCTGTATAATGGCAATTCGCTGGTGTTTTTGCTGAATGCAGTGCTCCACCGCTTTGTAAGCACCGTTATAGTTGTCGATCACGACCGAATTGATGTCCAAAACATCAAAAGAGCGATCCACCAACACCAATGGCTTGCCGTCTTTGATCAGCTGTTCAATATGTTGATAATGGATGCCCACAGGCATGATGAAAAAACCATCTACCCCTTTACTGAGCAACAAATCGATTTGTTCAATTTCAATTTCAAGATTCTCGTTGGTATCGCAGACAATGAGACTATAACCGGAATGGCTGGCGACATTCTGGGCGATACGGGTGATATGGGAAAAAAACGGGTTGGAAATATCGGGAACCACCAGACCGATGGTGAGCGTTCTTTTAAGGCGCAATCCCCTGGCAATGTGGTTGGCGCGATAATTCAACTCGTGAGCAATTCTCAAAACCTGGGACTCTGCTTCTTCGCTGATCCGGTACTGCTTTGCCTTCTTGTTCAGAACGCGCGATACCGTCGATACAGAAAGCCCGGCCTTGCGGGCAATATCTTTTACCGTTGCCGCCATATAATTGCACCTGTGTTCTCTACATACCTAACTGCAGAGCCATCAACGCCAATATATTGCACAATCGTTTGTGCATAAAGATAGATAATTCCCGCTTATTTGTCAAGCAAAATCGTATAAATTTTATCAACCCGCCTCTTTTGTGCATTCGATTCCTGATAAATATTACTATACGCTAAAACAATAAAAACAAATGACCTGACTATATCGCTTTCTATTACGATTTTGGCCAGGGCAAATTTCTAAAAACAGGATCATCCAGAGTTTCGACGCTATTATGGTCAAAACAATCGTTTTTATACAATATACCTGAACAATTTACGTATATTGAAATAAAAATGACCGGAGAGTCGCCATGCCTGCCAAAACCCTTTGTCTTTTTCTATGCACTGTCTTTTTTGATCCGGCCTCTAGTCAAACCATCGGACTGATCACTCATCAGCAAGGCGCCGCAGAGGGGTATACCCTCTTTGCCCCGCTTGCCTCTACCACCACGTACCTTATCGATAATAAAGGTCACTTGATTCATTCCTGGCAAAGTGCGTATACACCGGGCAATTCAGTCTATTTGTTACCGGATGGCCATCTTTTACGGACAGCGACGCTGGGCCAAGATAAAAATCCCGTCTTTACCGCCGGCGGGCGTGGCGGCAGAATTGAAAAAATCGCCTGGGATGGTTCACTGGTCTGGAGCTATGAATATTGCAGCGATTATTTCTGTCACCACCACGATATCGAGGTGCTGCCAAATGGTAACATCCTTCTGATTGCCTGGGAACGCAAAACCAGAGAAGAGGTAATCGCAGCAGGTCGGAATCCAAATCGCCTTAAAGACGACGAATTGTGGCCCGATCATGTTATCGAAATTAAACCTGAAGGAAATACCAACGGCACCATTGTTTGGGAATGGCATCTGTGGGATCATCTCATCCAGGACTTTGACGCCTCAAAAGATAATTATGGTACCGTTGCGGCGCATTCGGAACTCGTGGACATAAATTTTCAGGCTCAGGTTGGAGCTGACTGGAACCATCTCAATGCCATCCACTATCATCCTGAACTCGACCAGATTATGCTAAGCTCGCGCACCTTTAGCGAAATCTGGATTATCGATCACAGCACCACCACGGAAGAAGCGGCAGGACACACGGGCGGTCGTTACGCCAAGGGCGGTGATTTGCTCTATCGTTGGGGCAACCCGCACGCCTATCGCGGCGGCACGCGGCAGGATCAACAGCTTTTTGGACAGCATAATACGCAATGGATCCCTTCCGCTTTGCCGGGAGAGAACAATATCCTTCTCTTTAACAATGGCGACAGTCGTATCGGATTAAAATATTCAAGTATTGAAGAGCTGGTTACGCCTCTTCAAGCCGACGGAACGTATACACAACCGCAACCCTTTCAGGCCTATTTACCTGAAGAACCGGTTTGGCACTACCAGGCCGATGAGCCACAAACATTTTATTCCCATCACATATCCGGGGTACAACGCCTGGCCAATGGCAACACCCTCATCTGCGAAGGAGCATCAGGAACTCTGTTCGAAGTTACACCCGATAAGGAACTCGTCTGGCTCTATATTAATCCGGTAACCGGGAACGGAATCGCGCAACAGGGCACGCCGGTTTCGGAATTGAAAAACAACTCTGTTTTTCGCGCCTGGCGCTATTCGCCGGATTACCCTGCTTTTGAGGAACAAACGCTGATCACCGGCGATCCAATAGAGCAATACGAAAATACCGGGGTCGACAATGGTCCCACAGCCCCGCAAACATTCACCTTGCTGCAAAACTATCCCAATCCCTTTAACGCCCAAACCCGAATCGAATTTACCCTCGACAAGCCGCAACGGATCGAGCTTGATATTGTCAATGCATTGGGACAAAATATCAAAAATCTGCTCTCGGAATGGAAAGACGAAGGAAAACATACGCTACATTGGAATGGCTGCGATGAAAGGGGAAAATGCGTACAATCCGGTGTCTATTTCTACCGCTTGAGCAGTAAAGCCGGGATGCAAAGCGAAAAAATGATTTTGATTCGATAGTCGGAAAATAACGCTGGTCGTCAGGCTATTCGATGTAAATAACGCGAGGATAAGGTGATGTAAACAGATACAAGTATGGTGTGCGATTACATGTATTTCAATTCAACACCGGCAAGGTCAGTGACAAAAAAAAAGCCACCCAAAAGTCAAAAACCGCAAAGTTAAAACCCAGGATAGATAATTATCTCATCTCTGAACGAAGATTTTATATATCCTCTGAACACTGACTGTATGGCGCTCAAAATCAGCATGTCAGGTCAAGCGTTTGCAGAAAAAATAGGGACATGGCAACGGACTCTTTTCAACATCCGAGGATAACAAGCAGACAGCAATCTGATATGCATTTTTAACCTTTTTTCTTCGCGTTCTTTGCGGTTCAATAGTGGAAAACAGAAAACCATACGTTTAATCACATTATCTTTTGCATAACCTCTGATAAACCTCGTTATAATAGAGCGCATTTTCCACCGGTGTGTTCGGTGGCATCATATTGCTGACCCCCATGAAATATCCCGGACATTTTTTTCCCAAATCCATACAGCGTTTGACCTCATTTCGAATATCCGTCCGGCTGCCGCCAAGCAATATTCGCGTGTCTGCATTGCCGATGATGACATGACTCTGACCATACTTTTCGGTGAGATAGCACAAATCGGTCAAGGGTTCTATAAAAAAGCCATGAACCCCGGTGGCGGCGATATCATCGATAAACTCGGTATAATTGCCATCGGAGAGAAAAATAATTTTTTTACCCGCCTCGAGAAGAGGGGCATAATATTTTTTATAATTGGGAAAAATATAGGTGCGGTACCATTCCGGATGAAAAACAGCCCCGGAGGTCCAGACGATATCATCATGACTGTAAATAACCTCTGCCTCGCATTCGGCAAGGGCATTGTAGTATTGCTGCATCCATTCGGCATAGCGGTTGGCCACCTCTCCGAGCCTCCGGGGGGCAACGCCTCCTGCTGTCAGCAGCATTTCCCAGCCAAAGATGGCGATGAATCCCGAAAAAAGTGTAATATAAGTTCCCGTTGAATTGACCACATTCGGAAATTTTCGGCAGTTTTCGCGGTAGGCGTGGTTAAAGCGTTCGGTTGTCTCTTTCTTATCGATTTCTCCATAACATTTCATGGGATCGAATTGTAACACCTCTTCCACCGTCTCAAAGGGACAGTGAATATCCCGGTTAAAATCAGAGCCTCCCCAGGCGTATTCCGCGTGTCCCATGTTGGTGGATTTTTTCGCTACGGTTTCATGGCTGATAAGAGGTTCCAGGCGCAAATCATAATTCCATTCCCGCATAAAAGCGAGACTGGCTTGCCGGCGCTGTTCTTCACTGCTTTGTTCGTTTATTTCCAACCCCACGACCGCTTTTACCAGATCCCAATGCACTTCGGCATCGAATTCAAGCCGCGGCACGCGAGGGGTCATCTTTAAATCCATGGCCTGAAGACCTATCTCCAGCGACAAACCGTTCTCCTTATACTCTAGTGATAAACGTTTGCCAAAAAATCAGGAACCGATCTGCATGATGCTCCAGGCGATCAAGGCCAAAACACCGACCATGCCCCAGGCGAGAACAAACCCGACAAGATCCTCGCGGTAGCGCCTGAAAAACCCTTTCCAGCGCTCGCGGTAAAACCAGCCGCTGATGTCGAGAAAGAGCAAATCTTTTCCATATTTTTTTGCGAGCGGTTTGTGACCGTCTTGCTCAGTATGATCGGAGAGGCGTTTCATCTGATTAAAAAAGGTATCAATACGCTGCCGCTCTTCTGGCGGCGTCAACAGGCTGGCCACCACCAGTACAACGAAACCGATCAGCATCGAGATAGCGAACGGTTGTGGCCGCCAGGTATAAACCAGCATCAACTCGCCGCTATGCAAAAAATTTAAGACATAATAGACAACAAAAGCGGAGATAACCGCCATCCAGGCGCCATAACGGTTGGCTCTTTTCCACAAGATTCCCCCTAAAATAGCGATTCCCATAAAAGCAGAAATGGTTTCGGTAAACAAAAAGCCGTGCAATACATTTTTCACTGTCAGGGCAAAGAGCACCCCCAGGATCGTCAATCCAAATCCCGAAAATCGACCAATCCACAACAATTGCCGGTCATCGGCTCCGGGACGAATAAAATCGAGATAGAGATTACGGGTAAACAACGCACCGGTATTTACCATAAAGTTGGAACAGGAAGACATATTGGCGGCGAGAACACAGGCGACCAAAAGCCCGGTTAATCCTGGAAATAACAGTTCCCGGCTGGCATAACCAAAGGCATGCTCCGGGTCGGGTAGCGTAATGCCCCGTTGCACAATCAAAGCGGCGACAATGATACCGGTCAACGCCCAACCGATGGTACAGAGCCGTTTGACAAATGTACCATAAACCATACCAATACGACCGGCGCGTTCATTGGAACCGGTTGCACACATGGAGAGCATATGCGGCTGGGCGGTAATACCGACAACACCATTAACGGCGAGCATGGAGATCATAAATGCGCCCATACCGCTTTTATTGCTAAAGAGTTGAAAATAATCGGCAGGCAAGTGTTGCCGCATTTCGCTGAATCCGCCAATTTCATGCAAACCAAAAGGAATCAACATCATCGAAAGAACAATAATCATAACAGCCTGAATGGAATCAGCATAAGCGGAAGCGACCAGACCGCCGAAAAAACTGTAGAGTATGAAAGCAGCGGTCATGGCCAAAACAACACCCGTGGGTGAAATGGCATGACCGGTGGCCACGGCGATCACCTTAGCAGCCCCCTGGAGCATAACCCCCTGCGAAAAGACAAAAAAGGCGATGGCGAAAAGAGTATAAAAAAACGCCATGGAACGTCCGTAGCGATCCTCAACCATCTCACCGATGGTGGTGCGTTCGCTGCGGCGGTACCACGGTGCCAAAAGCCAGTAAAAAGGCGTGACGAGCATATTCTTCCATTGGTACCAGATGGTGGAAAATCCGCCGGAAAAGGTGGCCCCGGTTTGGGCAACAAAGTTTTCCGCATGTGTGCCGGTGCCGAATGCCTGGCCCATCATAATCCACCATTTAAATTTCCGGTCACCGCGGAAATAGCTATCACTCGATTTGATGCGGCGCGTCAGCCACAATCCAAAAATAGTAATACCGATAAAATAAAAAGCAAGAACAACCGTATCCAGCGAAGTGAAAGTGTTTTGCATCCGTCCGATCCTCAAATGCAGCGTTTCTACAGGTCTGTTTAACGGGAAGATTCCATTTTGAGTGCCGCGTTTTGATCCAGAAAAAGCACCGTATTCTCATGCCGACGCAGCACAGATGCCGGGCAATCGGTGGTGACTGGTCCAAACAATGTCTTTTGTACAGCATCCGCCTTGCGTTCATCCGGAACAACGCAACTGATTCGCTTGCTGTTCAGAATAGCGGGTATGGTCAGGGTTAAGGCACGGGTCGGCACCTCATCGAGACTATCGAACCAGCCTTCGCCCAACTGCTGTTCCCTGCAGGCTCTGTCCAGTTCCACGACCTTGAGCCATTCGGGGTCCTCAAAATCCGCAACCGGCGGATCATTAAAAGCGATATGACCATTCTCACCAATACCTATACAAGCAACATCTACCGGATTTCGTTTCAGCAGCTCCTCATACCTTTCGATTTCAGCATCAATGTCTTCTGCATCGCCGTTCAGATAATAGACCTGCTTTGGTTTGACCTCATCGAGGATGCGTTCTTTTAAATATCTGCGAAAGCTCGCGGCATGCTGAACAGAAATATTGAGGTACTCATCGAGGTGAAAGACGGTAATTTTATTCCATTCCACGGAGGGGTCTTTTTTCAAAGCATCCAGAAAGGTAAATTGTGAGGCGCCGGTGGCGAGAATAAGGTTCGCTTCCGACCGATGCAGGACAGCATCTTTGAGAGAAAGCGCGACATGAGCGCTGGCGGCTTTTCCCATTTCAACCGGATCGTTATAGACCCGGACTTTGAGGTTTTCGACCATCAGGGTATCGAGTAAGGGCATACTAAACCTCCTGCTTTATATCTCTGGCAGCAATTAAAATTTTCCTGCCTCTTTTTGCCGGGGTTAACCTGGTATCATCGGATCGCTATAATGCAAAATACAAAGCATCGAAGAAACAATCAATGCCTTTCTGAAATCATTTCTTTTAAATCGGTATGAAAAAGCAAGAGCGGCAGTGCGTTAAAACGATTACGCCTGTTGTTGCTTCTCTTCGTTGTAATCCGGATCCATTATCTTTACCCACATAAACTTGCGCCGCAACGTCTTGGAGTAATAATTTTCCAAAACGTCGTAATCCACTTTTTTACCCCAGTTGTAAAACACACGCGGATCGATATAGGATTTCTGTGAGGTTCCCAGATTCCAGGTCAGGTTCTTGCTGGCCAGCTGTTTTTGAACCTTTACTTTTCCCAGGGATTTTTCCGCTTTTTCCAGCCGTATGATGGTTTTTGCGATGCGCTCCGTTTGTCTTTCGATTCGCTTATTGTATCGTTCCCTCGTTTTGCGCTTGCTTTCCCCATCTTTTGCCCTGGATATCCGTTCCTTTTTTTGTTTTTTAATTTCCGGCAATTTTTTACGATAATCAGAGAGTTGATTGCGGATTTTCTTTATGCGCTCACGTGCCCGCTTTTCCCGTTCTTTATAGCGCTCTTTGCGATTTTTCCAGGTGGGAGGCGCTTTTTTGGTATGATTGCATAAAATGGCAGCCTCGCGGTTTGCATAGACAGCGGCTTCCCATTTTTTGTATTGTGGATCATCGGCCATGACCTCGGAATCGTCGAGCTCCTGTTTCACGACACGTGTGGCATGATGCGTACGAAACACCTTGGCGGTGAGTCCCGGCATGAGCTCGCTCAGGAAAGCATTGACATTGCGGCTGCTGATATCCGGAAAGAGCTGTGGCTTGTTGCCCGCGGCTGTCTTGCGGTTACCATTCTGTGATGGCCGTGCACTGGCAGAGAGTTCGCGCAAGTTCTCTATGACAATGTCGGGCAGTTTAATTTTTTTATGCCAGAGCACGGAATCCTTGCCCAGAAAACGAAATTCGGTCATGTTATGATCGTGAAATTTCACGTGCTCGGGACGCAGAGTGGTGGCACCAACAGTATCCGCTTCTTCGGGATCCTTTTCATCGCCAACGCGAAGACACAGCCTGTCGATAAGATAACAGGCTGTGGCGATTTTTCGCCGCCGGGAATTATCGGAACGCAGGTTTTTTAAGATGGCGTTGCGGACGCGCTCCATTTCTCCGGAAAGCTGTATCGCTTTGTCGAATTTTTGTGCTTCCCGGGCCTGCTTGATCGGTGCGGTATCATGAAGCCAGATATATTTATTCTTGCCGGTGAGACGGTCGGTCCAGCGAGCCACCCACATTGAATCCGGCTGCCAGACAATCTCCCTCCATTTTCCCGGGACCGGCGGGGCATTGGGACTTAGATTCAAAACCACATCCTCTTGTCCGGCAGCTTCTTTCCACCGACCGCGCAGCGGGTGCTTGCCCCGGCCCATAAAAATACTGCTCGGTTCATTCATATAGTTGGCAAGCTCTATTTGTTCGCCGTCCACCACGGCGTAACCATATTTTTCTTTCAGCTCTTCCCGCCTGGCCTTGCGTTCCGCAGCCTGTGCCTTGCGTTCTTCCTTGCTCAAATTGGCTTTATATTCCCGCTCAGCTTCAACCAACGCCAGTACTTGCGAAAAATCAATGTCATCAATCTTCAGTGGCGGGTGAATATCCAATTCAGTGCTAAAATCGCGCAAAAAATTGCGTTGAAAAACCGGATCCTCAACATATTCGGTTCCGATCTTTTTACACCACGCAAAAGCCATCTCTTCCTGTTTGGGGGTCAGCTTGTGCTTACGTCCGCGTATGGTAATGGTCAATCCCTTGTATTCCGGAGGATCGATTATGACTATACCATTATGCTTCAATTCATGTAAAATGTGTTCTTCCGGCATGGTTCTCTACATTTTATAAGGGTTTTTTAATCTTCCAAGTAACAATTTTTTTTTTAAATATCAAGTAAATATTTTAGATTCGTCTTGTTTACGCTTGATTCATCTTGTATGTTCCCGCTCTATCCCAAAGATTATTCTTATTTTAAGCATTACAAACGGAAAATCAAAAAGGATTGACAGGTTGAGAAAAAATTACTAACTTGTTTTTCATTTGATTCGGAGGTGTTGTGGTTGAAAATAAAGGCAAAATATTATGGGTGGATGATGAAATTGAACTCCTGAAACCCCATATTATGTTTTTAGAGGAAAAGGGTTATATGGTAACGCCGGTCACCAACGCAGAAGATGCGATTGCTCTGGCCAGAAATAACGATTATCAACTGGTTTTGCTCGACGAA
Organism: Candidatus Zhuqueibacterota bacterium; assembly: GCA_014728085.1. Taxonomy (GTDB): domain Bacteria; phylum Zhuqueibacterota; class Zhuqueibacteria; order Residuimicrobiales; family Oceaniaggregativiventaceae; genus Oceaniaggregativivens_A. The sequence continues at coordinate 15,591 of WJMF01000103.1, forward strand.
ATGATGCCGGGGATGGATGGACTCAGCGCTCTCAATGAGCTCAAAGCGATCAATCCCGGACTTCCGGTTATCATGATCACCAAAAGTGAAGAAGAGCAGATCATGGACCAAGCCATCGGCGGTAAAATCGATGATTATTTAACCAAACCGGTAAATCCGAGCCAGATTTTACTGGTTTGCAAAAAGATCATCGAGCGCAAGTCGATCACCGGCCAACGCCTGTCGCGCGATTATACCACGGAATTTTCCCAGATCATGAATCGCATCATGGGGCCAATGGACTGGCCGGACTGGGTTGATATTCACGTCAAATTATCCGAATGGGATATCGAACTCGATCAGCATCCCGATCTCGGACTGCGGCAAACGCTGTATGATCAAAAACGGGATTGCAATGCCGAATTCGGACGGTTTATCGAAAAGCATTATCTCAACTGGATTTCAAACAAAGATGGTCCGATGCTTTCCACCGGTGTTGTCGAAAGAGCAGTTGTTCCGCATTTAAAGGAAACTAAAAATACGATTCTCATCGTCATCGACAATCTTCGAGTCGACCAATGGCTCATCCTGGAACCGATCCTGCGAACCCAGTTTCGCATTAATCGCGATTATTACTATTCGATTCTGCCGACAGCAACGCCTTACTCGCGCAATGCCATTTTCAGTGGTTTGTATCCTCTTGAAATCGAAAAATACTATCCTGATCTTTGGCGCGGTAATGATGAGAGCAATGATACCTCGAGAAACCAGTATGAGCACGAATTGCTAACCGACCAGGTTAAGCGGCTGGGAATCGAACTAAAAAGCGATCCCAAATATGCTAAAATTCTCGACATACAGGAATCCAAAAACCTGGTGCGGCGCATTCAGGAATTTACCCAGGTTCCTTTATCGGCGATCGTGATTAATTTCGTTGACCTGTTGGCTCACTCGCGCAGCTCCTCCAACCTTCTGAAGGAGATGATCCCCAACGAATCCGCTTTTCGGGCCATGACGCGATCCTGGTTTGAACATTCGCATATCCTAAAAGCCATTCGCGAGCTCGCCGGCAGCGATTCGACCATCATCATTACTTCCGATCATGGTAGTATTCGCGGCCTGCACGGCGCCAAAGTGATCGGTGACCGGGAAACATCGACCAGCTTGCGCTATAAATATGGAAAAAACATCAAAGCCGATAAAAAATACGCCATGTATATCAAAGACCCGCAAAAATATAAACTCCCGGTGCGGGGTGTTAACACCAATTATCTGATCGCCAAAGAAGATTTTTATTTTGTCTATCCGACCAACTATCACTATTATTTGAACTATTACGCGGACAGCTTTCAACACGGTGGCATTTCTCTTGAGGAAGTCATTTTACCTGTTATTACTCTGAATCCCAGGTAGTGTATGATCATGACGGATAAAACGGTTCAATATATTTCAAACAGCAGAGAGGATACGCTGAAATTCGGTCGCTCATTTTCCGGCCGTCTCAAAGCCGGTGATGTGATGACCTTCCGCGGAACCCTGGGCAGCGGCAAAACCACATTAATCCAGGGACTCTGTCTCGGCCTTAAAGTCGCGGAGCTGGTGACGAGTCCGACCTTTACCCTTATCAACGAATACAATGGACGTTTACCGGTCTATCATTTCGATTTTTACCGTCTCGATGCGGATCAGATCGATGAGTTGGGACTGGATGAGTATTTATACGGGGAGGGTGTCTGCCTGATCGAATGGCCGGGAGTCATTGAATCCGAATTACCGCCGCTATATTACCGGGCGGAGCTGTCAATGAAATTTATACCGGGCTGGCAAAACAAACGGGAAATTAAAATTACAACAACATGAAAAACGATCATTTTTACATTCTGGGGGTAGATACCGCTACCCGGGTCTGCGGTGTGGCCCTCTCCGATGGCCCGGAGCTGGTGGCGGAATCACGGTTAAATCTGAAAAATGTGCATCAGCGCAAGATCATCGGAATGATTGACAGGCTCTTAAAAGAGTCGGAAATTACTCTGAAAGACCTGAGCGGCATGGCGATATCGATCGGTCCTGGATCATTTACCGGCCTGAGAATTGGTCTGGCTGTGATCAAAGGACTTTTGCTCACCCATTCCGTTCCTCTGGCCGCGGTTCCCACACTTGAAGCGCTCGCCGCCCAGGCTCGTATCAAGGAAGGGCTGATCTGCCCCTTGCTGCGCGCCAGGACCGATACCGTTTATGCTGCGCTTTATGAACGCAAACAGAATAAAGACACACTCGTCAAAGCACCTGAGGTGATGCCGGTTCAGGCACTGACGCAATTTATACCCGGGTCGGCATATTTGACCGGTGACCTTTGCGCTTTAGAGATAAAATTCGTACATTTTAATACTTTAGCGAAAACGCTTGCAAGCGCCTACACCATCGCCAGACTGGGGTATTACCGTATACAAAACCGGCAAACCGTTGATGGTAGAATCATTGAACCGGCCTATTACCAGGATTTCAAGCCGGGACGAGCGAAAAAACAAAACCAGAGAATGTGATTGTTTAGCCAAACAGCAAATGCGGAAATCCTTTACCGGGAAAAATACCGTTTACGGCGGATGCAGGCACAGGATGTCGAGCAGGTGTGGCAAGTGGAAAAATCCGTTTTTCCTTCCCCCTGGTCGATGGACTCTTTTTATCTGGAATTAAAAAATCAGCATATTTCACGCGCTTATGTCGTCACTTGCGATCAGGATATTGCTGCCTATACGATTGTTTGGGAAATCGGCAATGAACTGCACATCGCCAACATAGCAGTCAGCAAAGAACACCGCCGTAAAGGGTTGGCCACATTTATGCTAAAGTATATAATCGGAATGGCCGGTGCAAAAAAGATCAAAACCGTTTATCTGGAGGTACGAAAATCCAATCGCGCTGCAATCCTTCTTTATAAAAAGTTTGCTTTCCAGGTTACCGGGATTCGCAAAAATTATTATCAGGCGGAAAATGAAGACGCTTTGTTGATGACCTGTCATTTGGAAAAAATAAATCAAAACACAATTTTGGAGTGAGCATGGCCTGGTTTAAACGCGTCAAAAGGGGATTACAGCCGCAAAAGAAAAAAGAGCTCCCCGATGGATTATGGCAAAAATGCGATCAATGCAACGAAATTCTCTACAAGAAGGAATTAATTAAAAATAAATTTGTATGTTCAAAATGTGAAAAGCATTTTCGTATGAACAGTTCAGACTATATTCAGCTTCTCGCTGATGAAAAGAGTTATCAGGAATTCAACAGCAATATTCGCTCTGTTGACCGTTTGAAATTCCGTGACTCCAAAAAGTACTCCGACCGGCTCAGGGCAGCTATGGATAAAACCGGGCTTTGCGAGGCCGTGAGAACAGGCACCTGTACGCTGGAGGGGATTCCGGTGATTCTATCGGTTATGGATTTTCGTTTTATCGGGGGCAGTATGGGGTCTGTGGTCGGAGAAAAAATTGCCCGCGCTATTGACAAAGCGTTGGAAATGCGGAATCCTCTTATTATTATATCCGCTTCCGGAGGTGCGCGTATGCAGGAAGCTGCCCTTTCGCTCATGCAAATGGCCAAAACCTCGGCGCGACTGGCCATGCTATCAGACGCGGCTGTACCTTATATCTCTATCTTAACCGATCCCACAACCGGTGGGGTAACAGCGAGTTATTCCATGCTCGGCGATGTAATACTCGCAGAACCCAATGCCCTTATCGGATTTGCCGGCCCCCGGGTCATTAAACAAACCATTGGTGAAGATCTACCCGAAGGTTTTCAGCGCTCTGAATTTTTGCTCAAGCATGGCTTTGTCGATGCAATAGTTAACCGAAAAGAGATGAAAGAGACGCTTTACCACCTGCTTACTTTTTTTTCATCCACGGCAAAGGGAGAACAAAGTGAAGATACTCTTAACCAATGATGACGGCATTCACGCCCCCGGTCTTGCAGCCCTGGTTGAAGCGGTAGCCGGTCTCGGTGAGATCACGGTCGTTGCGCCGGAAGCAGAAATGAGTGCTGTCGGCCATGCCATAACGCTTACAGATCCTTTAAAAGTAAAAGAATACAACAAAAACGGCAAATTCTTTGGATACGCCGTCGACGGCACACCGGCAGACTGTGTTAAAATTGCAGCATGGGCGCTTTTCAAGGATCAGCCGGCGCCGGATCTGCTCATATCCGGCATCAATCTCGGAGCCAATACCGGCATCAATACGATTTATTCCGGTACCGTATCAGCTGCAACCGAAGGAGCGATTTTGGGGATTCCGTCATTTGCGGTATCGCTTGCCACGTTTAAAAACCCCGACTTTTCAGCCGCAGCAGAATTCGCCAGATATCTGGCACCCCTGATGATCAAACAAAAACTTCCTGCCGGCGTATATCTCAATGTCAATGTCCCGGCAGTACCGCGATCCCAAATTAAAGGCATACAGATCACCCGGCAAAGCAAAGCCAATTACAGAGAAGAATATCATGTGCGAACCGATCCCCGCAACAATAAATATTACTGGCTGACCGGCGAAAAAATCAACATCGAGAAAGAAGAGGATGTAGATGATCGCGCCATACTGGACAATAAAATCAGCGTTATGCCGATTCATTATGATCTTACCCACTATCAATCACTCGACTCTATGAGACAATGGGATTTACAATGGAAATGACAAAACACAAAGAGGTGATCCTTATTCTCGATTTCGGATCACAATACACACAACTCATTGCCCGCCGCATTCGGGAAATTGGAGTCTATTCCGAGATCAAGCCCTTTGATATCGACATCGACCAGATTAAATCCCTGAACCCTAAAGGCATCGTCCTTTCCGGCGGACCGTCATCCGTTTATGCCAAAGACGCTCCTCTCCCTCCTGCCGACATATTCGACATGGGAGTTCCGATCCTCGGAATCTGCTACGGCTTGCAGGTTTTGGCTTTTCTGCTCGGAGGTAAAGTGGATGCTGCGTCGCACCGGGAATATGGCCGGGCCAATATTGAAATTCTTGATTCCCACGACCTTTTTGCCGGAATTGATAATCCGACACAGGTGTGGATGAGTCATGGTGACCATCTTACCGATCTGCCGCAGAATTTCGAAATTATCGCCAAAACACAAAATTCTCCCATCGCAGCCATCCGGCGGCAGGATCGCGCCTTTTTCGGAATTCAGTTTCATCCCGAGGTTGTACACACACCTCAGGGAAAGGATATTCTCAATAATTTTGCTCTTAAAATCTGCGATTGTCGGGGGGATTGGAACGCCAGCTCCTTTATCGACACCACCGTATCCGATCTGCGCGAACGCTTGAAGGATCAGCGGGTTTTATGTGCGTTAAGCGGTGGCGTCGATTCCACGGTGGCGGCTTATCTGGTCGCCAGGGCCATTGGCAAAAAGTTGACATGTGTCTTTGTCGATACCGGTTTATTGCGTCAAAATGAAAGGAAAAGCGTCTGCAAGGCTTATGAAAACGCGGCTTTTGAATTCCGCTGCGTAGATGCGGGAAAGACCTTTTTGAAAAAACTGCGCCGGGTGACCGATCCTGAAAAAAAACGCAAAATCATCGGCAGGCAATTTATTCGCACATTTGAGCACGAGGCAAAGACTATCGGCAATATTAACTATTTGGTTCAGGGAACCCTCTACCCGGATGTTATTGAAAGCGTATCCACCCGTGGCCCTTCAGCGACCATAAAATCGCACCACAATGTCGGCGGTTTGCCGCAAAAAATGGGTTTATCCCTTGTTGAACCGCTTCGCGAGCTTTTTAAAGATGAAGTGCGCCTGGTGGGCAAAGAACTGGGAGCGCCGGATGCGATACTCAAACGCCATCCTTTTCCCGGGCCGGGACTGGCGGTACGCATCCTGGGCAAGATTACAAAGAAACGGCTGAACATCCTGCGGCCGGCTGACCGTATATTTATTGAAGAGCTGGAAAAAAATAATCTGTATGACCAAATCTGGCAGGCATTTGCCGTGCTGTTACCGGTACGGACAGTCGGAGTTATGGGCGATGAAAGAACATATGAAAATGTTATCGCCCTGCGGGCGGTCACCAGCCTGGATGGCATGACCGCAGACTGGGCCGAGATTCCTCACGCCGTACTCGGCACTATTTCTAACCGAATTATTAATGAGATCAAAGGCGTTAACCGAGTCGTCTATGACGTCAGTTCAAAACCCCCCGGAACCATCGAGTGGGAATAAAAAGGATCCTTTTCTATGTGTGGTATTGTCGGATATATCGGTAAAAACGCTTCGATCCCCTTTTTGCTCAACGGACTGAAACGACTCGAATACAGAGGATACGATTCCGTCGGCCTGGCTGTACACGATGGATCAAAAATTCAAATCAACAAGACCGCCGGTAGAATAGCCGCGCTTCAAGACCTGACAAACAGACATCCGTTGAGCGGTTGTCTGGGTATCGGACACACCCGCTGGGCGACACACGGTGAGCCCAACAGCATCAACGCTCACCCGCATACCGGCAATAAAAATATGCTGGCCATCGTGCATAATGGTATCATTGAAAATTTTGATCTCCTCAAAAAGGAACTGTCGGCAAAAGGACATACCTTCAAGAGCGATACCGATTCCGAGATTCTGGCGCATCTCTTTGAAGAAAACATGAACAACGGTTTCGATCTGGTTGAAGCGGTTCGGCAGGGATTGAATCTGGTCAAGGGAACATACGGGTTGGCGGTCATCTGTGACCACCATCCGGATATGTTCATCGCGGCCCGTCTGGGCAGTCCCATGGTCATCGGACATGGAAACGGTGAAAATTATATCGCTTCGGATGCTGCTCCATTTATCGGCTATACCAAAGATGTTACCTATCTGGATGACGGCGAAATTGCCGTCGTAAAGAACGATTCGGTCACGGTAAAAACCATCGACGACCAGGTGGTCAACAAATCGATTCACATTATCGATACCGATTTAAAGCAGATCGAAAAAGAGGGGTATTCCCATTATATGTTGAAAGAGATAATGGAGCAACCCCAGACGCTGAGAAACACGACGCGGGGCCGTCTGTTGCTGGAAGAGGGTACGGCAAAACTGGGTGGTTTGGAAAATGATATAGAAAGTTTACTCTACTCAAGGCGGATTATCATTACCGCCTGTGGCACCTCCTGGCACGCGGCACTGCTGGGAGAATATATGCTGGAGGAATTGGTGGGTATACCGGTTGAAGTGGAGTATGCCTCGGAATTCAGATATCGCAATCCCATTCTGGGGGATGATACCACCGTTATCGCCATCAGTCAATCCGGAGAAACCGCTGACACCCTGGCCGCCATTCGAGAGGCCCGGCGCAAGCGCAGCAAGGTTTTTGGTATCTGCAATGTCGTGGGATCCTCGATTGCACGTGAAACCGATGCCGGTGTTTATCTGCATGCCGGCCCGGAGATCGGCGTGGCGTCTACCAAAGCATTCACCTCCCAGGTGACGGTACTCACTCTGATCACTCTGCTGCTGGGACGTATACGCTCCATTTCCACCGCACAGGGCCGCGATCTGGCACAGAATTTACAGGCGATTCCGCAACATGTGGAAACGGTGCTGAAAAACCGCAAACAGATTGAACAAATCGCCAAAGAGTTTCAGAATGTTAAAAATTTTCTTTATCTGGGCCGGGGATATAACTTTCCCGTTGCACTGGAAGGCGCGCTCAAGTTAAAAGAAATATCGTATATCCATGCTGAAGGTTATCCGGCCGCAGAAATGAAACACGGCCCCATCGCGCTTATCGATGAAAACATGCCGGTCGTGGTCATTGCGATCAAAGATAACACATATGACAAAATCATCAGCAATATCGAAGAGGTCAAAGCCAGGAAGGGACGGGTTATCGCCATTGCCAACGAAGGAGACACCGAAATCGCCAACAAGGCGGACAAGGTGATTTATGTTCCGCACAGCCGGGAAATGTTCAGCCCGCTTTTGACGATCATTCCGCTGCAATTGCTGGCCTATTACATTGCAATCAATAGAAATTGTGATGTCGATCAACCCAGGAATCTGGCAAAAAGTGTAACTGTTGAATAGTGTTTTTGGAGGTTATTTCCGAAATGAAGGCCAATTTAAAATTTATTATCATGGGCATCCTTTTTGCCTCGCTGACCGTTTTGGCTCAGGAGAAAAACCATGCCGATCTTTTTAACCAGGCATTAATTCTGTATCGCAATCAGCATTTTGAAAAAGCCAAAGAAGAATTCATGTCGCTGGTTGCCGACCCGCAGTCCAACAGTCGGGTTACAGCCAGCTATTTTATGCTGGCAAAATCCCTGCAAAAGCTGAATCAACCTGACCAGGCAATCTTTTATGCTGAACTTTTGATCAATCAATATCCCTCCAGCCGCTATAAAGCAGATGCGCATTATTTGATCGCACAACTTTTACAACAACAGCACCGCTATAGCAAAGCCCTGTCCAATTGTGCCAGGGTCTTTGCAAACAGCACAGATTCCGAACTGATACAAAGTAGTTTTGAACTGGGTGAAAGCATTGCCGAACATGGTATTGCAGAAAAAGATATTCGGAGCATTTTACAAAAACACGCTAACGGCAGGGCCAAACCCTATATCATCTACCTGGCAGCGCGGGCTTTTTACGGATTGGGCGATAAAACACAAGGAGACCGGCTGATCAAAAATCTAGCAAAGACGGATCCCCCGCCCATGGTTGCCGCCAGAGTTACCCGCATTTCCGAACTTCCGATTGAAGGGCTTGTGCATCCGGTCAGAATGGGACTGATTCTGCCCATGAGCGGCTATTTTGCCCGGGAATCGGAAGATTTTATCCGGGGGCTGGCCTTTGCGCTTAAGGAGCGTCGAAAAAATTATCCCAAAATTGAACTAATCGTTAAGGACTCAAGAGGCAATACAGTCGGTACCGTCAATGCAGGGCAACAAATGTTCAAAACCGACATTCAGGTCTGTATCGGAGAACTCGAAGGCGCAAAATCCGCTGCTCTGGCAGGACTGGCCGTTCCGCAGCAGATACCGCTGATTGTTCCGGTTGCGTCTGAAAATGGTATTACCTCGATCGGCGGGCGTATTTTCCAGGCCAACAGTGATCTGGAAACCCGGGGTAAAAAGCTTGCACAATATGCATTTGATCAATTGGGGCTAAAGACCTTTGCCATGCTGGCGCCGGCGGACGATTATGGCTTTATGCTGACCGACGCCTTTTCAGCCACCATCGACCAGCTTGGCGGAAAAATCATTGCTCAGCAATGGTATTACCCGGGGACAGAAGATCTCAAGCGTCAGTTTCTCAACATACGTCAGGCCGGATTGCGGCAAGCCATCCGCGACAGCTTGATGATGAATGGCGAATCCGTTACAACGGAAAAAATTGATGACTGGTATCAGGATCTGGATGATAAAATTTCTCGGGAAACGGAGGACAAAACCGGCGTTCTCGAAACAACCGATATCCCGGTCACCTCGGTTGATGGCCTCTTTTTACCGGTTTATGAAGAGGATATCTCTATCGTCGCCCCCCAGTTTGCTCTGTATAATATCAAAGCCATGCCGCTGGGTGGCAGCTATTGGTTGAACCAGGATCAATTGAACAAACAACGCCGCTATATCAACAACCTGGTAATGGTCACCGGCTTGTATGCGTCGGAAGCGGATCCCGATTATATTCAATTCCGCAACCGATATCGCGATCTGACCTCCTATTCACCGGCAACAGTTTCCCTTTATGGCTATAATTTAATGAATTTATTAATCGATATTATCGATTCCGGGAATATCGATTGCCAAACGATTGTTAATGCTTTAAAGGAGGTTCAATATCACTCAGGCATTGGAGGTGCGTTATCTTTCTCAGAGCGGCATCGTGTCAATCAAGCTGTTAATATTCTGAAATATAAAGACGGACTCATCGAACGGCTGAACGAAACCGTCTATTGAGAAAATTAAAACTTGTTTTTAAAAAATAAAATAGTAACTTCATTGCACTCAAAACCAGTAACGGTGCAGTATGTTAATAGTAAAATCAATTATGAAGGAGTAAACAATGAAAAAACTCGTTATTATTGCAATGATTTTTATGGTCTCGACCGCCTTTGCCCAGTCCGAAATCGGATTTAAAGGCGTTGGCGGACACATCGGTTTTGTGATGCCGGAAGACCCGATTGATAATACCTTGGGGTTTGGTCTCGACGCAGACCTGGGCACCCTGATGCCAAACCTTCATCTCGGCCTCTATCTCGATTACTGGCAGAAAAGCTATGAAGAATCGGTTGGCGGTGTCCCTGGTTTTTCCAGCGGTTCCAGCTGGGAAGTGACCTTTTCCATGCTGAACATCGGTGCCAATGTAAAATACGCTTTTCCGACACAAGGTAATATTCAGCCTTATGCCGGCGGTGCTCTTGGTCTGGGAATCGTCAGCACCAGTGTGGAAAGCAAGAGCGAATATGGCGACTATAACTCTGATGACAGTGAAACCGATATCGCTATTGGTCTGCTCGGTGGTGCCTCCATGCCGGTTTCTCCGATGATGGCCGGCTTTGTCGAAGCCAGATACATGATTGTCGGTGACGGTGATTATCTCGGTATTTTCGCCGGTATCCTCTACAAACTCAAGTAATTTCTTTACTTTTATCTTCAAGCCCTGCCTGTGCAGGGCTTTTTTTTTCTTGTGTACTGTGCCTCAAAACTCTATATTAGGACACCCTTGTACAGGCCGTCGGCTGTAAACAACTAAATCGTGTATAATGAGAACAAGAGGCTTTTAGCTTATCCCAACCTCCTGCGGAGTCGACTATGGAAATCAGTGATGCAATACTTTTGGGTATTTTACAGGGTTTAACAGAATTTCTTCCGATCAGCAGCTCCGGACATCTTGTTCTCGGTCAATATCTGCTCGGTATTGAGAACCAGGGTATTCTCTTTGAAGTCATTGTTCATTTCGGCACCCTGATGGCGGTTCTGCTGGCATTCAGAAAAGATATTTATGCCATGCTCGCCTCCTTGCGCCCGCTTTTTGGTGCCGGATCGCTAAAAAAGGCCGGAGCAGCTTTTAACGCCAGTGAAAATATGAGATGGACCTTTTACATTCTCCTGGCGACACTACCCGCTGTGGTTGTCGGTCTTTGGCTGGAGGATAGAATCGAAGCGGCTTTTGCCAGCCCGTACCTGGTCAGTTTTATGCTTTTGGGTACCGCTGCTATTCTGCTTGCCACCAAATTTTTCAAAGCATCAGGCCGGCCGCTGCAGAGCCGCAGCGCCCTGATTATCGGTTTGGCACAAGCGCTGGCCATTCTGCCCGGCATCTCCAGATCGGGATCTACCATTAGCGCCGGCTTGTGGCAACATCTCTCCGGGAACGATGCGGCGCGGTTTTCTTTTTTATTGTCAATTCCGGCTATTTTGGGGGCGACATTGCTGAAAAGCGTCGATCTTTTTCAGCAACACCTTGAGGTTTCCGTTTTGGCCACACTGCTGGTTGGATTTTTATTTTCTTTTGTTTCCGGATATTTTGGCATTATTCTGCTTTTGAATATCGTCAAAAAAGGAAAACTTTACTGGTTTGCACCCTATTGCGTCATCATTGCTATATTGGGACTGGTTTTTTTTAGCCCCTGAAAAAAAAGGGCCTGTACAGGCAGGGTACAGTGATATTTTTCAGGCCGGCACACTTGTTTGCCCGCTGTTCCGGCTTTGCTGCAGGGCTCATGCTGATGGATAAATAAAAAACAAGGAATCGATATGACCCCTGCGAGTATCTTCACCATGGTTATGCTGCTTTTCATAACGTGGGGTGGATTCATCTTTTGTCTGATTCTGGCAATCCGAAAAGAGCATAATAAAAAAGCAATCTTGAAATCGATAAGGAATTGATGTGTCTGTCACGGAAAGGTCGCTCAAAGAAAAGTGGGCGGCGGGAAAATTTGACCCGCTCTATCTGTTTTACGGTCAGGAAGATTTTATCATCGACGGTCTTGTCGATACTCTGATCTCTAAAGCCATCAGCAAGGAAGAGAAGGATTTTAATCTCGATATTCTTTATGGCAGCGAGATCGAAGGCAGTCATATCGTGAATACAGCATTGGCATATCCGATGATGGCGGAACGCCGCGTGGTGATAATAAAAAATGCTCATCTGATCGACCAAAGCGGAATATCCCTTATTGAAAAATACACGCAAAATCCCTCGGTTACGACCGTTTTGGTGATAACAGCGGGAACACGTGGCCAGGGCAAAGCCTGGAACCAGATCAAAAAAAATTGCATTACCTTTGAAGCGAAAAAATTGTATGATAACAAAATTCCGGACTGGATTCGGGGCCACCTCGCCGAGCGTAAAGTGACGATCTCCAGCGAAGCTATTCAGCTTTTACAGGGAAGCGCCGGAAATTCGTTGCGCAATTTACACTCGGAGCTGAATAAATTAATGGCCAACATCGGCAGTGAAAAACATATAGATACACAGGATGTTGAAAAAGTTGTTGGAATTTCGAGACAATATAATATCTTTGAACTATGCGATGCTGTGGGTAAAAAAAATTTGTCGGATGGATTGCACATACTCAACAACATGTTGCAGCTGGGCGAATCGCCTGTCGGTATTCTGGCAATGCTTATCAGACACTTTTTCATACTCGGTAAGTTACTAGAGCTCGAATTAAAAAGAAGACGTCCGGATGAAATTGCCAAAGCATTAAAAATTCATCCTTATTTCATCAAGAATTATCGCACCCAGGCGATGAAATATGAAAGAGAACAGCTAAAATCCGCCTATCAGCATCTACTGGAAGCGGATCAACATTTAAAAACGAGTTATCAACGACCCAAGCTGGTGTTGGAGCTATTGTTGATCAAATTAACCGCTTCCTAGAGAATAGGATATGAATATTTTTTGTTATATTAATTAAAAATCGGGAACTTTTAAATTAAAGAAAAGTATTTAGTTTAGAGCATGACAGAAGCGCAGACTAAAAAGAGTCCGAGCGACGAAGAGTTGATCCGGCGTTTCCAGGAAGATGATCTCTATGCTTACGAACTGCTCGTCGGCCGTTATAAGGATCAATTATTAAATTTCGCCTATCGTTTTCTTGGTAATTATGAAGAAGCAGAAGATGTGGTACAGGAAACGTTTTTGCGCCTGTATCGCAAACGACACGCTTACAGACAGATTGCCAAATTTTCGACATGGATATACACGATAGCCAGCAATTTAGCAAAAACGGAATTGCGCAAACGCAAACGGCGCAAATTGATATCTATTTCGGATATGGGATTCGATGAAAAGGATTTCGAGCTCGAGGATTTTCGTGCTGACACCGAGCGCGGAACCGATCGAGCTTTGATGGATAAATATCTGCAAAAAGCGATAGAAGAATTACCACCACGGTTTCGTCAGGTCATTGTTTTACGGGATGTACAAGAGCTCTCCTATGAGGAGATCGGTGATATCATCAATGCTCCTCTTGGAACCGTTAAATCAAGACTTAACAGGGCCAGACTTAAACTACAAGGCAAGTTGGAAAAAGTGATGGATCATAAAAGTAAAAAGAGGGAGTAAATTTTCGCGAGGGTCATTTATGAAAAAAGGCTACAAACGCTATTTGCTTTACAAACATTCTAGTTTGCTGACGGATTATCTGGATGGTGCCCTGGCACCAAGGCAAAAGGAAAAAGCAGAATCAGAATTTTTTTCCTCCCCTGAAGATGAAACACGTATCAAAAAACTGATCGAGCTGAAAAACAACCTGAACGATCTACCCAAAGTTCAAGCTTCCCCACAATTCAAAATTCTGTTACAAGCGCGCTTGCGCAGGGAGCAAAATCGCCGAATCGGCATTTTGCCCCAAGCCTGGCGTCTGCCGGCGTATGCGGCAGCTTCGCTTGCGCTGGTAGGAGTCGGAATGATCATCGGTAGATGGTTTTTCAGCAATGAAACACAATCTATAATGGTTGAAGAGGGCGTTCAGAATACCACCACAATTCAGACTGCGATGCAGGAACCGTTAACCGAAACCACGCCGATTAAAAACTATGTGGTTGAACGGGTTTTGGTTTCCGGGTCGGATGAAAATTCACAGAACGAAATGATAACGCTTGATCGGCGTGATTCGACGTTAACCAATCAAACCACAGAATTGCAAAACCGTCAATTTTACAGAGAAGCGAGTACATCTATTCAATTCTGATTTGCTCATAAACGGGAACGAATTCTATTAAGGACTATGAAAGCAATAAAAGTACATTGGTTCTGCATACTTTTTTTAATACAAAATGCCTCACCGGCCCTGTCATCATCATCCTCGGCATTGGAAAGAGAAGTTATTCAACTGGTTGATAGAGTCAAGCCATCGGTGGTTACGATCTCCGCCTCCTTTTATGCCACAACTGAAAAAAAGCAGCAAAAAAAATCTGTCGCCTCACAATCGCTAAAAATGACAAACATCGGATCCGGTATTGTACTGGATTCTTTACATATCATCACCCGTACAAGCGTTGTTGAGGGTTGTGACCACATAACGGTGCAGTTTTGTGACGGCCGCAAAACCAGCGCCGAATATATCGGTTCAGACCCGGTCTATCGTTTTGCCGTTATTCGAACGCAGGAACATAATTTGCATACTCTGCAAATCGGTAACAGCAATGAATTAAAAGCGGGATCCTGGATTACGCTGGTGGGCAATTCTCTTGGCGTAACACCGGCAGTCTCGATGGGCGTGGTCAGGGCAGTTCGAAAAGACGGCATCATTCAGCTTTCTGCAAATGTGGCTGCGGGCAATGTCGGTGGTCCTGTTTTCGATACCAATGGTATGCTGGTCGCCATTCTGGCAGCAAAAATCACCGCAATAGACGATCTCACTCTGGACCAACCCCCTTTTCTTGAGGACAACGGAGCATTGGCGATCGGCACTGACGTTATTCTGCAACGCGCAAAAATGATTATCAAACAGACCAATCAAGCCGTAGCCTGGCTCGGCGTAACCGCGAAAGACCATCCTGAAAAAGAGGGATGGATCCAGGTTATGCATATCAACCAGAAAAGCCCGGCGACAAAAGCCGGATTACAGGAAGGCGATGTTATTTTTCAGCTGAATCAACATCCTGTAAACAACACTCTTAAACTGGCTGAAAAAATCTGGAACCATAAACCGGGCGACGAAATCCGGCTCGGGATTATACGACAAGACTCTGTTCATCAGGTCACGGTCGTTCTGGAAAAGCCGCCGCAACAGGATGGGCAGCTTCCGGTCCCGACCGCGGAACCGGCAGTCGCGCGCAGCGTCTCGTTCTCGGCCAAAGGCACCTATAAGCAGGGAGTCAAACCGCCCAGCCGGGAAGTATTGCTCAAGCGTATCGACCGGCTCGAACGCGAAGTCAAATTGTTGCGCTCCATGCTTAAATGACGGCAAAAAAAAAAAAAAGCCCCCCCGGCAATAATTTCGCTGTAAACACACTCGAACGCTTTCGATCATCCCCAATAAAAACAGTACTTTCTTCTGAATCGATATAAATTTTCTATTGACTTTTATTGGAATTTTTTGTAAAATAAAATCTATATGAAATATTAAGGAGTTTTAAATGGCCAAAGATAGAAGTTTTTCCGCCAAGACTTCCAAATCCGCTCAAGAGGGACAGCGTGTATGTCAGCAATGCGGTGAAGCCTATACAAACGTCAAAGTCGTACAATCCGTAAAGAAAGAAAATTCCGACCACTGGCGTTTTAAAGAAAAAATCGTTGCCATGTGCAAGTGCAACGAACAAGAGTATTATAAATAGCAAGTTACGTTTACGATGCAAACTCTGTTACTGGCAACCCGCAATCCGGACAAGATAAAAGAGATTAAACAGGTTCTTTCTCATCTTCCGCTGAAAATTATATCTGCAGTTGATTTGAAAAACTTGCCCGAGGTCGTGGAAGATCAGCCCACACTGAAGGGAAATGCAATAAAAAAAGCCACCACCCTGTCAAAATCCTCGGCCCTGCTTTCACTGGCAGATGACACCGGTTTACAAGTCGACGCTCTGGACGGCGCACCCGGCGTCTATTCCAGTCGGTATGCCGGGGAAAGAGCGAGCTATGATGATAATGTTACCAAACTGCTCAAGGAAATGCAAGGGGTTGCAGAAAATCGCCGCACGGCGCGCTTTCGCTGCGTCATGGCGCTGGCGGATGGCGATAAAATAGAAACCGTCGAAGGTGTATGCGAAGGCTTGATTCTCAAGGTAAAACGGGGGGACAAGGGATTTGGTTATGATCCGGTTTTTTATACACCTGTCTATAACAAGAGCTTTGCGGAAATTTCTCTTGAAGAAAAAAATAAAATCAGTCACCGGGGAATTGCTTTAGATAAAATCCGCACTCTTTTGGAAACAAAATTTTCACGGGGCGTAGCGCAGCCCGGTTAGCGCGCCTGCTTTGGGAGCAGGAGGTCGTGAGTTCGAATCTCACCGCCCCGACTTGAAAACAGCAGTCAGTTCAGACACTCAATCGTATCTCACATAATAAACAACATTTCGGAATATTTCGGCAAGGGCCAGACCGCATCTTCAATCAAGTTTTCCAATACATCTGCCGGTCTTCTCGCCTTTTCCAGCCAATCCACAATATGATCGGCGAAATATTTGGCTTTATCCGCAATGTCTTCGATAGATTTTGCCTGTTCCAGTTCAGCGGATAATGACTGCAAAGCCTCGAACAGGTTCTGCTTGGTTTTGCTGACCTCCTCTAAAAGCGTGAGCTCTGTTTTTGCCGCCTCCCTGGAAAGAATGTTCTCGAGACCACTGATCGCTTTGCATAACTTGTTCTCATAATCGACAGCGGCGGGAATCACTTTGGTGCGAATGATATCGACAAGTGTCTCCGCCTCGATTTCCAGGGTCGTGATATATTGTTCCAGTTTGGTATGATAACGGGCCTGTAATTCTTCGCTGGAAAACACCTTTTGCCGGCTGAACATGGAAACATTTTTTTCAGCGACAAGAGCATCCAGTGCATAGGCCGTGCGTTTAATGTTCGGTAATCCTCTCTTTTCCGCCTCCTCTTCCCATTCCGGACTATAGTTATTCCCCTCAAACAATACTTTATCGCTCTCGGTAATGACGGTTTTCAAAACCTTGAATATGGCCTTGTTGAGCTCGCTACCCCTCTCCTGTTCAACTTTTATCTCGCTGACGAGATAATCGAGCGAATCCGCAACCCCTGCGCTGAGTACCGTGTTGGGCAACGACACCGATGCTGATGATCCCACCGCTCTGAATTCGAATTTGTTTCCGGTAAACGCAAAAGGTGATGTCCGGTTGCGATCTGTATTGTCGCGCATGATCGACGGCATCTTGCTAATACCCAGATCGATAATAAAATCGTCGGCAACCTGAGTATGGCGGTCGTTTTTGATGTCGCTGAGAATCCGGGACAATCGCTCTCCTAAAAAGACCGACATAATCGCCGGAGGCGCTTCATTGGCACCCAATCGATGATCGTTACCGGCCGACGCAACAGATGCCCGCAATAAATCGCCATAGAGATGCACCGAACGAATAATGGCAGCCAAAAAGATAAGAAACTGTAAATTTTCTTCCGGCGTGTTGCCCGGATCGAGCAGGTTATTGCCGTTCATATCCTCCATCGACCAGTTATTGTGTTTACCGCTGCCATTAACACCGGCAAACGGTTTTTCATGAAGCAACAGCGCCAGACCGTGACGGTCAGCTACTTTTTTGAGAATTTCCATGATCAAATGGTTGCGATCTGCACCAAGATTTGCCTCTGCATAGATCGGTGCGATCTCGTATTGATGCGGTGCCACTTCATTATGCCGCGTCTTTGCCGGCACGCCCAATTTGTAGAGAACTCTTTCCGCATCCTGCATAAATGCAAGGACACGAGGTTTGATCGAACCAAAATAGTGATCCTCCAATTGCTGCCCCTTCGGCGGTTCAGCGCCAACCAGACTACGCCCGGTAATGCGAAGATCGGAACGCATGGAATAGAATGCCTTGTCGACCAAAAAATATTCCTGCTCGGTTCCAATATTGGTTACAATTCTGTTGATCTGTTCATGCCCGAAAAGCTCGATAACCCGGGTTGCGGCTCGATTGATCGCTTCCATGGAACGCAACAAAGGGGTTTTCTTGTCCAGTGCCTCACCGTTATAACTGATGAATACAGACGGAATGCACAATATTCCGCCGTTCGGTCCTTCCATAATATAAGCCGGACTGGAAGGATCCCACATGGTATAACCACGTGCCTCAAACGTCGTGCGCATGCCGCCGCTGGGAAAAGAAGAAGCATCGGGCTCTCCCTGTACCAGCTGTTCCCCTCTAAAGCGCTCTATCACCTGGCCCTCATCGAGTTCCAGAAAGGCGTCGTGCTTTTCCGCCGTCAGACCGGTTTGCGGCTGAAACCAGTGGGTAAAGTGCGTACAGCCACGGTTTATGGCCCATTCCTTCATGGCGTGGGCAACCGCATTGGCAATTTTGAGATCGAGTTTGACACCATTGCGAATGGTGTCCTGAAGTTTTTCATAGATATCCTTGGGCAATTTTTCCCGCATAACACTTTCATTGAAAACATTGACGCCAAAATCAGGCGGGGCCTGACCGTTTTCCTCATATGCGATAGGATTTCTGGCAGCAATTTCAAGCAAAACCTGCTGGCGAAGTGAAGACATGGCTCTACTCCCGTATGAAACCTAAATTTTTACTGTTTAAGCCAATAATATACAAAAAATTTTATTAAAAATTAACAAATATTTTAATAAATATTATTTCTTCATGGTGGAATTCATTTCAGATATTAAAGACGTGACCAAAACCATTGCATTTGATGGCTCATGATTATATATTGTTTATAGACAAAGCACAATTCTATATAGAGTTATGGACAGAACCAATTACGATATCATTATCATTGGGGCAGGACCGGCCGGATTAATGGCTGCTTTGCAATGCTGCGGCGCTCACAAGAAGACTTGCGTTCTGGAAAGAATGCCGGCTGTGGCTATGAAGTTGAAAATTACAGGCAAGGGTCGCTGCAATCTTACAAACTCTGCTGACCGCAAGCAGGCAATGAACCATTTCGGTGCAAACGGCAGATTTTTAAAATATGCATTTGGTAAATTTTATAACATTGATCTGCTCTCCTTTTTTAATCGCCTCGGAATTCATTTTGTGCTGGAACGAGGCGGTCGCTATTTTCCCGAGCATAAAGATGCCGGAAAAGTAGCCGCTGCCCTGCTGAACGAAATCAATCGGGAAAATATAGAGCTCATCACCGGGACGGCGGTAACGGATATCAGATATATTACGGGCAAAGGATTTCAGGTGAGCTTGTCCGGAAAGGGTATAACAGACAATGGACAATCAAACCTTAATGTCCTGCAGGCGGATAAAGTGCTTTTAGGCACCGGGGGCAAATCCTATCCCGGGACCGGTTCCAACGGCAGCGGTTTCCGGCTGGCAGCAAAACTGGGACACACGATCACGCCGCTCTACCCTTCTCTGGTGCCTTTATCCAGCGAGACCAAAATTGAGCAGGAGCTGGACGGTCTTGTTCTGAAAAACGTCGCTGTAAGCGCCTGGTGTAACGATGAAAAAATCGGGGAAGATTTTGGAGAAATGGCATTTTGCCAACGGGGAATTGAAGGACCTGTTGTTCTTGCGCAAAGCGGAAAGATCGTTCGGCAGCTTGAACGCCAACTACCGGTCTATATTTCCATCGATCTGAAACCGGCGCTTGACCACCATAAACTGGAAGCGCGGCTGCTAAGAGAACTTAACCGACATGACAAACAAAACCTAAAAACATTGCTGAAACGACTGTTACCAAAAAAGATGATTCCCGTTTTTCTCAGGAGATTGAATATTGCGGCAGAAAAACCATTGAACCGCATAACATCAAAGGAGAGAAAGTCTTTGCGGCTACTGTTAAAACATTTCAGCATCCGCATTACAGGACATTCCTCATTTAAAAATGCTCTGGTCACCAGCGGCGGAGTTTGTCTGGATGAAATAAATCCGCGCACCATGGAATCGAGACGGGTAAAAAATCTTTTTTTTGCCGGCGAAATCCTCGACCTCGATGCAGATACCGGCGGATTCAATCTGCAAGCCGCCTTTTCAACCGGATGGCTGGCGGGGCGCTCTTTGTAGTGACCGTACAATAATTCAACACACAGAATCACCCCTGTTGCAGCACCGCTGCTAACGGCACATAATAACCTTTTAATTTAATTATAATGGAAATCACTTCAAAGAAATCTTCAATAGACTTTTCTACAGAACTGTCCCAGATCCAGGTTTTTAATCTATAAGCAATGGTTTTAGACGCTGATAGTTTAACCACCACATCGCCGAATCCCTGAAGTTCTCTGACGCCATATTCATTATAGTCGGATCCATCAACCAGACTCTTGTCAACCGCACCGCCATCCAGTATTGCAACAAAAGTCTCTTTATTTGCATGATCATAAAAATCCGTAATTTCCCACCCATTTGCCGGCTCGATATCAGCAAAAAAGAGAAAAGAAGCCGGATTATTCCAGTTGTGAGCTGGATCCGTTGCCGAAGGTGGCGGCGGGGTAACGTTGATATCGATGATATATTCGATCAGAACATGGGTCGCTGCGTCGGGAATGGTGATGCCGGCTGCGGATTGGATATCCAAAGCAGCATTCGCCGTATCCGCCGAAATACCATACTCCCAACTATCCACCAATATCTTGTTGTCAACCGGAATAAAAAGCAACCCCTGTTGGGATAAAGATAGATCGCTTTTTATCAGTGTTCCATGTTTATCGACGCCCACAAGACTCGACGCATTATCTAACGTGTTTTTTAACGCTCCGACCTTTAAACTGTCCGCCACGTTGGCTTTTCCATTACTGTCGACCTGGAAAAGCCTTGTACCAGAACTGTTTTTAACAATTAATTGAGCCTGACTCGTTCCAATCAATGCTACGGCAACAAACGAAATAAAGGTTAAAAATTTCCAACGTTGCATAATTTACTCCCTTCTATCCTCTGCATTTACGATATACATTTGTCCGAGTGGCATAGTTTTATAAAAAGTCATAAAATTGTTACAGAAATGATTTGGTTCAAGTTACTAATCATCTGATTTTCAAACACTTAAATTGTTGCAATGTCCACGATACTCAAAAATACAATAATTATGCCAAATTTATTGCCAATTGTCGGTTAAAAGTAGAAAACGGGCACCAGAGATACAAAATCAGTATCCACACGGTAAAAAAGAGAATAATTCGCATTGTTAACGCGAGTATGCCTGAATGATACCCCCGGTTAATTTAAGCAAAGCGTGATCTGCCTCGATCAGGCTATAGACCGCATTCAGGTGCGACACTGCGGCGTTGAGATAGATCATCTGGACATCGCGAAAATTGAACGAATTTATGGCCCCATTGCGAAATTTTTCCTGAGAAATTTCCAGATTAAGATCAGCGGCTTGCAGCGATTCGACAGCCACCTCCAAAAGTTCCGTTCTAACCCGGTAATTTTCGATCAGGGTATAGAGACGATTGGTGAGACTGTGTTTCATACTTTCCAGGCTCACCTCACCTGCCTGCCGGTTCAGCTGAGCGATTTCTATAGCCCGCTTGCGGTTACCTCCGTTAAAAAGCGACCAGCTAAGGGTCAGAGTGGCATAAGCGTTGTTCTGATCATAGGTCGTCGGATCGCTGCCGGTATAGGCAACGCTGTTCCGGCTTTTCTCGTAACCGGCACCCAGCGATAATCCGGGCCACCATTCGCTTTTCTGCAAAGCAACCTGCTTTTCCAGCAGTGATTGATTGATGTATTGATTCTTCAATGTACGATTATCGAACAGCATTTTCTGCAAGAGCGCATCAATATCATAATCATGACCTTCGATTTCAAATGCTTCTGTAAATTCATACTTGATATCTTTCCGGATGCCCATCAGAAAATTCAGGTCCCGCATAGAGTTTCGATAAACGGTTCTTTGCTGCAGATATCGTCCCTTATCCTCGAGATAGGCATTTTGCGCCTGCAACAGCTCGTAGCGGGTTTGTGCCCCCAGGCGATGACGTTCCTCTTCATATTGATTGCGATCCCGGGACAACGACATGACCTCTTCCAGAACTTTTACCTTTTCGGCCTGCAGCAGACTGTTATAATAGGCGAGGATCACGGCTTCAAGCGTATTCTCGATTACAATGGCTGTGTTGCCCTCTGATAACCGTTCCAGCTCCTCAAATCTTGACTTGCGGATATAAATGGCAAAACCATCAAACAGAATCCAGTTCAAAGTCAGGGTTCCGTTCAATGTGCGCAACTCTGAATCGCTTCGATTTTCCTCGCTCCAGCGCTCGAGGGCGGATAGATTAACAGCCAGAGAGGGTAAACGACCGGCATTGCCCCAGGAATTATTGAGCTCTGCAATTTTTTCATCCGATTTGGTGATGTGTATATCATAATTATTTTTCAGCGCCTTGCTGATAGCTTGCGAGAGACTCAGCTCTTCAGCTGTGAGCAGGCAGCTCATGGAAAACAGTAGAACGAAAATGCGATATATCATTTTGCTGATCCCAAATTCTTCTTGAGTTATGATTCAATATGCCGTTTGCTGTACTCGACGGCAATTTCCATATCTTCCGCTTTCGGGCGCTTACCGGTCCAGGCCCAGTAAAAGAAGGAACGGATATCGTTAAGGACATGGATCAGGACGGGGAAAAAAATCAGGATAAAAATAGTACCGATAGCAACGCCGTATGCGAGAGAAATCGCCATGGGGATGAGAAATTGCGCCTGATGGCTCTTTTCCAAAATCAGAGGATAGAGGCCGATGGTGGTGGTGATGGTGGTAAGGATGATCGGCCGTAAACGGGCCTTACCGGTTTCCAGGATCGCCCGTTTAACTCGCATTCCGGTGGCGACGAGAGAATTGTACTTGGACAGAAAGATGACAGCATCATTGACGATCACCCCGGAAAGCGCAATCATCCCCAGAATGCTCAGCAGCGAAACCGGCTTTCCGTGCAGCCAATGACCCCAAAAGGCACCCAACAGGGATAACGGTATCATCATCAGAATGATAAGCGCCTGTTCCAGAGATTTAAAGTGTATCATCAACAAAAGAATGATCAGAGCGAAGGCGATCAGAAAATAGGTTTGCAGTCGTTCGACAGCGATGCGGCTCTCCCGTTGTTGTCCCTGATATTGAACACTGATACCGCTGTATTTGCTTTTGATTTTCGGAATAATTTGATTATCGATTTGCTGTAGAATATCGGGAACCGACGCATAGGGATCAACGAGATCCGCTTCGATACGGATTTCCCGTTGCCCGTTATAGTGCTGAATGCTGACCGGGCCGCGCTCGATTTCATAGTCGGCAAGCTCGACAAGCGGATACTCACCCTGCGGAGTTTGAATTTTCATGCGCTCGAGTTGTCCGAGATTCAAACGATCCTGGCGGGGAAACCGGACCCATATACGCAATTCGTTTCTGCCCTGCTGCAACCGTTGTGCCTGTCCCCCGAAAAATGCCTGCCGCACCTGGTTGGCAATATCATTTTCATCCAGGCCGACAAAGTAGGCCTGAGGTTTCAGCTTCAGCCGTACTTCCTGTTTACCCTGGGCGTTATTGTCAACGATATCCTTTAAAATGGGCAGGTCTCCGAGTTCATGCATCAGTAAATTTTTCGCCGCATCGAGTTCCTGCAGATTGCGGCTCAACAGGCTGATGGCAACCGGAGATCCCCAGCGGCTGCGGCCACCAAGGGTATATTTTTCCGCTTCAGGGACAGGCCCGATTTTTTTGCGCACCTTTTCTGCAATTTCCATTCCGGTAATATCGATATAGGTTAAATCCTTGGGCCAGACGGTAAGCCTGCCGGCATGAGCGCCCCGCTCTCTGCCGGAAAAGGCACTGCCGACGCGCAGACGGGTATGGTCAATGAAGGGAATGGTATCGTTCATACTCTGCATGAGATCTTCATTCACTTCCCAGATCGCATTTTCAAACCGGTGCAGATAATCATAGGTTTGCTTTTCGCCTGAACCGGGAATAAAAGCAATATTAATTTCAAAACTGTCAAAATCAACCACCGGAAAGTAGGTGTTTTTGATAAATCCGCCCAAGAACAAGCCGGTTGTAATCATGAGCAGAACCACAGGCACACCGACCATAATCCATCGCCAGGTAATGATCCACTTGAGCGCCCGTCCATAAACATGTTCCCGCAGCCAGAGAAAAAATTTCTCCGTATACTTTCGCATGCTAAAGCCGTTTCCATTTTCCGTGTTTCGCCTTTGCAGTACACGCGGATTACCGAGATGAGCCGGTAAAATAAAAAAAGCTTCCACCAGGGAGAGCAACAATGAGACAATGACGATAAAAGCCATCTCCCATTGGGTTTCAAACTGGGTGCCCTGCATGAACAACAGCGGGGAAAAGGCGACGACCGTTGTCAATATCGACGTCAGCACCGCGGGGGCGACTTCCATGGTACCATCTACCGCTGCAAGGCGGGGGTTCTTTCCGTTTTCAAAATGAGAAAAAATATTTTCACCGATAACGATTCCATCGTCCACCAGGATACCGATGACGAGAATCATTCCGAATAACGAAATCATGTTGATGGTGATACCGTATAAATTGGCCAAAACAAACATGGCCAAAAAGGAAGCGGGAATACCCCAGGCCACCCAAAGGGAGACGCGAAAATTGAGAAACAGAGTAAGGGAAAAAATCACCAGTATAAAGCCGATCATACCGTTGTTGAGCAACACTCTCAGGCGGCTCTGCAGGATCTCCAAAAAGCTGAAAATCATGCGCAATTCAACGCCTGGGTTTTCAGTGTTGAATTTTTTCACATATTCGTTTACATATTCAGTGATCTCTTCGAGATCTTCTTCCGGAAGTTTTTGTACAAATAGAGATACGGATTTTTCACCGTTGCCAAAAGTGGGATAAAAATTTTCAGGTGTTTGTTTTTTAACCACCGCCACATCGCGCAGCCTTAAAAAGCCACCGCTTTCGGTGCCGCGAATAATAATATTGCTGATATCATCAGGCTGTGCGCTTCTGGAGCGAAAGCGAATGAGAATCTCCTGATTTTCCGATTTGATCTGCCCGGCCGAAACATCCCGGTTGTTGTTGAGAATAGCCCGGCTAATCTGGCTGATCGACAGGTTATACCGCAATAAATCGGATTCGCGGATTTCAACCGAAATCTCCGGGGATGGAGCACCCCATGAACCCACCTGGCTGATCACACCGGAATTGAGCAAATCGTCTTCTATTTGATAAGCATAATCTTGCAATGTGAAAATATCTTCTGTACCGGACAGATTGAGAAAAAGCGCTGCCGACGTATTGCGCTCTTTATAGACAACAGGGCGTTCCGCCGCGCTGGGAAAGCCGGAAATGCCATCAACCGCATTTTTCACCTCCATCAGCACTTCATCAATATCATACTCTCCCGTGGTTTCGATAACCACACGGGAACTGTTTTCAGAAGAAACAGAAGAAATTTCTTTGATACCAACGATGCTGCGCAAAGCCGCTTCAATGCGAACCGTAATCCCCTCTTCCATTTCAACCGGTGAAGCGCCGGGATAATAAACAGAAATGGTTATCATTCTCGATGTGGTTTCCGGGAAAAAAGAAAGCTTGAGACTTAATAATGATACCAGGCCGGCAATGACAATAAAAGCAATCAAAATGTTGGCATAAAACGGAAATTTAACAAATGTAGAAACTATTCTTCGAAACATCGATATTCAACCTCTGCTTACTCAACAGCACCTATCAGGATATGAACCATTTTTCCTCAAGACCGAATACACCTGCACCCTGGCTAACTTTGACCAAGAATTTTGACCGGCGTATTTTCTGAAACGTTGATCAACGGCTGTACTACCACCAGAGCGCCGACTTTCAGCCCCCTGAAAATCAGGGTCTCTTCGTTGACTTTGACGAGTTCAATCTGACGTTTCTTCAGGGCCCCATCTTCAACAACAAACACTTCATTATAGTTAAACACAGCTTTTCTCGGAATCTCCATGGCGTCCTCTATAACACCGCCGTCAAATTCACAGGTCAAATATTCACCGGCAAAAAGTTGAGGCTGACGATCAAGCGGTACACAGACAAAAACAGGCCTTGCCTGGGTTGTCGGATCAACAAAATCCGAAATCCTGACCACGGTTCCCTTCCAGATATGCTCTTTTTCAATAGAGGTCAGGTGCACTTGTCGTCCTTTGGTTATCCAGGAAGCATAACCGTTTTCAAGCGGCACTTCGACCTCCACCGTGTCGGTATGAATGATGGTTGCGATTCGCCCCCCCGTATTTGTATAGGCCCCGACCTGCAGCAGCACCGTTTTGTAGGATCCTTTAAACGGCGCATAAATTGTGTGTCGATTCAGTTGTTTTTCCATTTTTTTGATGGAATAATAATCACTGAGAACAGTACGGCTGGAAAGAAAAATTTTAAGCTTCTCTCCACGGAAATCCGGCATATCCGGTATATCACGGTCCAGATTGATTTTATTAAAAAAGCGAAGAAAGGCATCATAGTGTTCAGGAAAATCAATTTTTATATCCGGCAACAAATTGGCCAGGCGATTTAAAAATTGACTTTTTTGAGATTTTAAAGAGAGCTCCATCTCGTCTTTGTAAATCGTCAGCAAAATATCCCCCCGTTGAAAAGGTTGCCCCTTTTTTAGAGGAATATCGCCGGACTCGATTTTACCGGAAGCTTCTGCAACGATTTCAATCTCGGCGCTCGATACCACCCGTCCTTTGCCGGTCACAGTAGAGGGAATATTTCCATAAAAAACAGAATCGACTTTAACATATCTCTCCGAAGCCGGCGCGGGTTGCTGCGCATATTCCTGCTTTTGCGATATCAAAAACTGCATCAGCAAATA
Organism: Candidatus Zhuqueibacterota bacterium; assembly: GCA_014728085.1. GTDB lineage: Bacteria > Zhuqueibacterota > Zhuqueibacteria > Residuimicrobiales > Oceaniaggregativiventaceae > Oceaniaggregativivens_A. Next base: position 42,491 of record WJMF01000103.1, read on the forward strand.
ACCGCCGCCCAACATGATAACCAGTACTCCGAGCACAATTATTTTTCTTTTTTCCATTGTTCTATATCTCTGATTTATTTTCCCTGTCAAAAACTTCCAATCTATAATGAACGAAATATTGTGATAAATAACAACAAAAAATTCTACACCAAAGGCAATGGCGATCCTTTGTATTTGTGGTATTAAAAAATGCTTGATTATTTATTCTATATTTTCTATAATATACATTATAGAAAATGATACCATCATATCAGGGTCAGAAATGTCTTCTGTTATTAATCAAAAAATGCAAATCAGTATCAAACCGGTATATACAATTGGTATTGCCGCCGATCTGCTCGGGGTTTCGGTGCATTTGTTACGAGTCTATGAGAAAGAGGGATTAATATTACCACATAGAACAGCGACCGGACGCCGGCTTTTTTCCGATCTGGAAATCGAAAAAGTCAATTGCATCAGGCGGTTGATCAACAAAGAGGGAATGAATTATGAGGGTATAAAGCGTCTTTTTGCCCTGATGCCCTGCTGGAAAATAAGACAATGCAGTGAAGAGAAACGTTCTCAATGCAAGGCCCTGAAAAATTATGAAAAACCATGCTGGGCAACCACAGAAAAATGTTCGCATCCTCTTCCGTCCTGCAGAGATTGTATTGTGTACCGAACCACTGTTGATTGCGCTGATTTGAAAGCATTGATTTATGGGCATTCTCTTGATAAATAAATGAGCAAATTGTTGCAATACATCAATATGCTATTTCATATTGACTCGAAAAAATTTTAAATGACTTGAAAAAAATACTGAGGTGAAAATGAAAAAGCTGGTCATTCTTGGAGGCGGTACGGCGGGAACGATCATGGTCAACAAGCTGGCGACCGTACTTGACCCATCGGACTGGGATATTACCCTCGTGGATGAATATGAAACGCATTATTATCAACCGGGATATTTATTCATTCCTTTCGGCATCTACACAAAAGAAGATGTCATGAAACCAAAACGGGATTATTTCCCCACCGGGATAAATGTGATCATGTCAACAATCGAGGGCGTACGCCCGAAAGAGAACAAAGTAGAATTGAGCAATGGAAAAGTACTTTCCTATGATTATCTGATCATTGCTACCGGCAGCAAGATTCATCCGGAAGAGACGGAAGGCATGAACGGTGATGGCTGGAGACAAAATATTTTTGATTTTTACACGGTAGAAGGGGCGTGTGCACTGGAAAAGTTTTTTAAAACCTGGGAAGGGGGTAAACTCGTTATTGATATTGTTGAAATGCCGATCAAATGCCCGGTTGCCCCGCTTGAATTTGCTTTTCTGGCGGACTGGTGGTTTACCGAACAAGGCATTCGCAACAAAGTGGACATCGAGTTCGTCACGCCGCTACCCGGAGCATTTACAAAACCGATCGCATCAAAATTTTTAGGCAAATTTCTTGAAAAAAAGAATATCCATCTCACCGCTGAATTCAATATCGGCTCGGTTAACAGCGATAAAAACAAAATCGTTTCCTGGGATGAAAAAGAAATCGACTATGATGTACTGGTCACGATACCGACGAATATGGGAGCTGAATTTATTGCCGATTCAGGTATGGGGGATGATATCAATTTTATTCCGACGAATCCGGGCACGCTGCAGTCCAAAGCTTATGAAAACATTTTCGTCATCGGTGATGCCACAGATCTGCCGAGTTCAAAAGCAGGTTCCGTGGCCCATTTTGAGGCGGATATATTATTTGAAAATTTTATTCGGGCAACAGAAAACAGGCCCCTTAAAGCGGATTTTGATGGTCATGCAAATTGTTTTATCGAGTCAGGATTCGGCAAAGGCATATTGATCGATTTCAATTATGATGTCGAACCCTTGCCCGGAAAATTTCCCTTGCCGGGAATCGGGCCCTTTTCACTGCTTGAAGAGACGCGCATGAATCACTGGGGCAAAATGATCTTTCGCTGGGTTTACTGGAATTTGTTGCTCAAAGGAGCGGAATTGCCGATTGAGGCACAAATGAATCTAGCCGGTAAGAGGAGAAGTTGATATGAATGATGTAAAGGTTCAACAACAACTTGAGGAGATCAACGAAAAACTCGACCGCATCACTGCCCGAATGGAGGAGCAAGAGAAAAGCCAGCAAGAGTGGAAAGAGTTAAAGAACGATCTCACACTCATCGGCACGGATGTTTTCAATTCAGCCGTTGAAGAGTTGCAGGATGTGGCAATATACTTTGACAGCCGCGATCTGGTCTTCTTGTTGAAAAAACTATTGCGTAACACACGCACACTCATCAACGTCCTCAATCAACTCGAATCCGCTGCCAACCTGATCGAAGACATCAAACCGCTCAGCAAGGATATGTTTGATGAACTTTTGCAACGGCTGCAGAAATTCGAGGAGAGGGGCTATTTTCAATTTATGCGACAGTCCGCCCGGCTTTTCGACACGATCATAGCCGATTTCAGCCCCGAGGACCTGGAAATGCTGAACAAGAGCCTGCCACACTTGCTCAGGGCAGTAAAGAGCCTGACAAAACCGGAGGTGATCGTTCCGGTTGCAAATGCAGCGGAGCAAATACAAAGCATAGAAATCGATACCGGGAAAGATATTTCCTATAGATCGCTGTTCAGACAGCTGAGAAATCCGGAGGTTAGAAAAGCGATGGCTTTTATGCTTGAATTTATAAAATCGGTCAACACACCTGAAAACAAACAATTAATCAAAGAAAATATGTAAACATCAAGGAGGTCATATTATGCCTGTTAAAAATTTTGCCGGTAAACAAGTAAAAGTTGATGAAGAAGGATTTCTGCTAAATCCTGATGATTGGACAGAAGAAATCGCCTCGGAATTGGCAAGCGCAGAAGGAATCGACGAATTGACCGACAAACACTGGAAACTGCTTGTTTTCATGCGGGAAGACTATAAAGAGAACGGAAAGATCCCAACCATCCGTAGAATCAAAAACAACGCGGGAATTCCGGTCAAGGAGATTTATTCTCTCTTTCCGGATGGTCCGGCCAAAAAAGCAGCAAAGATTGCCGGACTGGGTAAACCGGAAGGTTGTGTCTGAGATATCTGTTTTTATCGTTAAATAATCAGGAGGTATTTGAATGTCGAATGAAAAAATAAATAAAGTATCCGTCATTATCTCAAAAGGATCACTTGACGGCGTCTATCCCGGCTTAATTATGGCAAATGGTGCCCGCATGGATGGCATCGAGGCCAATATTTTCTTTACCTTTTTCGGTCTTGAAACCATCCTTAAAAAGCGCATGAACAAAATCAAGGTTGCGACTGTCGGTAACCCGGCCATGCACCTTCCCTCGCTGATAGGGATATTGCCGGGCATGTCTGCTTTTGCAACCGCACAAATGAAAAAGGAGATGGAGAAACTTGACATCCCCCCTGTTCCCGAATTTATCGAAATGGTACACGCTGCCGGCGCCAAACTCTACGCCTGCAAGGCAACTGTGGATATGTTTCACCTGACAAAGGATGATTTTACCGAGGAAACCGAGGATATCATCAATGTCGCCAAATTCTATGAAATTGCGGCCGGAGGCGAGATCATTTTTACCTGATTTTTGTTTTACCATTAAAACAGATTTTTATCGCGGGCTGTATTAAAAGTATTTTTATTTGACGGTATGCGTTACAAAATCCTATTGGGGATGAATTGTATTTGCTCCCGGCGCTCGGTGGTTTATAATTAACGATACAAGTGTAACGGCAATGCACCAGCTTTGATAATGCATCAGCTTTGATATAGCCCCGCAAGATCTGTTGTGTCTTCAGGTTCGGGAGAACATTCCAGAGTATATTGAATACAGCACATAGTGCTCGTCCTTTCACGCATGCATACCGCCATCCATCAGAATAGTTTCACCATTGATATAGGCTGAGGCATTCGAAGCCAGAAAAACAACCACCCCTTTGATATCATCATATTCTGCCATGCGGCCAAGCGGAACTTTGGCCGAATAATTTTCCACAAATCGTTGTGCCTGGTGCGCCCAAAGCCCGCCCGGACTGATTGCATTGACCCGAACACCATACCGGGCCAGAACCCGGGCCAGATACCGCGTTAACGTAACAAGTCCCCCCTTGTGAAAAAAATAATCAGGCGGCGGATCGCCCATATCAGTACCGAGGTAATTGGACAAGTCCGGTCCATACATACCCATCATGGAGGCGATATTGATGATAACGCCGCCACCGCCGGAGCTGATGAGATCAGCCATCTGCCGTAAAATATCAAACATGCCGGTGGCATTGACCGCCATGGATTGTTGGAATTTTTCGAGCGGATCGTCATAGCCCTTCATTGGCCTGCTAACAGCATTGTTTACAAAAACATCCAGCCGGCCAAACCGGGAGACGATTTCATTCTTCAGCTGAAGGACAGAATCATGGTCTGCCTGATCGACCTTTAGAGCCTGAACATCGAGGCCTCTTTGTGCAAATGCGTCGGCAAGCGCCTTGCCCGCTTTTAAACGCCTCGACGCAGTGATTACCCTGCCACCTGCCTCGGCCAACGCTTCGACGATCGGCTTGCCGTATAAACCCGTTCCGCCGGTTACGAGAATAACTTTTTCTTTTAACGAAAACAATTCATTCACATGCATAGCTGACCCTTTATCATAATCACATTCAAAAATATATCCCCCGCTTTCGCTAACCATTCATTTATAAGATAATCCACCTGATCGTGCGCCTATCTCAAAACATTTGCGCCAGGCCTCAATAGTTACAAGTCCTGATCTCCAGTATACAAAAAGCCCGTTTAGCATCGAAGGTCAAATCGAATTCCAGGCCAAAGGATTCTGCAATTCGACGATATAGATGGTCGCAGTGCCGGCAATAGTCGGGATAGGGCTCAATAAACTCACTCTCCAATAAACGCCCCAAGCTCGGACAGCGGTTCATAATGATTCGAAAAACACCCTTCTTTTCATCCAAATCCATACTGAAATCCGCAGCCTCCTCCTGAAGGGTTCTGCTCCAGTAGATAAAACAACCTTTCAATCCATGCTCGGCAATAGATCGGCGCAAATTATCCAGAAAGGTATCCGACAAGTGGTGCCAGAACTCGACAACACTCTCTTTGCCGTAGCAATGATGAAGAAACCTGAACAGTTCATTATAAGCCGGAATAAATTCGGTACAGGAGATCATGTCATCCTTCGAAATGTTTGCACGCAGCGACCGCTGCCCGGCACAACATCGCAGTGAGCCTGACAGCCGCTTTGCCGGCAAATGGTTTCATTGACCACGATTGTTGATGTACAAAAACGATCGGTATAGTAAAGGTTATTTCGTTTCAAGTGCTCAATAGCGGGGCAACGCTTCACCTCGAGCTGTAAATGATCCTCTTTCCAATAGAGTTCAAATTCTCCGCCTTCCAGGGTAAAAACACGTCGCAAATGATCCTCAAGTGCCTTCAGGCCGCGCCGTTTGATTTCAAAAATCAGGGGTTTGTAGACGGTTTCCCCCACATGGCGCAGGTAAGCATGGGTGATTTCATAACCATAGGTTTCGTCAAGATATTTGATCGCATAGCAGAGAGCACCGTGGAAATCCTTATGCAGATAAAGATGCTCCCCGCCTTTACCATCAAGATGTTGGGTTACCTCTTTCATACCGTTTCCAATTCAATCACAGCCCCGTTCTGCCTGCGGCTTTGATCAGCTGCGATTAATGTTTTTACTATATTCACCGTAGCGTCAAAATTCAGGCGACTCTTCCCTGCTCTAACCCCTGAAACAAACTCTGCCAAATTGCGGCGAAACATGGCATACCAGTCGTTATATTCAATCAGTTGCCAGCGCTCACGACCATAAAGGGAAATCTGAAATGTCGGGGCAATATCCCGATAGAGAAAGACAACAGCGGTTAATCCGTTTGCAAACAAAATTTCAACGCGATTCTGACATTCGTTGCCAAAGTGACGAACTGATTTCACCGCAGGATCGCCCAGGAGGGTAAACATCGCTTCCAGCATGTGTACTCCGTATTTAAACCAATCCTTTTTACCCACTGCAACTGCGAATTCCAGTGCACCCAACTCGCCGAGCTCGCGAGAGCAGGCCATTGTCTCTGTGGCATAGCGCATCGATGAACAACTCATTATAAAAGCCCCGGCATCAACCTGATGAATAAAATAGTGCAAATCTGCGAGATTAATCGCCAGCGGCTTGTCGATAAAAACAGGAATTTTAGCCTTGAGAAAGGGTTCGGCCATTTCCACATGGCGATCGCCGTCATCGCGCGCGAGAATAACCGCATCAACGACGCCGGTGAGATCATTGAGATCGGCACATACGTGTTCAATAAAAGCGGCCCGGGCAATTTTTTGTGAACTTACCGGGTCCTGTGTCCATATATGCGTAACCCGGGCGTCATCAATTCCCAGAGTATCTTCATTCTCAGCCAGATATTGAGCGATAACCGGAAATCCACAAGCCGCAATCGTGCGTTTATCGTACCGCCCATTGATAATTGCGGACCACGAATAAGGGTGACCATTTCCCTCGCTCATACCGATCATTCCAATTTTCATCATCTTCAATCCTCTTATTGCCAGTGTAACAGTAAACCCCAAACAACTGATGTATCGCTTGCCTTTGGGCATAGAGCAACGATCATAGCCATCCCTTCTTGTCCCATATCCTCAAATCAAGAAAATCGGCATCCGGATACGCCCGTTCACGTAATTGTCTGACGATTTCCCGACCGAGATAACGGTTATCTGCCATTTGAACCGCTTGTTGCAGATAGGTGAATTGATCGATACCGACCAGCACCGTCGACACAGAGGGAAAAGCCAGAATGAATTTAACAGATAGCTCTGCCAGATTTCGAACCGGCTCTTTCACCCACTCTTCAAGAGCTTCGACATGGGTTTGAACCGGTTCGAGCGCCGGATGCAGCTCACAGTTTTTACGGGCCAAAATGCCTTTAAACAGAGCAGACCGAACCATAACACCGATACCGCGTTTGCCCGCCAGTTCGATATAGGGCAGCTGGCGCTGATCGAGCAGATTAAAGGGCACCTGAACGACATCGTAGAAACCGCTCTCGATCGCATTGGCGGTTTCTGCCGTTGTATAAGTGGAAACACCGACAGCATGTACGAGGCGGTTCTTTTTCAGGTATGACAACGCTTCCCGAACCGCCGGATGGTTCTGGATTGTTATAGCGCTGTCGTGGAGCAAAAAGAGATCGAGATAAGCGGTATGTAAAGCGAGCAGACTTTGCCGGCAAGAGTCAACAACAAAGCGGCAAAGGGCTTTATCCGGTAGTTTGGCCGGAAGATGTTTGCACTTGCTGCAAATAATAATCTGGTCGCGCCTGTCTGCAAATGCGCGCCCGATCAGCGCTTCACTGCGGCCATATTCCCTCGCCGTGTCGAAAAAATTAATACCCGTCTGCAGTGCATTCTGCAAAAGCGCAATGGAAGTTTGTTCCGCCGGCGGTTCTGTATTTCTGCCCACGCCAATGCCATAGGGCATGCCGATTTCCACCCCGCCAAAACCGATTTCTGAAACCAGCCCGCATTTGCCTAATGAACGTTTTTGCATTTGTCGTTACCTGCAGCTCTAACTTTAATCGCAATGCATTTCATGTGATTTACATGTTCCGTCATATATTGGGTTAGTGCCTTCGGCCTGCTTGAAGATTATTTGCTTTTTTATTAAAAATCCATCCCAAAAACAGGCTGCTTCCGACCCCGACGATAAAAGAGACCGGAATCATCCATAAAAATGAAACTGCGGTGCCAAAAATTTCCTGTGAAAAACTAATCAAAGACGAAGCCAGGACTGCCGCCAGAGTGCCGATAAAGGTAGCGCGCTCATTTGCGTTTTTAATAAAAAGGGCGATAAAAAAGGGAACGAACAGCGGTCCGGTGAGTAGATTCACCGTTTTATAGGTGAGTTCCAGCAGGTTGCCTTTAACATGGCCGACCAGAAGGCTCAGCAGAACCACAAACAAGCCGATCAGCAGAGATATCCTTTTGGCCAACACCACTTCATCTTTACTGCTCATTTCCTTTTTGCGAAAGCGGGCCAAAAAATCCCGACTAATAACCAGACAGGATGAATTGACACCTGAAGAGAGGCTGGACATAGCAGCCGCCATCAATCCGGCGAAAATCAGTCCCGACAGACCGCCGGGCAAACCGGTAACGATAAATCTTGGCAGCAACAAATCCGCTTCCTGGGTAATGGAACGGCCGGGCGAAAGCAACAGGCTGTGTTTTTGAAAAAAAGCAAGTAAGGCGAGTCCGAGTACACCGAGCAGTGCCAGCACCAAAAAATTGGAAACCAGAGAGGCAAGATACATCTTTCGGGCAGCCTGCGCATCTCGCGTAGAGAGATAGCGTTGTATAGCCATTTGATCCGAACCCGCCGTGCAAACATACCAGGCAAACATTCCCCATATAGCGGTTAAAAAACTGACTCTTGCCCTGGTATCAAAAAAGGTCCAGCCCGCCCAGTTTTCCGACCAGGTGGTCGGCCACCAGCCCGAAACACCGCCCATATCCCGGTTGATCAGATAAAGAGCCAATAATGCACCGAAAAATAAAATAAAGGTTTGCATCACATCCGTAAACACCACACCCCGCAATCCGCCCATTGAGGTGTAAACAATGGTAATGGCACCGATAGCCAAACTCACCCATAAGGCGGTTCCCTCCGACCATCCCATTATCGGGATGATGATCTTTTCCGCGACCATATAAATGATAACCGCCATCCAGATCAGGCGTAAAAGCAAAAACAAAATCGATCCGAGCATGCGCACGCTCAGCCCGATTTTTATTTCGAGCAATTCGTACGCACTGCTTACCGGTTGTTTCATAATAACCGGTATTAGCCACCAGGCGACAACATAATAGACGAGCGGGAACGCCAGCAGCATGGACCAGTACATTGGACCATTTTTGATCATTTCGCCGGGAAGAGAGAGATACGTAATCGCGCTGAACAGAGTAGCAAACAATGACAAGCCCACTGCCCAGGGCTTCATCTGTCTGCCGCCCAGCATATAATCCTTGATGTCCTTGTTTCGCTTTGAATAGTACCAGCCGACCCCCAGCATCACCAGACCATAAAAAACAATGACAATCCAATCCCATACACTCAGAAGATTTACAGTAGCATCCATATTCTCTCCCCGCCGTTTAGGTCATTAGTCGTGATCGGTTCTTCTTTATCCAACGGTGATATTTTTCAACATTTTTCTTGTCAGGATAAAAAACAGATTGCTGATCCGGCCACTCCTCAGAGCACGCTTTGAGCGAAGGATAGCAACCATATCCAACCGCAGCCAGCATGGCGGCACCGCGACTGGCAGGTTCTTCACAGCCGCTCCGGATCACCGGCACGCCGAGCATGTCGGCCTTGATCTGCAACCACAAGTCGCTTTTTGCGCCCCCACCTGTGGCCAAAACGTCTGCGGGCAGGGTGCGGTCGAACAAAAGCGCGATGAGCTCGACAAAATCCAGTGCCGTTGATTCAAGTACAGAGCGAACATAATGGCCGGGCGTATAGTCGCCCTGACCTTTACTAAACCGGTTCGTCTGATTTTGCCAAATAGCCACAAGACCATCGCACCCCGGCTCTACAGCCCCAGCAAGCTCGAACAGATCCTTAAACGATTGCTGTGGCATAACTGTTTTTAAATAATAATCAAGCGCTCTCGTGCCATTCTCCCTAAAAGCAAGTTGATAACAAGTCAAGCCATCTGTTGCCGGACCGGTATGACAATTTTTCTTTGGCTGATAGCGGTCAAGATATCTAAAACAGGCAAGTACCGTACCCGTTGATTCGCTGCACCGATGATGATCCTTTACGCCGGCTCCAATAGCAGCGATATGATGATCCAGTCCGCCGGCGATGAAGGGAATATTCCGGGGAATTCCCAGAGGGTTTGAGCGGGTTTTCCCTGTCATGGAACCGGGTTTTTTGACAACGCTCAGACTCTGTTTTTCGATGCCCAGGCAATCCAGAGCACGCTGCCACCAGGAGCATGATTTCAAATCCAGTAATCCGAGAAGAGAAGCGGTTCCGGCATCTCCCGCCCTTTCTCCGGTACACATAAAGGTAAAAAAATCGGACAAGGTCATAACACAATCTGCGCGATTCCATATGTCGGGTTCATTCTGTCTGAACCAGACCAGCTTGTTGAGACAAAATTGATGGCTGAACAGGCCCAGACCGGTTGTCATCAAAAAGTCACTTTTATTTACAAAACCCTCCAGCGTTCTATCCAGAACGGCGGCCCGGTCGTCAGGCCACAAAACAATCGGGGTCAGAGGATGCAGAGCCTTGTTTAACAGCACAAAACTGTTGGCTTGCGAAGCATAAGATACAGCAACGATATCGTCCGAGCCTGAACCGGCTTGGTGACAAACCTCTGCGATGGCGCCATTAAGCAAAGATATAAACCGACTGACCTCCAGTTCACACCTGACGCCATCTATAGACGGATTTACGGCCACCCTTGTCAAGCCAACCAGCCGGCCATCCGGCATATAGAGAGCGGCCTTGAAATAGGTTGTACCAAGATCAATTCCGAGTATATAGGTCATTGCATCCGTTTTCCATAGATATTACCGCAAAAATGTTCATATTTTATTGAGAAGAGCCAACGTTTCCCGCACCAGGATCAGACCGCTGCGGTGGTCGAACAGCGCATTGGAAGCTTCATACCCGCCCCGTTCTGCCTCTGCCGCCGTAACGATATAGCCCTGCAATTCACCGTTGGCCAGCGATATGACAAAAGCATTGGCATGTTTTTGCTGTACGCTGAGGGCATACTCGACAAATATTTCTCCGGGCCAGCCGATAAAATTCCAGTCACCTATGGTGAAAACCTGAATCTCTGCGGGAAGACAGGTGCGAACCACCGCATCGAGTTTCTCTTCAGCCGCAGCACGACTCAGGGTCAGGGTTTCCTCGGCCCCGTAAAGATCGCACTCTGCTGTGCGGATTTCCCGACTGTCCGCAGCGGCATTTATCAAATCCTGCAACCGCTTTTGGCGATGGCTCAGGCGGCTTTTTGCTTCATCCGTCGCCATCATAGGTCGCGGTGGAAGATCGATAAAAGTTTGTCGGGTGGCCAGATTCAGCTGCCCGGTAAAATCGCTCTTCTTTACAGCCCCGATCACCGATTCAGCCAACAGAGTTCCCAGACGCCTCGCCTCTGCAAATGTATTCGATCTCGTCATATGACGCGGACTGGTATTGCCGCAAGGACCGGTATAATATACAACAGCGCATTCTGCTCCCAGCGTCCTTTGCATTTCCGCTCTCGCCATTCCGGGAAAATCAGCACTAATCAGCCTCGAGTCCTGGTGTAAAACCGTCGGGTGAATATTCACAACCAGCAAACAGGCAATATTTTTTTGTTTTTTTCTATCCCTGATCAGCAGGACCGGAACCTGGTGGTTGATTTCGCGGGCAGGATCATGCCTGTTGCTGCCGATGCCGCGGCTGTCGGCAAAAACGAGCCCGGCCACCGCCGGTTTTGCAGAAGAAATGGCTTTAACGGCTGTTCTGATCATAGAATCGACGAGAAAATGACGATACCCGGTATCCGCATCGGGCACAACCGCATCGTCCGCAGTGCAGAGGCAATCAACCGTTACCGGCCCGGAGTGCGTGTGCGTGGCCGCGATCAAAATCGAATCCTCCCGAATTCCGGTCTGTCGGTGAATCTGTTGACGCGTTCCGAGGACAAGCGCCTTATCCACATAAATCACATCGAGCGAAATGAAAAGCAAGCCCCCGTCATGATCGCCAAGATAGAGCGCCGAACAGAGCAGAGGATCATGCACGCCCGTGCTCATACGCTCTGTATGCGGATACCCAAAAAGAAAAACGCTTTGCCGGGGCGTAATATCAGAGCAGGCAGCGCCGGCGGATAAAAAAACGCTCATATTAATATTCCTTGTCCCAGTCCGGTTCGATATTTTCCGCGATTTCTTCCGAGATATAGAAATCGGTTCGCAATCGCTGATGAATCGAGGTAGGCAGCAGAGGTGTAACCGGTCCGTGAGCCACCAGTCGTGTCATCAGGCGTTGCCAGGCCGTACCGGTGCCGTGAACCGTAATCGAATTGATATCCATTCGGTTCTTCGCGGCAATGACTTCTTTGGGGCCAATTGTCGCTGCTTTTGGCGGTATCAGTGCAATATCGCCGCTTTTACCAAAACTTCCGTGCAGGGAATTCTGCGCAAGGGTAAAAGGACTGAGAGTAACAATTCGGGATCCCATCTGCATCCATTCCTGCAACGGCGCCTGGAATTCAGGAGCATCCGGTTCGATAAATGCGAGGTGTCCCGTCCAACCGGGTCCGCTATAGCACATATCGGCACCGCCCAACTCTTCAATCATATCACCATAATGTGCGAGATTTTTATTGTCCGGTGCGATGAACTGTTCTTCCGGTGGTCGTAAATCGGGATCGATACGACTAAAAAAGTTTTTTTTCATGGCATGCAGGAATCCCTGAGGCCAGGACTCGGGTGCAATGTGTCCGTTTTCGTCGGCATATTCATCCATCGCGAACGCATACAAGTGTTTACAGGAAAGGCGAAATGTGTTGATCAAATGCGCCACATGCCTGTATGAAGAAACCGGGTTGGGTAAAATGAAGACAACGTTGCGGCCTTGATCTGCAGCGCTCTTGATACGATAAAACATATCGGTGATGAATATCATCTCAATATCCGCTGCTTTTCTTACATGAATAACAAAATCGGGATTGGGATGTTTGTCGATATCCTCTTTTTTAATTCTGCGCACCCGCTCCAGAACCGCTTTATCGCGAAACGGAACACAGTGGGAAGGATTGTATTCAAATTCTGCCATTATTCTCTCCATTTCTTCAGCTTTACGCCATAAAAGGCAAATCCGGGCCTGATTATTCGTTCAACATATTGACCGTTTTTTGATGTTTGTGCGATGCAAGTGCGGCTGTAAACAGACGATGGCCGAGATTGGTTTCTTCAGGTGTAACGCAGGTTGCAAACAACTTTTCGGGACTGCCGTGCTGCAACTCGTTGACAAAGGCGGCCCACATCTGCAGCCAGGCATCTGTAAAGCCAAATTCAAAAATGGAACCGGTGATGGTTTTATAGGCAGTTTCGAACCCCGTGTCCATGTTTTGCCAATTCTGATCACCACCCCGATAATGCAGAATCTGCAGCGTTTTCGGATATTTGGTGCTGAATCTGAGACTTGTTTTTGTCCCCCAAACATCCAGGTACCAGGTATTCTTGTGCCCCGGAGCGATACGATGCATTTTGAGCGTCATGGGAAACAGAGTACCGTTTTTATCTGTTGTTTCGCAAAAAAGCGTGGCATTGTCCCAGGTTTCGCAGGCAACCGGGTTGCCCGCCGCATCGGGTCGATGCGTAACAATATCGGATAAAACAGCGCGGAGATTGGCAACCCGCCATCCGGCGCGAAAAGGGACATGGCACACGTGCATCCCCAGATCCCCCATGCAACCGTATTCGCCGTTGTAGCGGATCATCCGTTTCCAGTTGATCGGCTTTTTCGGATCAAGGTCGCTGGAATGCAAAAATCCCGCACTGACCTCGAGTAGTCGGCCCAGTTGATCCTCTTCAATATAGCTGCAAAGTTTTTGTACAGCCGGGAAAAAAGGAAACTGGGATGTACAGCGAACAAAAACCTGTGGATGTTCAGATGCGGTTTTAAGGATGGCGCGATTGGCACCGAGATCGATTCCAAAGGGCTTTTCACCCATGATGTGCTTACCCGCTCTGATGGCGGCACAATAGATCTCTTCATGAAGATGGTGAGGAACAGCGATAAAGACCGCTTCGACCTGATCATTTTGCAGCAATTTCTGATAATCCGTGGTTTTTTGTTCAATGCCGCTGCATGACTGTTGAAACCAGGAAAAAGCATCGGGGTTACGGTCACAGATGGCTATGATCTCCGGTTTAATATCGAATGCTGAAAGATGACACCAGCGAGCGACACTGCTGGCAAACTCTCTGCCCATCAGGCCCAGACCGATGATTCCAAATCGCATGATTTTCATATCAATATCCCAATTCTCGTTCAACGTTTGTTATGGCGTCCTCAATGATATCCATTCCAAGCGCCGCATACTTTTCATTCATAATCAATGGCGGGGACATGCGCAAAATATGACCGGCGGGTATCCATGCCAGCCCGTTTTGAAAGGCATATTGATACACCAGCTTACCCGCCTTGTCAAAGGGCTCTTTACTCTTCTTGTCCTTTACCAGTTCTATACCGAGGAGAAATCCTTTTCCCTTGACATCCCCGATAATAGCGTGGTCGGCCTGCATTTTTTTCATGCGCCGCATAAAATATCTGCCCACACATCTTACATTTTCAAGAATATTCTCCTCTTCGATAACCTGAAGTGAAGCCAGGGCCGCGGCACAGGCCATGGGATTGCCACCATAACTTGAAGAAGCTGAAATTTTATCCAGAGCGTCGGCATATTCTTTTTTGACAATCATTGCGGTTACCGGAAAGCCATTGCCAAAGGATTTGCCAAAGGTTACAATATCGGGCACGGTCTTCCAGTGATCGAGACAGAGCCACTCTCCCGTCCGCCCCATGCCCGCCAGAATTTCATCATCAAAAAGCAAAACACCCTCTTCATGGCAGAGCCGGGATAATTTTGGGAAAAAATCATCCGGCGGGAAAATGGATCCCGCCCACCCCTGGGCCGGTTCGAGAACAAAGGCTGCCACATTACCGACAGTGCCCTCGCGGATAAAGGTTTTATAAAAATCGATAAAAGCGTCCGTATCAATAGTACCATCCGATTTACAAAACAGAGGTCTGTAGGGATCCGGTCGCGGTACCATATAAAATCCGGGTACCCGGCTCGGACCATAGCTCAGGACGTCTCCTCTTGTCATGCGGGCACAGCTTACCGCCCCCATGGATTTGCCATGAAAATCCTGATAGCAGGAGATGAATTCATGTTTGCCGCTGATTGCCCGTGCGGCCCTCAGGCCGGCCTCAACCGCGGACGCGCCGTCGCTGTAAAACTGCATGGCATGAAGATTTTCCGGCAGAATGGTGGCCAATTTTTCCACCAGGGCCGCTTTGACCGGCGTCGTAAAATCGTGGCAGTTCATCAAACGCTCGGCCCAATGTGCGATGGCGGCGGCGATACGCGGATGACCGTGACCGAGGGAAGCAACATAAATACCCGATGAAAAGTCAAGATAGGTGTTGCCGTCGACATCGGTAATGGTGATGCCGTAGCCCTTATCAAAACAAACCGGAAAAAGCTTAACCTGGGAAGAGAGACCGCGAAAATAACGCGATGTGTTTGCATGCATGGCCTTCGATTTCGGCCCGGGTGGGGGAACAACAATTTTTGGAATCTCCTGACTATTTTTCTGCCACCACGCTTTTGACATGAAATATCTCCTTTCAAAAACACCCTACGCTTCTGACGTTCTGCCTATAGGAATACGATCATCCTGAAATATGTTGTCATCGACGATACAGGGCTGCGAGAGTTCGAGGATCATTGCCGGACCCTGAATTGCGGTAAAGCGGTGATAAATGCCCGAATCGATGCGCTGTACATCCCCTGCCTGCATCACAAAGTGTTTGTCTCCATAGTCAACCCTTATCCTCCCCTTGACGATATAATACGTTTCGACCTTATTGGCATGTTTGTGCATCGGACAGGTTTGGCCATCAAAGACAAACAGGTACTTGCCGCCATAGCCGGCGTTGATTTCATTGGCGATCCAGTATTCAACAAGCCCGTAACGGAGAAATTCACCCAGACCAAAATCAAGAACCAGGGGTTCAACCGCCGGCAGGGCTATATCCCACTCTGCAATCTGCTTGTGGAATGCTTCAAGATAAGGTTTGGCCTGGTCCGGGCTGAGAGAGATATCCAGTCCCTTTTTCAATTGATCCATAATTCGTTATCCCTTGAAAAACACCAAAGCGCCATCGATAAAAGTCGCCAGGCAATTACCCAGCTGGTCAAGAACGGCAATGTCCGCGCATTTCCCGGTTTCAAGACTACCCAGTTCGCTATCGAGTTGCAAGACTTTTGCCGCATTCAGAGAAGTAAAACGACTGGCGAGAGCCGGAGAGATACCACAGGACAGGAGATTAACAAAGGCCTTGTTCATGGTCAATGTGCTGCCGGCAAGCCGGTTGTCCTGTTCGAGCCGAGCCACGCCATCGACCAAATGGTAGCGGCTGCCATCAGCAAAGTCAAAACGTCCCGACTCCAGTCCGGCACCGCACAGGCTGTCAGTGATGGCGATAAACCGGTCAGGTTCCAGTACCCGGCCGGCGATGATGATCCATTCTCTGGCGACGTGTTGCAGATCGCAGATGATTTCGCAACAAAGCTGGTCGCTAGCCAAAATGTGTTCGATCAAACCGGATTCGAGCACACCGGGTTCCGCCTCGCCCGAGAGCGGAAAAGCATTAAACAGGTGCGTCACATAGGACAAGCCGGCGTTGATATAATCATCAAGTGAATCGGCCGCGGCAATGGAATGGCCCAGCGAGACCACCACGCCGTTTTGCTTTAACAGGGCGATCAAGCCGGCTCCGTTTTCCAATTCAGGCGACAACGTCATCAGCTTGAGTACATCACCCAGCTCGTCAACAAGATGTTTTGCCTCCTGCAGATTCACCGGGCGCCGCGTTTCTTCTGCAATAGCACCGGCCGCTTCAGGATTGAGAAATGGTCCCTCAAGATGCAGCCCCAAAATCCTGGCGCCGCTGTTGGCGGTTTTTGCAGCAGCCGTTCTGGCCTGGCGGCCGCTTTCGATGAATTCCTCGTCAGTCATGGCTGTTGCAGTGGGGAGAAAAGAGGTCGTTCCGAAACAGGGTTGAGCCAGAGCAATCTCTTCTATTGCCGATGCTTCGCCGACGTTAAATTGTAAAAGACCATGCAGATGAGGATCGATGAATCCGGGTAAAATCCAGGCATCGCCAAAATCGTAATCTATGGAATAATTTGTAACGCCGGGTATAATCTCTGCAATTTTCCCTTCCTCAAGAATCAGTAAACCGTTGATGACGGCATCCGGTGCAACGATTTTATTTCCGCGAATCGTATAGGCCATTATTGGTGTCTACCTCTATGGAAATAACAAAACCTGGATATATTGCATAGCAATATATAATAATCTGCAATAAAATGCAAAACAATGAATCAATATTGACTGCAAAGGACACGTTTTGTAGAGAGAGACAATTCCTTTGCTTACATTAACGTTACTTGACCGGATCAGGTGGTTTTTCTTCTCTCTTTTGCAGCTCTACCTGAACGTTTGTTCATGACCCAATTCGATCGCCCTGAATCTATGTCCGGCGATGCATGTGCATAAGAACATCCGGGAAACTCGTTCAAATTAAAATTCCATTCTTCGCATTTCTTCATGGTCTTTGTGGTTTAAGAAAGTAAAAAGAGCCGGGGAAAAACACCTTGATTGTTTGCATAATTATGATATATTAAACATTCAAACATTTTATTAAATTAGTTGAATATTTTTCAAAATGACAAAATCCGAAGAAAAGAGAGAGCAAATTCTCGATGCAGCCATGCACTGTTTGGCCAAATATGGCATGTTAAAATCGACCTTGGATGATATTGCAAAGCTCATGGGGTTAAAAAAGGCTGCACTCTATTATTATTATAAAAACAAGGAAGCAATCTTTCATGATGCACTGGAACGGGAAGCCAATCGATATTATGAAGAGGTGCAGAAAAAAATCATTCCCCAAATGACTGCCTCCGAGAAACTGGTCATTTCTGTCGGATTCTATTATGACTATTTTGCCAGCCGGGCTGATATTCTCGAATTGAATACGCAGGCAATGATCGACAATCATACGCTCATTCAGGCGATTTACAAACAGAATTGCAAAGAAAATCGCAGTTATTTCGCTCATCTGATAAAAGAGGGTATAAAATCGGGCGAATTTCGCGGGATGAACACAGAAAAAGCCGCAGAGGCTCTGCGCCTTATCCTCGAAACGCAACGGCTGGAAAAATTCAGACAGGCTTTTGAACAAAAGCAAAAAGAACCAGACTATAAACAACTTAAAAAGGATTCTTTATTTATCCTTGATATTTTTATAAACGGTATAAAAAAATGAAAGATGAGCAGATCATATGTTAAAACAGATACGATTTGTGCGGCTGCAGGTTTTCATTCTCTTGTTCTTATTTGCGACCATCTGTCTCAGCCAGAATATCAAGTCTTTTTCTTTACAGGAAGCAAAAGAATATGCTCTTGAAAACAATCACGACATTCGCGATGCGTTGCTGGAAATAAAGAGCGCTCACAAGCAGCTCTGGGAAGTAACAGCCCGGGGGTTTCCCCAGATCGAGTCCAGCGCTAAATACCAGTACCTGGTGGACATTCCGACACAATTGATACCCGGAGAAATTTTTGGCCAGCCCGGTACAACCATTCCGGTCAAATTCGGTAAACCGCATAATGCGAGCTATGGCCTTTCTGCCAGCCAGTTGATCTTCAGCGGCTCTTACTTTGTTGGCGTTCAAGCCTCGCGAATATTTTTAAAACTGTCCGAAGAAAACCTTGAACGAACCGAGACCGATCTCAAAGCCACCCTCACCAACACCTATCATCTGATATTAATAGCAGAAGAGAACCGCAGCGTGTTGCAAGAGACGCTGAAAAATCTTCGAAAGACCAAATATGAAATATCAGAGATGTACAAGGAAGGATTCACAGAAAAAACAGATGTGAAACAACTGCAAATCAGCGTCAACGAACTGGAAAATAATATCCGTACTTTGGATGAGCAAATCGAGATCAGTTATCAGCTGCTAAAGCTTCAGATGGGGTTACCGCTTGATGGGCAGATCGCTCTGACGGACGACCTCGACTCTTTTATCAAAAATAAAAACTACCGGGAGCAATTGCAACGGCCGTTTGACCCGTACAACAACATTAATTTAAAAGCCATGCAGACCCAGGAACATCTGAGACGTCTCTCTTTAAAGAAAGAAAAAACAACATTTTTACCGACCATTGCGGCATTTGCCACGTGGCAACGGGATGCTCAGCGCGACGTATTCAACTTGTTCGACAAAAAGGAAACCTGGTATCCGACAACGGTTATTGGTGTACAGCTGAGCTGGCCCATTTTCAACGGTTCGGCAAAATTTCACAAAATTCAACGAGCCCGGGTCGAGCTCAGAAGAGCGAGGATAATGAAGGACAAGGTCGAACAGGGTCTGACGCTGGAATATAAAAGCGCTCATAGTGAGCTCAGTACAGCTCTGGACCGCTATAAAACCGCTGAAATGAACCGCGACCTGGCGCGGGATGTCTACGAAATCACCCTTGAGAAATATGGGGAAGGATTGAGCACCAGTCTGGATATCACCCAGGCCCACAATCAATATCTCAACAGTGAAGGAAAATATCTGCAAACTATTTCCGATCTGCTGGCGGCTGAGACAAAACTCGAAAAAATTCTGCAAACACTTTAAATCGATGGGTAAAATCATGAAAAAAATAGTCGTCTTGTTAACCATATCGGTCATGCTATCATTTATCTATTGCGGTCAAAAGGATGACAGAGCAAGACTGCGGAAACTGCAAGCCGAACAACAAAAATTGAGCGCGGAAATCAAAGCGCTTAAAAACAAACTCTCAAAATCCGGTCAAACAGACGTGGGTGAACAGCATCTCTATGTCGATGTAAAAGCGGTGGAGGAAATGCCTTTTCATCATTATATAAATGTTCAGGGCACTGTAGAGTCGGACAATAACATTTTAATCCCGGCTCAGTCATCCGGAGTGGTGAAAAGAATTCACGTCAAAGAGGGAGATAATGTCAGGAAAGATCAGCTTTTGGCCGAGCTTGACGGGGCCATTATCCAAAAAGGCCTGGAGGAGATCAGGGTTAATCTTGAGCTTGCACGCACAGTTTATCAACGGCAAAGCCGTTTATGGGAGAAAGGCATAGGAAGTGAAGTGCAGTATCTGCAAGTAAAAACAAATAAAGAGGCCCTTGAAAAACGCCTGGCCGCTACCGAAGAGCAGTATAAACTCACCAAAATTATCGCCCCCATTTCCGGATCGGTCGACGAAATCCTGATCAAGGCCGGTGAAGCGGTCGCCGCCGGATTTGGCACCATTCGAGTCGTTAATCTATCGGATATGAAAATTACAGCCCAACTCTCAGAGGAATATATACGACAGCTAAAAGTCGGTAATCCGGTCGAGGTTGAGCTGCCTGTAGTGAATAACACTTTTAGGAGCAGGATTGTTGCCGTTTCACAGGTCATTGACCCGAGGGACCGGACATTTCCCATTGATGTTGCATTTCCCGCCCGGGCAGACGACATCCAGCCCAATATTCTCGCGGTTCTGACCATTAACGATTACAGTAATCCCAGTGCTACAACGGTTCCGGTAAATGTGGTGCAGAAGACAGAGGAGAGTCATTTTTTATTCATCGCCAAACCGTCAACGGCGGACGCAAGCCAACCCTGGACCGTGGAAAAGAAAACCGTCCGTATTGGTAAAACCTGGGAAAACAGAGTTGAAATTCTTGCCGGCCTCCAAGCCGGAGAATACATCATCGTACGGGGCTTTCAGGATCTCGCGGATGGTCAAAAGGTACAGATCAATACCATCAAATGACCGGCAAAAGAGGATGAGTTACTCGAAACAAAGGTAAAACAATGAAAAATTTTGGGTTGTCAAATCGCGCCATAGATAATAAAACCACGGTATTTATTTTTACCATTCTAATCACCATTTTCGGGATTATGCAATATCTGACCACGCCCAAGGAAAAATTTCCCGAAATTACATTTCCCTATTTTATGATCACAACAATTCACCCGGGGACTTCACCCGTGGATGTTGAGAACCTGATCTCGCGTCCGATCGAGAAGGAACTAAAAGGCATCAATGGTATCAAACATATCAACAGCCAATCTCTGCAGGATGTTTCGCTAATCGTGGTTGAATTTGAGGTCAATGTAAATGAGACCAAAGCGTATCTCGATGTTAAAAAAGCAATGGATGATTCCCGCACTGAATTACCCACCGATTTATACCAGGAACCTGAGCTCAAACAAATCGACGTCTCGGAAATTCCCATACTCTATGTCAATCTCTCCGGAGATCTGGGCCTGGTAAAGTTGAAAAAATATGCTGATGATTTAAAGGATCGAATCGAAGCGCTGGAAGAGATCTCCAAAGTGGAAATCATAGGAGCACTGGAAAGGGAGATCCAGATTAATGTCGATTTATTCAAAATGCAGGTCAATAGTATTTCTTTCAGCACCATCGAAAATGCAGTGGCGGCAGAGAATCTCACTGTTTCCGGCGGACAGATACAAACCGACGGGATGAATCGAAATTTCCGCGTTACCGGAGAATTCAAGGATCCGAATAAAATCGGTAATATTCTTCTCAAAGAGGGCGTCTATCTTAAGGACTTTGCCCGGGTTTTGGATGATTTTGAAGAGAGAGAGAGCTATGCACGAATGGATGGCCAACAGGTTGTTTCTCTTTCGGTTATTAAAAAGAGCGGTAAAAATCTCATTCTCGCCGTTGACAAGATAAAATCAGAAATTTCTGATTTTAAAGGCCAAAGTTCACCCGGCCTCAAGATCAAAATTACCAGCGATAGCAGCACACAAACCCGAAATTCCGTCAATGATCTCTTTAACACCATTATTCTTGGCTTTATCGTTGTCGTTTTTGTGCTGATGTTTTTTATGGGCGAGCTTGATGCTTTTTTTGTCGGTATTGCGATTCCGCTCTCCATGATCATCGCCTTTAGCCTTTTACCCATCATCGGATTTACCCTCAATATTATCGTGTTGATGGCATTTATCCTGGTTCTTGGAATCGTTGTCGATAATTCTATCGTGGTTGTGGAAAATATCTATCGCCATTATACCCAGAATCGCGATATATCGATCGTAAAAGCCACAAAAAGAGCAGTCGGTGAAGTTGCGGTACCGGTGTTTACCGGCACCTTGACCACTCTGGCCCCCTTTATCCCGCTGATGTTTATGCCCGGTATTATGGGAAAATTTATCTCATACCTCCCCATCACCCTTATTATTACGCTAACCTCTTCGATTATCGTGGCCTATTTTATCAACCCGGTCTTTGCCGTCTCATTTATGAAACGCCAGTCCGACCAGAAAGAGAACAGCCATACCAGGTTACCGGCGAAATTCTGGAAGATAGCAGCTCTTGGCATCTTTTTCACCGTGCTTTTTTATATTCTCGGCTGGATGTTGCCGGCAAATCTCATCATTATCGGATTGCTGGTCTACGTGCTGCTCAAAACCATTATTCTAAAAATGATCAATTTTTTCCAGGAACGAATACTCCCCGTTCTCATGTCTGCATATCGCAAAACATTAAAAGTTCTGTTGCAGGGACAGCGTCCCTACTGGGTCGTCGGCGGAACCGCTTTTCTTCTCTTCTTTAGTATATTCTTGCTGCGCGTGGCCACTCCCAAAATCGTCTTTATGCCGACCGGGGATCCCAATTATATCTACGTCTATATCACCATGCCGGAAGGCACCGATCTCGATGTGACCAACTCTGTCGCCCTCGATGTTGAAAGGCGTATTAACGACATCCTGGGACCGAACAATCCGGATGTGGAATCCGTTATCACCAATGTAGCGGTAAATGCCGGCAGCGGCATTTTCGACCGAACAACGCAGGAAAAACTGGCCAAGGTAACCGTATCCTTTGTGGAATATAAATACCGTCGCAGCGAAAAATCCACGCTGGAATATCTGAACGAGATACGGCAAAAGCTTCAGGACATCCCGGCTGCAGATGTCAATGTAGAGCGTGACATTATGGGGCCGCCTCCCGGTAAGCCGATTAATATTGAGATTTCCGGGCCGGATATCGACCAACTGGTGCAACTCAGTGCCGAACTCGAATTTTTTATCGCGGATTTGCAAATCCCCGGAATAACCGATTTGCAGCAGAACATGGAAACACACAAACCGGAGATGATTTTACATATCGATCGCGACAAGGCCAGCAAATACGGTCTCAGTACGGCATACATCGGTTCAACCCTGAGAACCGCCATCTATGGCAAAGAGGTATCTACTTTTCGCGATGGCGAAGATGAATACCCGATCCGGTTACGCCTGGCACAGTCCTACCGCAACAATGTACAAGTCCTGCTGAGCCAAAAACTCCCGGTACCGTCGGGAAATGGCAACGGCGTCAATCAAATACCCATTTCAGCTGTTGCCAACGCTGACTATACCTCTACCTATGGAAGCATTCGCCGAATCGACAATAACCGTGTTATCACCCTGTCATCCAACGTTCAGACCGGCTATAATGCCAATGAAATTATCGCCTCTATCAGAGACGCATTGAACACTTTTGATTTACCTGACGGTTATTCCGTGCGTTTTAGTGGCGAACAGGAAATGCAAAATGAAATCGGTAATTATCTCGTCAAGGCTCTGTTCATTGCAGTTGCATTGATCCTGATCATCCTGGTGGCGCAATTTAATTCACTCGCAAAACCGCTGATTATCGTGGTTCAGATTTTATTCAGCTTTATCGGCGTGCTGCTGGGTTTTACCATTTTTCAACTCGATTTTTCGGTCATGATGACCGGAATGGGAATCATTGCTGTTGCAGGTATCGTGGTTAAAAACGCCATTATTTTGATCGATTATATAGATGCGGCAATGGAGCAGGGAGAAGATAAAATCACCGGTATCATCAATGCAGGAGCCACGCGTTTGACACCGGTGTTGCTGACGGCACTCTCGACCATACTCGGGCTCATGCCCCTGGCAATAGGCGTGAACATAAATTTTATCACCCTGTTTACCCGTCTTAACCCGCAGATCTATTTTGGCGGTGACAATGTCGCCTTTTGGAATCCTCTGGCCTGGACCATCATCTTCGGCCTGGGATTTGCTACATTCCTCACTCTGATTGTGGTTCCGGCGATGTACCGGATTTTCTATGTGCGCAACAGGTAGAGCTTGATTTTCGCTTGCGAATATGGCTGTGAATTTATAAAATAGAAAAGAACCGACATCCAGGCACGACTATGTTGCCGGCAGCCCTTGCATCCTGATCATCCTTTGCCTGGCCCTTTTCTTCAGGCGCTGGTTTAACATCAGGAGATTGTATAATGAAAAAATGGATCCTTGTTATCCTGCTTTGTATTTCGTCAAGCTGGTCACAACACTCACAACGGGAGTTGCTCAAGGATGAGAGCGCTCCCGGCGCCAGAGCCTCGCTGGGTCTGGCCGCAAATGCCTATAGCCGGGCTATTACCAGAGACCTTTTTCATATCTCACCCTACTCTTTAAAAGGTACATTGAGCAGAATGGGCGTAGCGGCATTGAGCTATCAGCTCATTTCCTATGATACATTTGAAGGGATAACCCTTAAACCCTGGCAGTTCGACAAGGAATGGAAGGGGTATTGGGTCGGCTTTTTCGCCGAAGACGCCATTGACCTGACGTTTCAATGGGTGCGGCGCAATAAAGAGGCGCAATTTTTCTTTATCGAGACCACCCTGCTCTCTCTCGGCTTACTGGCGTATCAGGGGGAGATCCACCACAAATGGCGGTTAGCAGAAGACGAAACCCTTTCCTGGAAAAATCTGCTCACCAACCGAAATTCCTATTTGGTTCATTTTGCCGGATCCGGAGGCTTGTACTGGGCGTTTTATAAAAATACGCGCGTCGATGAACAAGCCCTGCTCTATACGCTGTTGTGCGTATGGGTATGGGAGTTTAAGGATGGCTATCTTCACTGGGAAGATGTCGGCTTTATCGGCGGAGACGGTTTTTCCTGGAATGACGGCGGTTCGGGCACCATTGCCACCCTCGCGAGCTATTTCACCAGCAAATGGATTTTTCCGTGGCTGGACAGGACTGTTTTTGAAAAATTAAATCTCAGCTCACCGGTATCCGGCTTCAAAACAGAGTGGTCGCTCTTGCCCACCGGCACAGGCGTTGAGCTTAATCTTACCCTGCAGCCCGCCAATCCTGAACATTAAGGGTAAAGCCTTGATGCGAATATAAAAGGAGACAACGGAGCGCGGAAGGCGAACACTTGGAATTTAATGTAACCAAACCCTTATCTTGTTTTTATTTGTACCATCGTGACGGATGGGTCCGGGGCTAATCAGCTCGTTTCGTATGATAATTCAATAACCATCGATGAGCGATGTCATGGGGCATAGCCCTGAATTTTCCCCACGCTTGCCAATGCTGATGCAAAAGACCGAGATCTCCGGATACCGTGGCAAGATCGCGGTAATTTATCCATTTAAAGCCTGCAATATCCTCTGTTTCATCTTCCGGCCGTGGATTTTTGTCAGTAGAGTTGATGTAAAAAAGAAAAGAAGCAAAAGGAACCACTTTTTGCACATTCTGTTTTTTGAATTGATACAAGATCGCACCCATTGGTTGGATGCGATCAGCTGTAAAGCCTGTTTCCTCTGACAATTCACGTCTGGCCGCGGAAAGAATAGATTCATCATAATGTATCCCGCCACTGAGCAGCCGCCAGGTTCCACTCGGGTAGAAAGATTTTGTATGCAGGAGAATCCGTTCATTCTTTTCGACAACCAGCACAGCCTCTCCCCGCTTCTTTCGAGTACTCAAGACGGAATGAACCCAGTCGGAAAACCGCGGTTCCTGCCAGTAATGTTCAACCGAACGAAAAATAAACTGATCGCTCTGCGCTTTTAGGTCTAAAAGTTCCTGCGGATCGATAATATTATTAAAAACCGGAGCCGGGGTGGTCAAAATATCAACCTTGTTTTAATATTTTCTGAACCGTGTTGCCGATATCAGCCGGACTGGCGGAGACATGAACTCCGCACGCTTTGAGTGTATCGATTTTTTCTGTTGCTGTCCCCTTACCGCCGGAAATAATGGCACCCGCATGCCCCATTCTGCGCCCCGTGGGGGCCGTTTGGCCGGCAATAAAGGCAATGACGGGTTTTGACATCTCATCGCGAACAAAGGTTGCGGCCTCTTCTTCAGCCGTCCCGCCAATCTCACCAATCATGACAACAGCACGGGTATCTTTGCCGCCGTCGAAATGTCTCAGGACATCCGTAAAACGCGTCCCAATAATGGGATCGCCGCCGATACCGATACAGGTGCTCTGACCGATACCCAATTCAGTGAGCTGATGCACCGCCTCATACGTAAGCGTACCGCTGCGCGATACCACGCCCACAGGACCAGGCGTGTGAATAAATCCGGGCATAATGCCTATTTTGCATTTTCCCGGAGATATAATACCGGGGCAATTGGGACCAATAAGCGTAACGTTATTGTCTTTAACGGCCTGATAGACTGCCAGCATATCCATTACCGCAATACCTTCTGTTATACAAACCACGAGTTTGAGGCCTGCATCAATAGCTTCCAGGATCGCATCGGATGCAAACTGGCTGGGAACAAAGATGACGGAAGCTTCTGCATTTGACGCTTGCGTCGCTTGTTGTACCGTATTAAAAATGGGAACATCCCCGCTAAACGTTTCTCCGCCTTTACCCGGAGTGACACCGGCGACAATTTTTGTTCCATATGCCAGCATTTCCCGCGTATGGAATGACCCCTCGCTTCCGGTAATGCCTTGTACGATAACCCGGGTCGTGTTGTCAACAAGAATACTCACCTTGATTCTCCAATAAAATGATTCTTTCGTTTACGCCACTGCTGCGACCACTTTTTTTGCTGCGTCTTTCAAATCTTTTGCAACACTGAAGGTTAATTCCGAATTTTGCAGCATATCCGCTGCTTCTTCGGCATTTGTGCCGGCGAGACGAATAACAACCGGTATGTCGACACCGATATTTCGAGCCGCTTCAATAACCCCTCTGGCTACGCGATCACAGCGCACAATACCGCCGAAAATATTGATTAAAACCGCTTTGACATTTTTATCGGATAAAATGATTTTTAATCCGCTTTCAACGGTTTCAGCAGAGGCGCCGCCACCGACATCGAGAAAGTTTGCCGGGTTGGCACCGGCAAGCTTGATGATATCCATCGTCGCCATTGCCAAACCGGCTCCGTTGACCATACAACCAACAGAGCCATCCAGCTTGATATAGTTTAACATGTTTTTGGAAGCTTCTACTTCAAGCGGATCTTCTTCGTCAAAATCCCGCAGCTTTAACAAATCCGCATGGCGAAAAAGAGCATTATCATCCAGATTGATTTTTAAATCAAGGGCAAGCAACTGACCCTCCCGGGTCATGATCATCGGATTGACCTCGAGCAGAGTGCAATCATAAGTTGTATATGCCTTGAATAGAGCGAGAAAAAAATTAACAGCGGTTCGGATTTCCGTTCCCTCCAGGCCGAGGCCAAACGCCAGCCGCCGCGCCTGGAAGGGCTGTAAGCCAATTACCCGGTCTATGCGTTCGCGCAAGATTTTTTCCGGATGCGTTTCCGCTACCTTTTCGATTTCAACACCACCCTCTGTGCTCACCATAAAGATCAACTGGCTGCTTGAGCGGTCCAGTATAATACCGGCGTAAAACTCTTTGGCAATATTGACAGCCTCGGTGACCAGTATGCGTCGAACCACTTTTCCCTCTTTACCGGTTTGAGGCGTCACCAGTTTCATACCGAACATTTCCCTGGAAATCGTTTCAGCCTCTTCCGGACTGGAAGCAAAGCGAACACCGCCGGCTTTACCTCTTCCTCCGGCATGCACCTGAGCTTTTAACACGTATTTGTCGCTAATGAGATCCTTTGCAATGGTGTAGACTTGCTCGGGAGTAAATGCGACCTTTCCCGCTTCGACAGGCACGCCCAAATTCGACAATAAATGCTTTGCCTGGTACTCGTGAATTTTCATCAGACCTCCAAAAAAGCAGCTGTATTATATCCAGAAAAAGTAAAAAAGATCAATCCAAAAGTCAAGTAAAACCCTGGCCGAAAATTTAATCTTTTTTAAAAAAGAAAAGTTTTGTACATTACTTTTGTTTTAGTCGCAAAAGCAAAGGAATACCCTGTTTTGGATCGTCTTAAACTGGAAAAACTCTATCTCGATACGTTTGCCGAAGCTGCCGGCCAAATCGAACCGATCAAGGGAGGAGGTTCAGACAGACGGGTCTATCGTATTAAAACCTGGGACCGTTCGGTTATCGGTATTGCAGGCGAAAACCGGGCGGAAAATGAGGCTTTTATTCACTTTTCGCATCATTTCAGAAACAAGGGACTTCCGGTGCCTGAAATCTATGCCACCAGCCTGAGCGAAGGCGTTTATCTGGAAGAAGATCTGGGCTACTATACCCTTATCGATACGATCTCAAAAATCCGAAAAACCAAAGGCTTTTCCGAAAAAATCGTCTCGCTTTATAAAAAAGTAATCGAATGGCTGCCGCATTTTCAAATATTTGCAGGAAATACCCTCGACTATTCCTATTGCTACCAGCACGCAGCTTTTGACCGGGATTCCATGCTGTGGGATTTGCAGTATTTTCGCCACCGGTTTCTGGAGGTCTTTTATGATAAAGAATTCGACCGCCAACTGCTGCAAAAAGATTTCAATACGCTGGTGCAATTTCTGCTGCAAGAAAAGAGAGATTATTTCCTGTATCGCGACTTTCAATCGCGAAATATTATGATTCGAAATAATGAAACCTGGTTTATCGACTATCAATCAGGCCGGCGCGGTGCCCTGCAGTATGATATTGCCTCGCTTCTATACGATGCCAAGGCCGATATCCCCGATCAAGTACGTCAAGAGTTGTTAACGCATTATCTCGATTGCCTGGAAAAAAATATCGACGTTGACAGAGAAAAATTTTTAACCTACTTTTATGGTTTTGTCTTTATCCGCATAATGCAGGCCTTTGGAGCCTATGGATACCTGGCAACGATAAAAGGCAAGGGACATTTTTTGCGTTCGGTTCCCTTTGCCATCGAAAATATTGAACGACTGTTGCAAAAGCAAACCATTCTGCAACGGTTACCGACCCTTCAGAAAATTTTCACAGACCTTACACTGGATAAAAGCTTGAGGCAATTCTGATGCAAAAAGACAACCTTCACATCTCCATCTATAGTTTTGGTTACCACAAATCCGGCATACCGCAGGATCCAAACGGACACGGCGGCGGATTTGTATTTGATTGCCGTTTTCTCCAAAATCCGGGGCGCGAGCTCTATTTTCAGGATAAAACCGGCCTGGATGATGAGGTCATCAATTATTTACAAAAGGTTCCGGGCATAGAGCCTTTTCTCAATTCAACCTGTGACCTTGTCATTGCTGTAGCAAAACGTTATCAGCAGCAACACTATACACATTTAATGGTCAGTTTTGGTTGCACGGGTGGGCAACACCGCTCCGTGTATTGCGCTGAATATTTTGCCGCCTGTCTGCGCCGCAAGGGATTTTCCATCTCTCTTTCTCATGTTGACCTCGACGAATCGCTCATTCGTGAATAACACAGGACCTTTATGCCGAGCAAACCAAAAGCTATTATTCTGGCAGCCGGCTATGGCACCCGGCTATTGCCCCTGACCAGCGACACCCCCAAGGCTCTGGTTACAATCGGTGAAAAACCGCTGCTGCAATGGTGTCTTGAGAAACTCATACGGCAGGGATTTGAGACCGTTTTTATCAACGTCCATTATCTCGCCGACCAGGTCGTTGAATTTGTTAAACGTCTCAACCCTCCTGTCGATGTTTATTTTTCAGTTGAAGAAAATATACTCGATACCGGTGGCGGCATCAAACGCATTGTAGAACAGTACCACCTTAACGCCCCCCTGTTGATTCACAACGTCGATGTGGTTTCAAATCTGGAACTCGATCGGTTTTTTCTTCACCATCAGCAATCCGCAGCGCTGGCCACCCTGGCAGTCGAGGAACGACACAGCAAACGATATCTGCTGTTCAATGCCAGGAACATTCTCTGCGGCCGAATCAAAAACGATAAAAAAGAACTTGTTCGTCCGGTCGGGCAGAAAATACATTCTCTGGCGTTTAATGGAATTCAGGCCGCGGATCCGGCTATATTCAAAACGTACGAACATACGGTATTTTCGAGCATTGACGTCTATCTCCGGGCCAGCGCTATGAACCATTCCGTTAAAGCCTACCGAATGGATGGGACCTATTGGCGCGATATCGGCACGCCCGAGACCCTCAAACTGGCAGAAAAAGATCATTTTGCCGGAATCTTCTAGAGCTACAGGTACTATTTTTGCATCCCGAAAGAATGTTCAAAATTTCCCAAAAATGACACCGAATTGTGACCTGTTGAGAAGCGGATTACACAATGGTTGCGAATATGAGGCGAAATCAAAGGGTGCACGCATCCAACTCAGCGACGTTGTGAGGTAAAGGCAAATTTTTCAGCGCGCTTGAAAAAATGTATCGGCTGTAACATCCATGCGGACGGATAATAATGTCAGCCGGGACCCCCGGCTGGGAATCCCGGGAAACGTTGGCAGGATCCTGACGTTACCGTGATATCAACTAAAAACCCCAGAAAAGAGAAACCGTAATGGTATAGTAATTGGCATCAACATCCGTACCCTCCGGCAAATCGGACAAATCATAATCCAAAAAGACATAGCGAATATCGGCGGCAATGGTCGGTTTAATGATGGGTAATTCAACTCCGGCGCCGATATGATATCCCATTTGTTGTTCTGTTTTATCCTCCAGGCCCGGCATATTGGGCACATCATATTCCCATGTGCTGTTATACCAGCCCGCTCCTGCCAGACCATAGACAAAAGGCAATGGATAGAGCAGCAGTGAAGCGGAGACCGGCCATTGTTTTACCGTTAACTGATCGTCCAGATATTTATCCGAACGATAATCGATAGCACCTTCCACTCCAAGTCCACCCAATTTCAATCGTGCAGAAGCACCAATCATAAATTTTGCATCGCTGTCACCGCTTTTCGATAATCCCGCCCGCGGACCGAGGCCGAAAAGAGAGATAGCAAATGAACTGCTGCTCAGGGCGATGATAATCCATACAATCAAAAAAAATCGATTATTCATGATGATCTCCTTCATCGTTGGATAGTGTTCGAAATTCAGAGCAAACCTCAGTTATAATTTGACTTTTCTCCTCATCCGGAAGAAAAGCGGCCCGGAGTCCATTCATCACCAAATTTTCCAGGTCCTGTTTGTCTAATTGATATATTTCAGCCGCCAGAATATATTCCTGTGTGAGTTCAGTGTTGAAAATCTGGGGATCGTCGGTATTCAGAGAGACCGGAATACCTTTTTTATAAAACGTATAAAATGGATGGTCATTAATTTTCTTTACCACATTCAGACGCAGGTTTGACGTCAGACACTGGGTTAATGGTATTTTATGGCGGCTTAGATGATCAACCAGGTCAGGGTCTTCGATAGCCCGTGTTCCGTGGTCGATTCGTTCGACATTTAAACACTTTAGTGCGTTCCAGACGCTTTTAGGCCCGACCGCTTCACCGGCGTGTGCCGTGCGGTGCAAATCGAGCTGCTGTGCCAATAAAAACGCTTCGGTAAAAAGATCGGGGGGATATTTTGCCTCATCGCCTGATAATCCGATTCCGACGATAAAGGGATGATTGAGCAACGCGATCTTTTCGATTAATTGAATCGCTTCCTTGCCACCATAAAGACGCTGAATATTGACCACCATCTTTACAGCAATATCATGGTCAGCTTGAAACTCGACCACTGTCTGATAGATCGATTCAACAACCTCCTTGAGCGTGTACCCCATATCGATATATTTCTGTACCGCGCAGTCAAATTCAACATATTTAACATTCTGAATCGCCAGAGAGGTGAGCATCTCCAGGGTAATCTTTTGCAAATCTTCGAGAAAGCGAATATTGTTGGTAACACTTCGCATGCTGTTTACAAATTCGGCCAGATTGCGAAAACGATAGAGATTTTTGATCTGATCCGGTTGCTCGGGAAGCGATGGTGAATTATTGCGACGCATCAGCTCAAGTGCCGTCTCTGGACGAATGGTGCCCTCCAGGTGAAGATGAAGCTCTGCTTTTGGCATTCTCCTGATGAATGTTAAAAGATTTTCAATCAATACCGTATATCCTCTGGATTCATCTTCATGGAACTGTCCGTATAAATAAAACTATGAATTATTTCATGAAAAACAAGTCTTTTCTGAAAATGCCCTGGAGAAAACCAATTCGATCCACATTGACACTCACCGCCCCGTAACTTTCATCAACTCTGCCTTCGAGCAAATAGGGACGCGTATATGAAATCATGTGTACGAATTTTTGGTAAGCCTTTGGAAAAAAAACGGTTTCATAGATTGCAGTGGTATCTTCAAAACTCATAAACTCCATCATCTGTTGATTTTTGGTGCTAACCATTTTCCTGGTGACCAGCCATCCAAGCAGCCGAACCCGTTTACCGGCAAATTTTTCCAGATCTTTTCCGCGAACGACATCGGCTGTTTTGTCTTTGTAAAGCCATAATGGATGTCGGGAGATCAAAAATCCCAGCGTTTCCAGTTCAAATCTGATCAACTCTTTTTCGCTAAAAGGCTGCGGAGATGGAAGCGTTGCTGCGGTCTCGCTTTCCTGGTGAAAGAGAGAAAGCGTGGAACCGGAATCCACCTTTCGTTCCGACTGGTACCATTTTAACCGCCACAGCAGTTTGGGGCGGTTGTGATCGAGACTATCGAAACATCCGGCTTTGATCAATATGGTTACGTCGGAAGGCGGTATTTTGACCCGTCCCATAAAATCATCAAAACCTGTAAATTCTCCGCCGCGCCGGCGCGCATCGAGCAGGGCTTTCACTGAGCGGTGTGACAAATTTTGCAATTGCATCAATCCCACGCGTATTTCCCGATTCTTACCGGTGTAGGGCATCTCGCTTTTATTTATATCCGGCATCAGCACCGTCACCCCCATACGCCGTGCCTCTGAGATATAGGCAAAAGTGGAGTAATAGCCGCCGCGGTTGGAGATAACTGCGGCCATAAATTCCGCCGGAAAATGAGCCCGCAAATAAGCGGCTTTAAATGAAACCAGAGCATAGGAGGCTGAATGCGGTTTGCAAAAACTATAGCCGGCAAAGCTTTCAATCATATGCCATATTTTTTCAATCGTTTCTCTTTTCACGCCCTTGTTTTCGGCGCCGGCGTAAAAACGATCTTTATAGTGCTGAATCTTCTCTTTCTTGTTCTTTTTCGACATGATTTTGCGCAAATAATCGGCATCAGCAGAAGAAAAGCCGGCGAGAGCCATAGCAGCCCTGGAAACATCTTCCTGATAGACCATGATACCATATGTCTCTTTTAAAAGCACTTCCAGTACGGGATGAAGAGGTTTGTAAGCGCCGCCTTTGAGCCTGCGCACATATTCGTTGATATAGGTGTTGGCAGCCGGACGAATGATGGAACTGTGAATAACCAAATGCTCAAAACCACCGCAGCCCGTTTTTCGCTGTAGCTGGCGCATAGCCGGAGATTCGACGTAAAAAACCCCGATCGTTTCTCCCTTTGCCAGGGTTACACGGGTCTTTTTATCCTCTAGTGGATTCCATCCGGCATAATCAATCCTGGTATTTGTATTTTTTTGTACGGCAATCAAGGTATCGCGAATGACGGCCAAAGAGCGATTCCCGAGAATATCGATCTTGATCAATCCCATCTCTTCGGCCTGGTCTTTTTCCCATTGTATGACCGGAATGATCCCGTTCGATGATCGGGGAAAATCCTCTCTCTGCTCAATGCTTCCGGTTGGATTGAGTATTTTTTTAGCCGGTTGAACGGGGACATAATTGTCCATTCCATCCGGTGCGATAACGACGCCGCCGCAGTGAACGGAAAGATAGCGCGGGAAACCGCGAATTCGTTCAGCATACTGCAAAATCTCGGGCCAGGGGTCCGTCAAATCGATATGCTTGAATACAGGGTGAACACTGATATAATCGGACAGGCGTCCGGGTTGATAATAACCGGCGATCCGTTTGGATATGTTGTTGATTTCCGTTTCCGGTATTCCATAGACCTTGGCCACTTCGCGCACAGCAGAGCGAGCCTTGAAACCGTTGTGATTGGAAATCATCGCTGCGCAGCCGGAACCGTATTTTGAAAAAATAAAGTCAAGAACATCATCTCTTTCGTCCCAGGGAAAATCCACATCAATATCAGGCGGATCTGTTCGTCCCGGGTTCAGAAAACGATCGAAAAAAAGATCATGCGCGATCGGATCGACGTGAGTAATACCGAGACAATAGCTAACAATACTGGCAGCCGCGGAACCGCGTCCACAGGTTCGAGGCGCTTTGGCAACGATATCTGCAACCACCAAAAAATAGGGCGCAAACCCTTTTTGATGAATTAATTTCAACTCATAATTGATTCGCCTGCGGACAGCATCGCCGATATGACCGTATCGCCATTGTGCCCCCGTTTCGACGCGTTGCCATAAAATGGACTGGGCGTCCTTTCCGTCCTGCCTGGGATAGGAAGCGAAAACAAAATGACCAAACCCAAAATTAAAGCTGCAGTCAAGAGCGATTTTGCGACTGTTGGCAATCGCTTCCTCCGCACAGGGTAACGCCTTTTCTATGGCCGGCGGATCACAAAGCCAGGCGCGGGGATGACAGACGCTGTCGACGGGGAGTCGTTGCAGGGTCGTGTTCAGATCGATAGCCCGCAATAGCTTGTGCAGAAACCAGTCCCGGGGCGACAAGAGATACGCATCAGCCGTGGCGACAACCGGCAAACCGTGCTGCCGGGAAAACTGCAGCAGATGCTCGCTTTGACGAAACGGCACCACCTCCACGTAGAGATCCGATGTTCCGCGACGCCCGGCAAGGGCGGCTAATAGCTCGGTGTCATCGCTGATCACCACCACATGGCTTGATAACGGAACCTCTGTTTTCAGATCCAGGTCCTTCTCATTGTGCAACCGTCGCAAAATATGACAGAGGTGAGTATAACCGCTGTGATTTTTTGCCAGCATCACGCAGCGATTTCTTGTTGTAACCAGTTCAGCACCGATGAGCGGCTTTATCCCGCTTCGCCGCGCCTCCTGTAGAAACCACCCCAGGCCATAAATGCCGTTGCGGTCGGTGATAGCCAAATGTGTCATACCCATTTCCGCAGCCTTTTCACAAAGCTGCCTAATCGACGCGGTTCCACGGCAAAAACTAAAATGGGAATGTACATGTAAATGAGTAAAGAGGCTCATAGTGCTAAACGATATTCAAAAAAATCAAACAACCGGCATTTGATAAAGGGTATAAATTTTGGAAAGATCAGCACCGGCCCAATCCAGCACCCGCGTCACCAATACATTGTCTTCCAGTACCCAGCCGATATCGGCATACTCGTATTTTTCATCTTCGGTATACTTTTTTTGTTTTACCAGCATGATGCTGTCCAGCCCCAATCGTTGAAACTTTCGTTTTACCCCCATATAGCCGAACCGGTAGCCTTTGACCCGGTTTTTCAAAAACAGCATCTTTGCCGCGCGCAAGACTTCGCAGCGACGACACCAGGAGAGCGGTTTCATGACCTCAAAAATATTGGGTACGGCGCCAAAAAAAGCGGCGGGTTCACCTTTTACGTAAAGGAAAAGAAAAAGTCCGGGTTTTAATATGAGTTGCATATCTTTAATATTGGTTTCAAACTCTTCACGGGTAAAGGGAACAAATCCCCAGTTATTGGTCCAGGCGTCGTTGTAAATCTCAAACATCTCGCGGGTGCGTTCTTCGGTGGATCGCTGATCCCAGGTTTCAATTGTAACCTCGTAGCGCTTGATGACCTTGTCCGCTACCCGATACGCCTTTTCGCCCCACTCGGTTCCGACTTTAAATTCCCACGATTTGACGCGTTTAATCTTTTCAAACCCGGCCTTTTCGATCATATCGGCATAATAGGGTTTATTATAGTGATAGTAAATAACCGGTCGCGTATCAAAGCCATGCGTTAATACGCCCGGAGTGGCTTCATTTACCGGTAAATTCTGCGGCCCGCGGATATGCTGCATACCCTGCCGCTTTAACCACTCGCTTGCAGCCGCGATTAATGCGTCGGTTACCGTTTGCTCCTCAATGGTTTCAAATTGACCGAAAAATCCGACTTTATCCTTCCAGTGACGGTTATGATTATGATTGACAAAAGCATTACAACGACCCACCAGCTCACCGTTCTGATAGGCGAGAAAGAAACGCATATCCGCGTGTTTGAAAAACAAATTTTGAGGTTCAAAAAAACCGGTCATACCGATGAGTGAAAATCCGAGATATTCGTAATCAAGCAAAGGGACGAATTGAGGATCATTTTCATAATGTTTCCAGTGAAAATCGATAAATGTCCGAAGCCTTTTCTTGTCGCTGTTGTCAAAAGATACAATCTCAACCTCTGAACGGTTCATAACACCTCCTCCATTTTTTTGTTAATCTACTCAAGTAAAAGCAAAATTGAAACATAAAATATTCTGCCGGCCCTTTGAGCGCGTCAACCGTCGAAGATGTATCATATTGCCTTTACGTGCTCGCCAAAATATTCCAAAATCCAGACGATACTCGAACGTTATGCGGCACGGCCGAACTGGATCGCGTCTTCGCCATAGCGGTTGCGAATTTCATCCATAGCCGCCCGCAAGGCCGCAAGCTTGTGATCCACCGGCGGTGCAAAAAGCGATAATTGTCGCGGAGCAGGACATAAACGCTGCAGACGCAGAACGAGTTTCCGAACCCGGACTCGTAAAAGCTGACGCTCAAAAATACGTTGCGCCAGGGAGAGCAATTCCTGTTCATTTGCGGTAGCGCCAAAGCAGCGCTGAAGGGTATGAATCTTGTGATTCGAATAGTGAACATCTATAGATAAACGCCGGGTGCTGAGGTGGGTTTGTCGTAAACGGCGCGTGGCAGCATAGAGCAAACGGTACAAGTTGCGGCAAAGCAAGTCGTAATCGTTGCTGTCTTGATGCAGCTTTACAACCTCCACGATCTGAGGGCTGCGTTTCGAAGGCTGGACCGGACGGTTATCAATGCCATGAGCACGTTGATATAAAAGACGGCCAAACCGGCCAAAAACCATTTGCAGGTGCTCGACCGAAATCAGACAAAGCTCGCGTATAATTCGAACATTCAGGTCCACCAGGGTGTTGCGTACCGGTGACTTGACACCGGGCAAAAATCCTATATTCAGGGGAGCAAGAAACCCGGACTCATCTCCGGGACGCACATCGATCAGGCTCTGTAATTCCCCTTCAAACGCCGCAATATCCGAGGCCACTTTGCTGACCAATTTATTGCCGGCAACGCCGACATTGGCGGGTAACTGTAGCTCCTGCAGGATATCCCTTTGCGCCTTTGCCGCTGCATCCTTGATACCGCCAAATAATCTTCCGGATCCGGTCATATCGACATAAGCATGACCAAAGCGCAACGGCTCGATAACCGGCGAAAACCGGGACAAAACCGTACCCATTGCCAAAGTCACACGCCGATAAAGGGCATGGTTGGGAGGTAAAACACAAAGATCGGAACAATTCTTTAAGGCCTGCTGCAACGGTAACCCCGCTCTGACCCCCTGCTGACGCGCCTCGAATGACGCTGTGCACACCAATGAACGCGAAACATTTTGCACCGCTATCGCCACCGGTCGCTGACGTAAACGAGGCTCCAAAACACGCTCCACCGCAATAGCAAAATCCGCAACATCGATATGAACGACCGCCCGATTTACCAACTCTGCCACCTCCTATTCAACCGTTTCCCGCATCAATGCCACCACCCGCCCCTGAACCGACCAGTCCCGTTCCGGAAAAATATCGGTAAAAGCCGGGTTTTCCGCCTTGAGGTAACGAACACCCTCTTTGACCACCAAACGCTTAACCGTCGCATCCCCTTCGATCAAGGCCACAACAACCTGCCCGGAATCCGCCATGGTCTGCGACCGTACAATTACCAAATCCCCGTCCAGAATACCCGCATTTTGCATACTCTTCCCGTCAACGCGCAACAAAAAATGCCGGCCGCTGCCGACAAGCAAATAGGAAGGAACAGCGATATAACGCTCAACATTTTCCTCCGCCAACATGGGTAACCCGGCCGTAACCGTACCCACCAGAGGCAATTGAACCTCTTCAGCGGCGGCCAATACACCGCGATCTTCCAAAACCTGAATGCCACGGGCCTTGTTGCGCTCCCACAAAATATATCCCTTACGAGCCAAAACACTCAAATACTTTATGGCTGTATTGCGGGAAGCACACCCCAGCGCATGAGTCAACTCCTGAAGCGTCGGAGGATAACCCAATGCTTTAATATTGTCCAAAATAAGTTGAAAAGCTCTTTCTTGTTTGGGCGTCAATTTTTCCATGACCCCTCCTGATTGGTGACAATAAATTCACCTAAATATACCATTTCAAGACCAAAAAGTCAAGAAAAAGTGTACATAAGGCCACCTTTATTGTTGATCAGGAACATTTAAGAGGGTCATCAGACGTTTATGAACATGAGGAGGGACCTGTTTATCTTCCAGACAACGAAATAAATTGACGGTATTGCGAATGGAGTTGAGCTGATTGCGACATTCGGAACATTTTTCCAAATGCGTGGCAATCTCGCGACAAACCGGAGAGTTAATATCCTCGGAGAGCTCGTCACAGATACGTTCCAATAATGTTTGACAATCCATAATATCCCCATTTGTAATAAGATTGTTCATTGTTGTTGCACCAAAACATCCATACACAGATTAGATGCAAACAAGAGCGAAATGTTTCACCCTATCCTAGCGAATTTTAAATAATTTAACTTTAACAATTCTGCGCTCATCCGATTGTAAAACGCGGACAATGCCGTTACTCAGTTTAATTTTGGTACCGGCCCCGGGGATTTTTCCGAGTTCCTGCATGATAAATCCACCGATGGTGACGTATTCCCCAACCGGGACATCAAAGCCATATTTTTCCCGCAAATCATCGATTTTGGTGCGGCCATCCGCAATAAGGACTTTGCTGTCAATAACCCGAATAAAATGAGTGATATCATCAAATTCATCGATAATATCGCCGAAAAGTTCTTCGATAATATCTTCAATGGTAACCAAACCGGCAACACCGCCATGTTCATCTACCACCAGAGCGATGGAAAGACGATTGTTTCGCAACTGCGACAGGGCATTGATAGCGCGGGTGTTCTCCGGCAGAAATAAAGCCGGCCGTATAGTCTGTTTGATGCTGTGTTGTGTTCTTAAAAAGTCGAGTAAATAAACAAACCCGACTATCTGGTCAATATTGTGTCGAAAAACCGGCAGGCGCGAAAATCCACTTTCCTTGAAAACCAGCAAAAGCTGATCGGTATCCATGTTTTCATCAACCGCCACAATGTCTGTACGGGGAATCATGACTTCATCAAGGCGTTTACTGCCGATTTTAACGGCACGGGCGATCAGTTGATGCTCATGACGGTTGATTTGAGTCTGGCTCGAGTATTTTCGCACCAGTACAGGTAAATCCATTTTGCGAAAAAAGGTGATTGCGCTCTTGCGCCGATCTCCCATGACGACAACCAAAATTTGCACTGTCCATTCAGCAATGTGGATAATCGGGAAAAAAAGAATGTAAAAGCTATGCATGAGAAAAGGGGTAAAATGAACCAGCCGGTTGGGCATTTGTTGTGCAATGCTCTTGGGAATCACTTCACCGAATATAAGCAGAAAGGAGGTGGTAAAAAGAACCAATAAAGAGTCCGGCATAAATGGCGAAAAAACCAGAACCGCAAGCGAGGAACAAGCCACCATAACGATATTGTTTCCCACCAACGTGGTTGTCAGATAGCGGCTGTCGTCGGACAGAAGACGGGCCCGGCTGCTGTCTTTGCGATGACTTTTTACCAAAATCTTAAAACGGT
This sequence comes from Candidatus Zhuqueibacterota bacterium, assembly GCA_014728085.1. Classification (GTDB taxonomy): domain Bacteria; phylum Zhuqueibacterota; class Zhuqueibacteria; order Residuimicrobiales; family Oceaniaggregativiventaceae; genus Oceaniaggregativivens_A. The sequence goes on from WJMF01000103.1 coordinate 82,425, forward strand.
TGGCTGAAATGTATGCCGTCTCGCCCGAAGAAAAAAAAGCGCTCAAAATCAGGGTTAAAACAAACAATATTTCCATGATCACAATGTATTGACCTTAATTTTGCCACCACTGATGTGGGTGAGTTCTTCGATAAAAGCGTCAGCATGATCTTTTCGAATGAGAATCGTCTCGTCGACCGAAACGGAATAATCAACATGCTGTATTTGCGCATTATATTTATTTACCAACTTGTCAACCTGCCCGGTCAGCACGTAGGGAAAATTGAATTGCAGGCGTTGCGACAGGTATTTGACAATGATCTTCGCCTCTTGCAAGGCAAGATTGGCACTATCCGTATAGGCCCGGACCAGCCCACCGGTACCAAGCCTGGTGCCGCCAAAATAGCGGGTAACAACCACCACCACATTGAAAAGCCGGCGACCTGAAATTACAGTTAATATAGGTCGTCCCGCCGTGCCGGACGGTTCGCCGTCATCGCTTTGACGGGTAATGAGATCCGCAGGATACCCCGTTCTGTAGGCATAACAGTTATGGGTGGCGTCGTGGTATTGCTTTGAAATATCTTCAACCACTTTTTCAGCCTGTCCCGGCGTTTCAACATGCCGGGCATGGACGATGAATTTCGAGCCTTTCACTTTCAGCTCGGCAGTGGCTGAATTGCGAATGGTTTTATATGAAATCCTGTTCATAGGGAAATTCAAGTAAACAGAGAAATGTAAGAAGAATTGAACAAAAATCAAAATCAGATAATGTTCAATTGAATGAGAGCAGCCTTTGCAGCGCGTTGTTCGGCAATTTTTTTGCTGTGTCCCTGCCCTGAGCCGTTTTTACGGCCATCGACCTGAGCGGATACGATGAATATCTTGTCGTGATCCGGGCCGTATTCTTCTTCAACAATATAGGTGGGGCCGTCGAGATTGGAGCTCTGACAGTATTCCAATAAAATACTTTTGTAATTTTGCATACGACCTTCGGATAAAAGCCGGTCCGTATGCACCAGAATTGAATTTTCAACGAAATCCCGGGCCACTTCCAGACCGCCGTCGAGGTAAACAGCCCCGATAATCGCTTCGACAGCATCGGCAAGTATGCTGGACCGTTTCCGCCCGCCTGACTTTTCCTCTGCTTCGTTGATCAATAAATGCTCTCCCAGGCCGAATTCCTTGGCAAACTGGGATAAACAACGCCTGCTGACGAGAATGGATTTAAAAGAGGTGAGCGTTCCCTCATCCTTGTAGGGGAAACGTCTGTACAAAAACTCTGTGACCAGCAGACCGAGAACTGCATCGCCCAATAATTCCAGCCGCTCATTCGAATGTATACGCTCCTCACCGCTCTCTGTAAGATAAGAGCGATGCTTTAGCGCCTGAAAAAGTATGGATTCATCCTTGAAACGATAATTGAGTTTTCTCGAAATCTTTTGCAGATTTGTGGAAACTTTTTTTTGCGAAGAGTTTGTTTTAAAAACTCGACTCAAGAAGGTCGGAATATTAGCCACGGTTGCGTACCAACTGTTATCATGCTATGAATTTTTTAAAGAGCAGCGAAACATTATGGCCGCCAAAACCAAAAGAATTACACAAGGCATAATTTACCTCTTTATCGACAGGTTTTAGAGGAACATAATTCAAGTCACAATCAGGATCAGGATTTTCCAGATTTGCAGTCGGATGCACTTTGCTGTTGTTCATAGACATAATGGTCGCAATGCTCTCTGCAACGCCGGAAGCACCGAGCAAATGACCGATCATGGATTTCGTTGAGCTGATCAGAATCCTGCCGGCATGCTCACCCAATGCGTCTTTAATCGCCTTGGTTTCGGTGCGGTCATTGTATTGGGTCGATGTTCCATGCGCGTTTATATAATCGAGTTGATCCGCTTGAATCCCGCCATCCTGAATAGCAATACACATCGCCCGTTTGGCTCCGCCACCATCCGGAACCGGCGCGGTTATATGGTAGGCATCACCCGTATAACCGACTCCCGTGATTTCTGCATAAATCGTTGCATTTCTGGCTTTGGCGTGCTCCAGTTCTTCCAGTATCAACGCTCCGCCGCCTTCACCGATGACAAAACCATCCCGATCCTTGTCAAAAGGACGGCTGGCTTTTTGCGGTTCGTCGTTACGCGTCGAAAGCGCTTTGAGAGAACAAAACCCGGCAACACCCATTTGGGTAATAGGAGCTTCACTGCCGCCGGCAATCATTCCCAACGCGCGACCGCTGCGGATATGATGAAAAGCCTCTCCGATCGCATGGGCTGATGAAGAACAAGCTGAAACGGTGGCGTAATTGATTCCTTTCAAGCCATATTTGATCGATATGTGTCCGGGGGCGATATCGGGAATGAGCATGGGAATCATAAAAGGACTCACCCGCCGGGGCCCGCGTTCAAAAAGTACTTTACATTCTTGTTCAAAAACGAGCATGCCACCTATACCGGAACCCCATACAACACCAAATTGCTCCCGATCGACGGCTTCCAGATCGATATTCGAGTGTTCCACCGCTTTCTGAGCAGATATAACCGCAAAATGGGTAAAGCGATCCATTCGGCGCGCTTCCCGGCGTGGAATATAATCTTCGATGTTCAACTCTTTAACCTCACCGCCAATTTTGGAATCGAATTGACCCGGGTCGAAAAGAGAGATTTTATCAATACCGCTCTTGCCATCGAGCAAATTTTTCCAATATGTATCAATGTCCTGGCCAAGTGGAGAGACCAATCCCATACCGGTTACAACGACGCGTCTCATTTCCATTTGTCACCTGTAAATTACATTTCCAAATGATAAATTCAGGGAAGCAGAACCTCTATACCGCTTCCCCTCGAACAATATTATCCAATTTTTTCGTCAAGATATTTCAAAGCATCACCCACCGTGGTGAGTTTTTCCGCTTCTTCATCCGGAATTTCCAGACCGAACTCTTCCTCAAAAGCCATAATCAATTCGACTGTATCGAGTGAATCGGCACCGAGGTCATCGATAAAAGAAGCTTCAGGGGTAATCTCGTTTTCATCAACACCAAGTTGGTCAACGATAATCTTTTTTACCTTGTCTTCAACTGCCATGATGTTATTCCTCCTAGTCCTTTGTTTATTATGAGTTAAATCGGTTATACTACATGATCATTCCACCGTCTGTCTGTATAACCTGACCGGTTACATAGTCAGACAGCGGACTGGCTAAAAACAAGCATGCATTGGCAACATCACCAGCTGTTCCCGCGCGTTTGAGCGGAATAATGCTCATAAATGTATCAATAACATTCTGCGGCAGATTTTTTGTCATTTCAGTCTCAATGTATCCCGGCGCCACAGCATTGACCAAAATTTGCCGACAAGCCAGCTCCTTGGCCAGAGATTTGGTCAATCCAATAATACCCGCTTTGGAAGCGGCATAGTTGGATTGACCGGCATTACCCATCATACCAACAACAGAAGCAATGTTAATAATCCGTCCCTGCCGTTGCTTCATCATCGGCTTGACAACCGCTTTGCAGCAATTAAAAGTTCCTTTGAGATTGACCGTGATGACCGCATCCCATTCGCGTTCATCCATTCTGAGAAACAGGTTATCCCGCGTAATACCGGCATTATTGATTAAAACATCTATCCTGCCGAATTTTTCAAGTGCGATATCGACAAGGTGTTCACATTGTGCCTTGTCGGTAATATCCGTGACCTGCGCCAGCCCCTGACGGCCTTGCTTTTCTATTTCCGTGACTACCGCGTCAAGGCCGGCGGAATCGACATCCGCAACAACAACATCGCTGCCGTTTTTGGCAAATTCAACGGCAATGACCTTGCCAATACCCCGCGCCGCACCGGTAACAATAACGATTTTATCACTGGTAAGCACTACCTGTTCCTCTATTGTGAAATATTTCCATTTTGTACAACGTCTCCAGGTCGTTAAGAGACGCGCATTCAACCTCCCGGTTGATTTTACGCATCAGACCCGTCAAGACGCTGCCGGACCCGATTTCATAAAACTGTACGACCCCCTGACGCAACATCTCCTCGATAATATGCACCCACAGGACAGAATGTGTAATTTGTTTTTTAAGATTGTCCCTTAGCACCAGCGGGTTCATCGAGTCACTGCCGGATGAATTACTGAAAACCGGAATATCCGGCTTTGCAAACTCTACAGAATCCAGAACAGAAATAAATTCCTCTGCTGCGCTCTGCATAAGCGGAGAATGAAAGGCTCCGCTCACCTTGAGCTCGATTACGCGTTTGGCGCCTTCGGTTTTGGCTCGGGTCATGATCTGTTTGATACCTTCAACCGTACCTGAAACGACCACTTGTGAGGGAGAATTATAGTTTGCAATTCGAACGATCTCATTTGTATCCGCTTCGACCTTCTGACAGAGCGACTTGAGGGTATTGAAATCCAGACCAATAATAGCGGCCATGGAGCCGGGATTCAGGTCCCCGGCGTGTTGCATAAGTTCACCGCGTTTTTTCACCAAATTCAGACCGGTTTCAAATGAAACCACATTAGCGATAGCCAAAGCCGTATATTCACCAAGACTATGGCCGGCAACCAAATCCGGACGAATATTGTGTTCCTGTAACAAAACAGCCATTGCATAGCTGTGCACATATAGCGCCGGCTGTGTATATTGCGTTTGATTCAACGTTTCTTCCGGGCCGTTAAAACTGATATCGGCAATGTCAAAAGAAAGTATTTTATTGGCCTGCTGATAAATCTTTTTAACGCTTTCAAACTGATCGTAGATATCTTTTCCCATGCCAATGGATTGTGATCCCTGTCCGGGAAATAAAAAGCTCTTCATAAAAATCCTTCAATTATATTCTGATTGCTGCAGAGCCCCATGTAAATCCGGCCCCAAAAGCAACCAGAACAACAATATCATTTTCCTTCAAAACACCTTCCTTTAGCGCCTCATCCAGGGCCAGCGGAATAGAAGCGGCAGACGTATTGCCGTATTTGTCAATATTGATATAAACCCGCTCTGCATCGATTCCGGCGCGCTTGGCCGTGGCATCGATAATGCGCAGGTTGGCCTGATGTGAAATCAGCAATGAAACGTCCTCGCTTTTCAGTCCGGTCAGTTTCAAAATTTTAACAGCTGCATCCCCCATGGCTTTAACCGCATGCTTGAAAACTTCTCTGCCTTCCATCCTGATGTAATGCAGGCGCTGGTCAACGTTCTCATGGGTCGGCGGATGCTTGGTGCCAAATCCGGGAACATGTAAAAGCTGGTTCAGACGGCCGTCGCTTCTGATATAGGTTTGCAAAATACCTTTTTTACCATCGGACGGTGCAAGCACAACCGCCCCGGCACCATCGCCAAAAAGTACACAGGTGTTTCGGTCTTTATAATCGGTCATACGGGATAACGCTTCAACACCGATAACGAGTACCTTTTGATATTTCCCCGTTGCAATCTGGGCAGTAGCAATTTCAAGGCCATAAATAAAACCGGAACAAGCAGCAGAAATATCAAACACCGCTGCATCATGAGCACCGATCAATTCCTGTACATAGCAGGCGGTAGAGGGAAACCCGACATCGCCACTGATCGTAGCGATGACAATCAGGTCGATTTCATTTACGCTGATACCGGCATCCGCAATTGCCTTACTGGCCGCTTTGGCAGCCATATCGGAAGTGTTTTCGTCATCTGCGATAATGTGACGCAGCTTCATACCGGTCCGTGTCTGAATCCATTCATCGCTTGTGTCTACAATTTTTTCTAAATCCTGGTTTGTTAAAATTTTTTCCGGTACATAGGATCCGCTACCGATAATCATTGACGTTGGTGTCGCTTTCAATAGAATCTCCAGATAGTAATTATGCTAATCGTATACAATCTAATCGTCCTGTAAATACTCTGTTAGTTTTGTCCGAATATGACTATTAATATCTTCGACAGCCATTTTATAGGCAGCAAGAATGGAATTTTGAATGGCGCGGGTAGAAGAGCGTCCATGGGCGATGACGCATACGCCCTTGATTCCCAACAAAGCTGCGCCGCCATATTCCTGATAATCGAACAGTTTACGAATACCATCAAAAGTCGGTCGCATGAGTATGGCTCCGATTTGTGAAAACAGATATTTCCGCACCAGCCGTCCCATACTGACTTTGAAAAGACTGTGTAAACTCTCTGCAAATTTTAATATAATGTTTCCGACAAAGCCATCACAGATAACAACGTTTGTTTTACCTTTGAGAATATCTCCGCCCTCTACATTGCCGATAAAGTTGAGAGAACTTTTTTGCAGCAAAGCGTTTGCCTTCAAGGTTGTGTCATTGCCTTTTACCGATTCGTGTCCAACACTGAGCAAACCGATTTTCGGCGACATATCTCCAAAAAGATGTGAATAATAGATGCTGCCCATGAGTGCAAACTGGAGTAAATCCTCCGGACGGCAGTCGGAATTTGCACCCACATCAAGCAGCAGCGTACGCCCTGCTTCTGTCGGCAATAAAGAGCCGATTGCCGGCCGCCGAATGCCTTCAATTCGCCCCAGGCCGAAAAGCGCTGCCGCCATTACAGCGCCCGTATTGCCGGCACTTATAACGCCGTGCACCTTTTTTTCACGCTGTAATCGTATCGCCACCGAAATAGAAGAATCCTTTTTCTTCAGAGCGATAGAAGGTTGTTCTTCCATGGTAATCGATTGCGACGCATGTTCAATTGAAATCGGCAGGTCATGGGTACGAAAATGCCGGTCAATCTCGGGTTGTATGCGCTCTTTGTCACCCACCAACACGACCTCGAATCTTCCCTTTGAATGCCTTGCCGCCTCAACGCCGCCATGTACAATATCATGGGGAGCATTATCACCACCCATAGCATCTAAAGCAATTTTAATCACCACAACACTCCGCTTAAAATTTTCATAGTTTGCTTTTAAAAATTACATATGACATTGGAAAAGGAAGGCAGGATTAAGGCCAATCAGGATTCTCTCGGTAAAAATACTGAACGTCCTTTATAATAACCGCAATTTGGACAAGCGCGGTGAGGTAATTTCGGTTGTCCGCAATTCGAGCAGTCCGTTACTGTCGGCGCCGATGCTTTCCAATTTGCGCGTCTTTTATCCCGACGCGATTTCGAGTGTTTCCGTTTAGGATTTGCCATATACTCCTCTACTTGTCGTTATTTTTATTCAATAATATCTTCAATTTATCCCATCGCGGGTCTGTTTTATCCACTTTGCATTGACAGATCTCTACATTCAAATTTTTCCCGCATTGAGGACACAATCCTTTGCACGCTTGCTCACACAATCGCTTTTGTGGCAAGGACAATAAAAGCGTTTCACGAATCGGCTCGATTAAATCGACCTCATTCTCGGATTCGCTTATGTACGAAATGTCATCATCCTCTTCATCCCGGAACTGCTGGTCTGTACTCAATACCACTTGAACACCATCCCTGAGCGAATAATCAAATGGTTCCAGACAGCGATCGCACCCCATCAAACAACGGGTCTCAATGTCAGCGTTGATGGTAATGGTTCTCCCCACTTTTTCAATAGAGAGATCGAGATAAATGGGATTGACAAATTCATCATAATCTTCCAGCGAAAGCTCTGCCGCATCCACCTGCAATTGCTGACGGATGGTGCCTTCCTCTTCATGGAAGATGCGTATTTTTAATTTATCCCTGTTCAAATCGACGAAAAAAGTAGTAATTAATCAATAAATAGTCAAGATAAAAATCTTGTAAAAATGAATTTAATTCATTTTTACATCAATATCAAGATTTTTGTGGATTTATTCTCAAAAGTTCATTTCGACTGAAAAAAAAGGCAATCTCTTCTTTTGCATGAGTCACTGAATCGGACCCATGTACCGTGTTTCGCCGTACCGTTTCACCAAATTCATTTCGAATCGTGCCATCCCCGGCGTGTTCCGGATCCGTATCCCCCATCAGATCACGCCAATCCTGTACAGCGTTCTCCTTTTGCAAAACCGCAACCAGAATCGGGTTTTCAGTCATAAACTCGATCAATTTTTCAAAAAAAGGCTTGCCTTTGTGTACAGCATAAAAGGCCCGGGCAGCGGTTGTTGTTAACTGTACCATTTTTATATCGAGTATCGCAAAATCTGCATTCTCGATCATGGTGATGATTTTGCCCATTAGCTTTCTTTCAATACAATCCGGTTTAAAAATGGCAAGCGTTTGTTCCATAATAATTCCTTTTTGTGAACATGATAACAAACCCAAATCGACTTTTATTCAATTTCAGAATAGGCCTTCATGCCGGTCTCAAACGCCTTCAGGTTCAGCTCTTCTGTTCCCTTGGGGACTCTGGCTTCAATGGCCTTTTTAAGAGCATCCTCGGAAACAACTTTGCTAATCCGGGCAATAACCCCCAAAGCCACAATATTGGCGACCAGGGCGCGGCCAAGATTTTCGCGAGCCAGGCGGATCACCGGAACCTTGTGCACCTTGAAGGGACCTGTGGGCAATTGTTTGATATTGTCTTCATCCACAACAATAACGCCGTCTTCCTTGACATCCTGATAATATTTGTCCACGGACTCTTGCGTCAGAGCCAGCAAGAGATCGATGTCCACGGCTTTGGGATAGTCGATATCTTCATCCGATATGATCACCTCGGAACGACTCGCTCCACCCCTGGCTTCGGGTCCATAGGATTGACTTTGAGTGGCATTTAGATCATCATAAATTGCAGCCGCTTCAGCCAAAATCTTTCCCGCCAACACCAATCCCTGACCGCCTTCACCGCTCAATCGAATTTCATAGCGGAAACTCATGAGTCGACCTCTCCTTCTTTTGAAAAATGATCCAACAGATTTTGGTATTCCTGCCGGCATTCGGCTTTTTCCCGGTCGACCAGAACGCCGGTAACGATTTTGCCCTGCAGCTCTTCAGCGTCCATTTTGTTCGCTTTGGCAACCGGAACAGAGTTGTCTTTTTGATATAAAAGCATATCCACACCGGTGCCTTCGCGATTGCGCCGGCCATAGGTTGTTGGGCAAGGAGTCATGGCTTCCACGACAGAAAAGCCTTTCTTTTCGATCGCCTTTTGTATCAGCTTCTCGAGTTGAATGGCATTGTAGGCCGTAGCGCGGGCGACAAAAGAGGCGCCGGCCGCCGCGGCCAGCCCGCTGATATCAAACGGATTTTCAATATTGCCATACGGGGCCGTGCTCGCGTGTTTTGTAAACGGAGTGGTCGGAGATACCTGACCTCCGGTCATCCCATAGATATGGTTGTTGAACAGAATTACCGTCAAATCGATATTGCGCCGTGCCGCATGGATAAAATGGTTACCGCCGATAGCGGTGGCATCGCCATCACCGGTAATGACGATGACGTGTAGCTCCGGTTTAACCATCTTGATTCCGGTTGCAAACGTAATAGCCCGACCGTGGGTGGTATGCAGGGTATTGAAATCAAGATAACCGGGTAACCGGCTTGAACATCCGATGCCGGAAACCATGCAAATATCATCTTTGGCAATCTGCAGTTTGTGAATGGCCCGCAACATTGCTTTCATCACAATGCCGTCACCACATCCGGCACACCATATCAAGGGCATTTTTGATTTACGCAGATATTGTTCATAGTCAAACATCTATACAAGATCCTCAATTTTTTTCAAAATATCAACCGGATTAATCGGATTTCCATCGACTCGATTGATCCGGTGTACCGGCCGGCTAAACCGGGATGCACACTCTACCTGAGTGGCGATTTGTCCGAGATTCATCTCCGGCACAATCCAGGCTTTTACCTGATCAGCATAGGCGCCAATCTCCCGGTCCGCAAAGGGCCACAGGGTGCGTGGCCGAATCAAGCCGGCCGCTATGCCCTTTTCCCGGGCACTGCGCACAGCATATCGGGCGGATCGGGCCGTAGAGCCATAGGCGACCAGGCCGATTTCAGCATCGTCCATATTGGAATATTCAACCTCGACGATTTCATCACGATGGGCATCCAGTTTAGAATTCAGGCGTCGCAAAAGCTGATCAATTTTTTCGGGATCATTGGTCGGAAAGCCGGTCTCATCGTGAGCCAGACCGGTAATGTGATATCGAGCCCCCTCGCCAAAGCTTACCATCGGCGGAACACCGCTTTCAGTAACCCGATAAGGAAGATAATCCTGACCATTTATTTTTCGACCTGATTTTCGTTCGACGACCCTGATTTCTTCAGGGTCCGGAAAAGTCAATTTCTCATTTACATGGCCGATGATTTCATCCAGCAGCAGAACCACCGGAATTCGAAAGGCTTCAGTCAAATTGAAAGCCCTGATGGTCAGATCAAACGTCTCGCGAACACTGAAAGGGGCCAGGGCGATAATGGGATGATCTCCATGCGTTCCCCACCGCGCCTGCATAACATCACCTTGCGACGGCATGGTGGGTAAACCGGTACTCGGCCCTCCCCGCATGACATTGACAATCACACAGGGAATCTCGGCCATACAGGCATAACCGATATTTTCCTGCATTAATGAAAATCCGGGGCCACTGGTCGCGGTCATTGCCTTGCTGCCGGCGATTGAGGCGCCGATGACCGATCCGATAGAAGCGATTTCGTCTTCCATTTGAATAAAAATACCGCCGTGCCGGGGTAGCTTGCGCGATAATTCCTCTGCAATTTCCGAGGAAGGGGTTATCGGATATCCCCCGAAGAACCGCACACCTGCTGCCAGAGCGCCTTCAGCGCAGGCTTCGTTTCCGGATAAAATTCTGGTTCGACTCGTTGCCATTTGTCTTCACCTGTCTCCTATTTATCCTCATCTATAACATGAATGGCAAAGTCCGGGCAGCGAATTTCACACAACTGACAGGCGGTGCAGGCATCCAGGTCTCGCACATGGACGATACCATCCCGCATCTCCAATACACTCTGCGGACAAAACTCGACACAGATTGCACACCCTTTACACCATTCTTTGTTTATTTCAATTCTTGGTTTTTTTACCTTTGACGTTGTCTTCATCAAATCCTCTTATCGTATAATCACCGTACCGGTTTTGCCTTCAATGGCTTCCGGCATTCGTTCAACAGAGCTGATAATGACCCGTTCACCGCCGTTTTGCAAAAAGGCTATGGCTGCTTTGATCTTGGGTCCCATGCTTCCCATCGGGAAGTGGCCTTCATCAAGATAGTGCCGCGCCTCCTTAACCGTCATCAAATCCACTGCTCTTTGTTCAGGCGTATTATAATGCAGATAGACCTTTTCCACACCGGTAAGAATAAAAAGCTCCTGTGCTTTAATTTCGCAGGCAAGCACCATGGACGCGAGATCCTTATCGATAACAGCATCCACGCCTTCGAGGCGTCCATCCTCTTCTTCGTAAACCGGTATTCCACCTCCGCCGACAGTGATAACCACCGTCCCCTGATAGACAAGTTGTTTAATCACGGCCGCTTCCACGATCCGTTGCGGAACAGGCGAGGGCACAACACGGCGATAACCGCGACCGGAATCCTCCCTGATGATATAGCCCCGCTTTTCTTCGAGTTCTTTTACGTTCTCTTTGGGATAGAAAGGGCCGACAAATTTGGTCGGATTCTGCATGGATGGATCACTTTGATCAACAATAACCTGAGCCAGAATGGTGACAATCCGGCGTTTGACGTTTCGCAATAACAGCTTGTTTTGCAATGTCTGCTCGATCATATACCCCATCCCCCCTTCCAGATCTGCAACAATAACCCCGAGCGGAACCGGAGGCACGACCTTTCGGGTTTCCTCCACTCGAATCAACGCGTGACCGACCTGCGGACCATTGCCATGTGAAAGAGCGATTCGGTATCCTTTTTCAATCAAGTCCGCCACCCCGACCAATGCGCGCCTGGTATTGGCGAATTGTTGATAAATATCGCCCTCTTCAAACTCACGGGTGATCGCATTTCCCCCGAGTGCAACCACAGCGATCTTTTCTTTATCCGTAGATTCCATTTAAAAATTCATATTTGCGCAAAACTTATAACGTTTTCAGGATATCCTCAAGTGTCGGCGCACCGATTTCCTGTAAATTATAAAAAACCCGGGTGCTGGGTTTTGATATTTTAATTACACGTCTCAGATCAATCGGAGTTCCGATAATCACGACATCACAATCTACTTCATCGATGGTGTCCTCAAGATCTTTCATCTGTTTATCGCCGTATCCCATAGCCGGCAACAAGGGGCCGATATCCGGATAGGTTTCAAACGTTTTGATCAGCGTTCCCTTTAAAAACGGACGCGGATCGACAATCTCACTCGCTCCGAACCGGTGCGCGGCCATAATACCGGCTCCATATTTCATTTCACCATGCGTCAGGGTCGGACCGTCTTCAATTACCAGTACGCGTTTATCTGTGATCACATCCGGTTTTTCCAATGAAATCGGTGAAGCGGCATCGATAATCTTCGTTCGCGTATTGACCTGTCGTATGTGCTGACGCAGAACCTGAATATCTTCATTGGATGCTTCAACTTCTTTGTTGATCACAACGCAATCCGCCATGCGTAAATTTGCCGTACCGGGATAATAGGTTAATTCGTGACCGACCCTTAACGGGTCTGTGACCACGATGTGGAGGTCGGGTTTATAAAAAGGCAGATCATTATTGCCGCCGTCCCAGAGAATAACATCAGCTTCCTGTTCAGCCTGTTTCAAAATTTCACCATAATCGACGCCTGCATAGACCACGGATCCCTGCACGATATGGGGCTCGTATTCTTCCATCTCTTCAATGGTACAATTGTGTTTTTTCAGATCATCAAGGGTTTCGAAACGCTGAACTCTTTGTGCCACCAGATCACCATAGGGCATGGGATGCCGAATCGCCACAATTTTTTTACCCTTCTCTTTCAAAATGTCCGCAATACGCCTGGTGGTTTGGCTTTTACCACAACCGGTCCGAACCGCACAAACCGAAACCACCGGTACCCGGGAGCTTAGCATCGTCTGCTTTGGGCCAACAAGAACAAAAGAGGGGCCAAGACTATTGACATAGGATGACAGGTTCATAACGTACTGGTTTGAAATATCACTATAGGAAAAATAAACCTGATCGATATCGTTTTTGCTTATCAGGTCAGCCAGATTCCCTTCGGGTTCGATCGGGATGCCATCGGGATATAATTCACCCGCCAATTCTGCCGGATATTTTCGCCCTTCAATATTGGGGATTTGGGTGGCGGTGAACGCCACGACCCTGTATCTGCTATTATTTCTAAAATAAGTATTAAAATTATGAAAGTCCCGCCCCGCGGCTCCCATAATCAAAACATTGATCGGTTTCATTCACGCCTCCTTCAGGTTATCCTTGATCCTTGCTCAATCCGGATTCATTATATTTTTGCAAAAACTCGTCATACTGCGCAATCCGTTGTACCAGCTGTGCTGCCGAGCGGCAGGCGAAAAAGCCGGGACGGTAATCTGAAATAAAAGGCAAGCCTTGCAAGTATTTAATGATCTGTTTCCTCAAAATAAAAAGGGCACGCTTTTCTCCGTACAACTCTACTGTCCCTTCAACGTGTTGCAGGCAAACCTCTATTCTCGCTTTAACAGACGGAGGCGAAAGAACCGTTCCCGAGGTTAAGTAACTCGAAATTTGTTCAAAGATCCATGGATTTCCCATGGCAGCACGCCCCACCATCACTGCATTGCACCCGGTTCGATCCAGCATTTGCCTTGCGTGTTCCGGCGTTCGAATATCACCGTTGCCGATAACCGGTACAGAGACGGCATTGACGATTTCCGCGATCACACTCCACTCTGCATCGCCTGAAAACCCCATTTGCCTCGTTCTGGGATGAATCGTTAAAGCATCGATACCCGCCTGCTCCAACGCTCCGGCGATCTTAACGGTCTGATTATCCTGCCATCCCATGCGAATTTTGGCCGTCACCGGAATCGAAACAACCTGCTTGACCGCTCTGACAATAGCAACCATTTTTTCAGGTTCCCGAAGCAAAGCAGCGCCGGCGCCTCTTTTAACCACCTTTGCGACCGGACAACAAAAATTGATATCGATAAAATCCGGACGTTGTTGCTGCAGCCATACGGCCGCCTGTAACATATGATCCGGTTCATTGCCGAATATCTGAATGCCAATGGGTCTTTCGCTATCTGTAAAAGAACACAAAGCCAGCGTTTTGCTTTTCCGGTAAACAATTCCTTCGGCACTGACCATTTCACTATAAACAACAGAAGCGCCGAAACGCTTGCACAAGCGACGAAAAACGGTATCCGTCCACCCGGCAAGTGGCGCCAGTATCGCTTTATCTCGTTTCAGTTGTAAAAACACATGCCAATATAAATGTTTTAGCTCTTGAAAGCAAGATTTTCTTTTCGCCGATTTTTCCTAAGTAAATTGAATATATGCATTTATAGAATTAATCAATTAAGGAAGATGCGGCCCCTGCTTGAAATGATTAAAAAGACTTTTCCCCAAAGCTGTAACCCTGAACAGTTTTATGAATGCTTTAAAACGCCGTCCAATATGACCATACAAATCTGATCAGCACTGGTTTTAAGACTGATCTTGCGGGTTTTTGAGATGGTCCAGTTTGTGGAAATTTGATCAACAGCGCCGAAGACGATTTGTTTAAAGAGAGTAGAGTTGATTTCTTCCTTAAAATAACCGCCGCTCTGTCCCTTTTTCAAGATATCAGAAATCAGATCGAGATACTCCTTGAATTTGGTTCCCGAATAATTTACCAGAAACTTGCTGCTTTGCCGCAATTCGACCTGCAGGAGATGGGCCATATCGGCGTTCTCCTCCACAAGCTGCAGATGGTGAGCGATAAAAGCGCGTAATTCTCCATCCGGCATATCGGCTGCACCTATCGCGTCTTCGGCACTTTTGATAATCGGCATCATTTCTTCTTCAAAGATAGATATCAGCAAATCATCCTTGTTCTTGAAATAGAGATAAGTTGTTCCGGTCGCCACTCCGGCCTGCCGGGCGATATCTTCGACTTTGGCGTTGAAAAAACCATCTCTGGCAAAAATCTTTATTGCCGCTTTTAGAATCTTTTCCCGCTTTGAATTTTTCATTTTGGTACCCCTGTATTTAACTCTTCAAAATAAACAAAAAATAAAAATAACTATCAACATGAAAATGAACCGGATTCAAAATAAAGGTTGACAAAACCGAAATTTTTCACTAAAATTCATCCAACGTACTAAACCAATATGAGAGGAGAAAAAATGAACAGGATACTTGCCGTATGTTTGCTGGTTTTTTTGAGCGTTGGTTTGGCATTCAGTGCCGGCGTCGAACTGAGTGGTATTGGGGCCCGGGCGCAATCACTGGGCGGTAATTATCGCGCAATCTCAAACGACTGGAGCGGTATGTACTGGAATCCCGCCGGGATCGCTTTTTCCGAAGGACTGGCTGCCGGTTTTTCGCTCGAATTTATCAGACCGGTGGCAGGGTACACGATAGCCAACCTTGCCAACATGCCCTTTAGCGGTACCTATGGCCAAAAAATTGAAAACGAACCCAAATCCTTTCTCATACCGGCCGCTGGTGTTATGTTCGGTACCGGCAAGGTAACCTATGGTGTCGGTGTTTGGGCGCCTTTCGGTTTGGGAGCCGAATGGGATCTGCTCAATACCAGCACCTACAACAACGCTTACCCGGAATTTGAATGGGAAGATGATCTCAAAATCATCGATATTCATCCCACCGTTGCTTTTAAACTGAACGATCAGTTTTCAGTCGGATTGGGTGTCTCCATTATCATGGCGGATATCATGATTCGAAAACCGAATTTTACTCCAAATCCATATATCTTTAATCCCGATCTGGCCACGGCAGCAGCCAATTTGCCCGCAGATGCGCTCTATTCACCTTATGACCACATGATCACGGATACGCATCTCGAAGGCGATGGCATGGGCTTTGGCGCCAATCTCGGTGTGATGTTCAAACCGACCGAACATCTGAGTCTCGGCGCCTCCTTTCAGTACTATGGCGATGTCCCGATGGAAGGAACAATCAACGCCAAAACCTATTTTTCCAATCATCCCGTTGCCAATGCCACGATCATGCAAGGTATCAAGCCGATCTTTGATGCCATGCTGGCTGCCGGACAACTCTCCATGCAGGAATACGGCATGTTGCTGAATTACTATTCCGGCGGAACCAATACCCTTGCAGAGGGACAAGAGGTCGAAACCGATCTTCCGCTCCCCACGAAGGTCGGTGCCGGTTTTGCCTATAGCGGTATTCCCAATCTGCTTATCTCTGCCGATGTCG